>NZ_JBSYGG010000001.1:102159-595701 GCF_054121475.1 Salegentibacter profundi
TGTAGTCCGTAGGGGAATCGAACCCCTGTTACCAGGATGAAAACCTGGCGTCCTAACCCCTAGACGAACGGACCATTAATCTTCAATAAAAACCTTTTCAGGTTACAAAACATTCTTCTGTTTCTTTTGTAGTCCGTAGGGGAATCGAACCCCTGTTACCAGGATGAAAACCTGGCGTCCTAACCCCTAGACGAACGGACCATTTTTTCTTTAAATGCGGATGCAAAAATACAACTATTTTTCAATGCCGCAAATCTATGCTGAAAAAAATTAAAATTTAATAGGCCTTAGCAAAAAGTACTCTTCCGGCAGAAGGTTTTCCAGTGAGAATACAGCTACCCGCCTCTTCTTTCCTGTCAAAGGGGATACATCGAATAGTGGCTTTGGTAAGGTCTTTTATTTTATTTTCAGTTTCTGAAGTTCCATCCCAATGCGCTGAAATGAATCCGCCCTTTTCCTTCAGTACTTTTTTAAATTCATCAAAAGAATCTACACGCGTAATATGCTGGTCTCTAAAATTCTTTGCCTTATTAAAAAGATTCTGCTGGATCTCTACCATCAGCTCTTTAACTTTATTTACCACTTCGGTCTGCTGAACAAATTCCTTGGTCAAAGTATCTCTCCTGGCCAGCTCTACAGAGCCTTTCTCAAGATCTTTAGGACCAATCGCCAATCTTACAGGAACTCCCTGCATTTCGTATTGTGCAAACTTCCATCCTGGTTTTTGCGTATCTCGGTCGTCGTATTTCACGGAGATACCTGCAGCCTTTAATTCATCTGCAAGCTTGTTGGCCACCCCGGAGATCTGATTCAATTGCACTTCTCCTTTGTAAATTGGAACTATTACCACCTGTATCGGTGCAAGATTTGGTGGCAAAACCAAGCCATTATCATCGCTGTGGGTCATAACAAGGGCTCCCATTAACCTAGTGGATACACCCCAGGAGGTCGCCCAAACATATTCGAGCTTTCCTTCTTTTGAAGTAAACTTTACATCAAAAGCCTTTGCAAAGTTCTGACCTAGAAAATGCGAAGTTCCTGCCTGTAAAGCCTTCCCGTCCTGCATCATAGCTTCTATACAATAGGTTTCTTCGGCCCCCGCAAAACGTTCACTCTCTGTCTTACTCCCTTTTATTACAGGCATTGCCATAAAATCCTCAGCGAATTCAGCATAAATATTATTCATCTGCATTGTCTCATCAAGAGCCTCCTGTTTAGTGGCATGAGCGGTATGACCCTCCTGCCATAGAAATTCGGCGGTTCTCAAAAATAGACGAGTTCGCATTTCCCATCGAACCACATTAGCCCATTGGTTAATCAAAAGAGGTAGATCGCGGTAGGACTGAACCCAATTTTTGTACGTATTCCAGATAATAGCTTCTGAAGTTGGCCTTACAATAAGTTCTTCCTCAAGTTTTGCTTCAGGATCCACAATCAGTTTGGAAGTATCGTCAGGGTTTGTTTTCAACCTGTAATGAGTTACTACAGCACATTCCTTAGCAAATCCTTCGGCATTCTTTTCTTCTGCTTCAAATAAACTCTTAGGAACAAAAAGTGGGAAATAAGCATTCTCATGCCCGGTATCCTTGAACATTTTATCCAATTGAGATTGCATCTTCTCCCAAATGGCAAAACCATAAGGTTTAATTACCATACAACCTCTAACCGCAGAGTTTTCAGCCAGGTTAGCCTTAACTACCAGTTCATTATACCACTTTGAATAATCTTCGCTTCGTGTAACTATGTTCTTCCCCATTCCAATGATTTGGCACAAAACTTGTGCTATATTTAACACTTATTAATATACAGTTAGTCAGTGTATAACTAACAATTAGCGCAAAACTAACTATTTTTGTAATGTTCAACAATAAAATAAAGGCTAATGATACGCAATTACAACTTTCCGAAAAAAGCAGGGGTCTTAATAACTCCTCTAATATTATTGCTATTGTTAGCATCTTGTGGTTCCACACAGTATTCCGGTTATGAAGACGGAATCTATGGTGACAGAAGTGAGACTTATCCTTCTGAAACCGATCAATCTCAATATGCTACTCAAGACAATAATGCAAGTACTTATTATAAGAATCTCTTTGCTGAAAAATCTGCAATTTATGGAGAAATGGCAGATCAAATGATCTTTACTGATGTGGAGGAGTATACCTCTACAGGCGAGTATGAAGATGAAAGGTATGAAGAAGAAGCAATAAGTTATACGGGCGGATATGCTCCATGGGGAAACGACCCAGACCAATATACAATAAACATTTATAATACCGGATGGCATAGTGGATTCTACAATCCATACTACTGGGGTTGGGGCGCCTCATACTACAATCGCTGGTATGATCCATTTTTTATTGATCCTTACTGGGGTCCCGGCTATTACTATCCCCATTGGGGTTCAAGATTTGGCTATAGCCCTTGGGGCACTCGCATAGGATGGGGCTTTGGCTTCGGTTCTTACTGGGGTAGCTGGTACGGAATGGGATATGGAACGTATTATGGACACCCCTATAATAGATGGGGTTATAATTACCATTTCCGCTCTCCATACGATGATGTGGCCTACAATACCGGTCGCAGAAATTCATATTCCGATTATACCTCAACCCGAAGAGATGCTTCATTAGACAGGGTAAATTCATATTCAAGGAGTATTCGACGAATTAGAGATAACGATGCTTCTGCTCGTAGACAAGCAATCAGCAGAGGTGATAATTCAAGAATTTACAGTAGAACTGCCAGGAATTCAGAACCAACCCGTGTAAATTCAAATGTTAACACACGACGTTCTAACTCTAATTCGACCTATAATAGAAGTCGTACCACTAGAAGCAATAACACCTATAACAGGTCTTCTAGGAACTCCTCGCGTAGTAGCGGCGCAGTAAGAAGTTCATCTTCTTCCAGCCGAAGCTCTGGAACTACAAGGAGTTCAGGCAGCTCACGTAGAAGTGGGGGCGGCAGAGGATAATTTTAACCAGGAATTTGACATACATCACACAACCTTACAGGACTAATCCTGTAAGGTTTTTTTAAAATTTTTCAAGACAAAAAAACAAAATATCGGATATGAAAAAGTTAGCCTTTTTACTAATAACCTTACTGGGTTTCTCATATACCCAAGCCCAAAATATAACCGATGCTTACAGATATTCCTCTGAAGATCTTACAGGAACAGCACGCTTTCGTGCCATGAGCGGGGCTTTTGGAGCACTTGGTGGAGATATGTCAGCGATATCAGTGAACCCTGCAGGATCGGCGGTCTTTCTTAATAGTTTTGGAACAATTACCCTTGATTTTAACAATAGGAACAGCGATGTAAATTATTTCAATAGCTATACCACCACTGAGGAATCTGATGTTTATTTTAATCAGGCCGGGGGAGTTTTGGTTTTCGAAACTGCTCCTAACAGTTCCTGGAAAAAATTCAGCCTTGCCATGAATTATTCTAAAACAAAAAATTTGGATGATAGTTTTATGGTCGCAGGTACAGGGAACACTTCGATTGATCAATATTTCTTAGGGTATGCTGATGGAATTCCATTGGATTTACTACAAACCATGGACGGGGAATCGGCTTCAGAACTATACACTTATTTAGGGGAGAACGAAGGTTTTGGAGCCCAACAGGCAATGCTTGGCTACCAGGGCTATGTTATTGACCACGATCTTGATGATCCTAGTAACACTACTTACAATTCTTTTATTGCTCCTGGAAATTTTAATCAGGAATTTGCTTCTTATGCCACAGGTCTCAACGGAAAGTTCACTTTTAACTTTGGCACACAGTATCAGGATTTTCTATACTTAGGTGCTAATCTCAATACGCATTTCATCAACTACGAAAGGGCTACACGATATCTTGAGACCAATAATAACAGCGGGAGCGCGACCAACGAAGTCCTTTTCAACAATAATTTAAGTACCAATGGAAACGGATTTTCCTTTCAACTTGGGGCTATCGCCAAGGTAAATGAAAACGTTCGGGTAGGAGCTTCGTACGAATCACCAACCTGGTTCAATATCGAAGAGCAAACTACTCAATATCTTGAAACAAATAACGACCAGAACGAAAAAGTCACAGTAAATCCTAATGTGTTAAATGTATATCCAGATTATACCTTGAAGACTCCTTCAAAGTTGAACGGGAGTATTGCCGTGTTATTTGGACAAAAAGGGCTTATAAGTTTTGATTATTCCTATAAGGACTACTCCACCACAGAATTCAGGCCGAAGGAGGATCCCGATTTTAGCTATCAAAATTCTCAAATTGCCAATAACTTAAATTCAGCTTCCACTTTTAGATTCGGAGGGGAGTACAGAATTCAAAATTGGAGTCTACGTGGTGGTTATCGCTTTGAGGAAAGCCCATATAAGGACGAAATCACAGTTGGTGATCTTACTGGTTATTCAGCAGGCTTAGGGTATAACTTTGGAAATATAAAATTAGATCTGGCGTACACCAATGCGCAGAGGGATGAAAATCCCCCAATGTTTGATGTGGGTCTAACAGATACTTACCGAATAAACCGCGACCTTTCCAGTGTGGTCTTATCTCTTAGTTTCGGACTTTAGGAGATAAAAAATAAGAATCCAAAGCGCCTTCTGGGCGCTTTTATCTTTTAAGGGTAAAATGAGATTTAAACTTGTGGGTTTTTCCGGTATTTTCATTAAGATATTCCAGCTTAAACCAATAATCATTCGCTGGTAATTCCCGGTCTCCATAGGTGCCATCCCAACCGGCACCGTTTGGATTTAATTGCTTTAAGAGTTTTCCGTATCGATCGAAAATAAAAAGCTTGAGCACTTTAATACCCTGACCTTCTCCAATTTTCCAGGTATCATTATAACCATCGGAATTTGGAGTAAAGAATCTTGGGTAACCCACCAGGTCAAAATTTGCTGAAGTAGTTGCCCCGCAACCATTAATTTCTTTAGCTGTGATATGGTGCGGGCCAGGAGGAACATTTTTAAATACATTACTTTCCTGCCAGGCTCCGTTATCCAGCTGGAACTCATAAACCGCATTAGCTGAAATTCCAGCGATGACTTCTGCAGTAATGGTGTAACCCGTCTCAAAATCATTTCCTTGAATTTCTATTTCCACAGCTTCCGGAGCAGAAAATGCTAACATTTCTGCTTCAAAATTCCGTGAACATCCTCCTATATTATCAGTTATTCTAAGCTTAAGTTTATCCCCAGGAGAAATTTCATCCAGTACAAGAATTGCCTGGGTTGACACCAATTCTTCTTCTAAGAACCATTCATATTCATAGTTTGGTCCAAGATTCTCTCCTAGTGCAATATTTTCCAAAACTTCCCCCTGAAGATCTGTACATATTATTAGGGTGTCCTCCAAAATCCCATCAGGAATTATATCCACTTGAATTTTAACTTTAACCGGATTGGAATAACACCCACTTTCGGACCTAATCCTAGCGAATAGCTCCTGGGCTTCTACCTTAGCATAATTTTCTGGATCAGCAATAGCCCTATCCTCTTCAATATGTTCTTGAGATTCATAAAAAATCACTTCCAGGTTTTCGGTTGATGAATTACCGGAGGTTATCTCAGGATTTAACCCCGTGAGATCTATATAATCCTGGTCGCTATCACAGATATAAAGATCTTTAGGCTTGTTGGCAACAGGTTTGGGATAAAAGCCTACAAAAACGGTATCTTTAATAACTTCTGAAAACCTATTGGAAACGCTAAGTTGATAGGTTCCCTCCTCTACAACTTCCAAATATGCATCGGTTTCCCTCTCCATTTCTATAAAGGATCCATTTTGTTCTACAAACCAGGCATATTCATCGGCAAATAATACCGTCCCGTCTACTAGAATCGACTCTCCCTCACATCCATAAATCTCATCTTCGAGTCCTCCTTGAAAACAATCGGTGGACCCGGCACCTGGCTCGCCGGCATTCACCTGTTCAAGCTTTATATAACCCTGGGTCTCACTAAAGTTTGTGATGACCACAACATAGATTTCTCCAGCTTTAGTTTCTCCAAGATCCATCCTTTCAATACTATCGGGTTCGTAGGAACTTCCAACAAGATTTTCCTCACTGAGCATATCGTAATCACAGATATCATCAGAAGGAGAGAATGGACCCCATACCGCATAATCCACATCCAAAATTTTACCGCTGCCATCATCATTTTCGGTTTGAGAGATCAGGAATTCAAGCTTCCCACTTTCCTGGACTTGTAAGAAATACCAACTTGGATATGGTTGCGTAGTGAGATCACCATAATATGGACCTTCCTCAGCATATTCCCGCTCACTATTATCTTTATGGCTATTTTCAAAAACATATTCCTCACCTCCAGCACAAAAAGGCTCAATATTTGCACAAACTTCTCCCTGAGCCCATACTGAAGGAAGGCTTATTAAAAAGAATACGAATAGCGTTAAGACATGTTTCATAGCTACTACAGCAAGATATATAAATTTAAAAAATAAGGAAGAATCTTCAGATTATAGGACGAAGGGAAAAAACTATTAAAATTGTATCTTTGCAAGCTGAAACCACTGATTACGACAATTATTGTAAAACGGGATGAAAATAGACAAAATTTTGACGGAAATTGATGAAATGGGGGATGCCCATGCGGGCAGCAGTGCAAACACACCAATACGCGAAGATGCTTTTGAACTCAGTAATATTGAAAAAGTTGCCCTCATCAAGGATGATGTAAAAAAAATCATGGAAACTCTGGGACTGGATCTAACAGATGACAGCCTTCAGGGGACCCCCCAACGGGTGGCTAAGATGTTCGTGAACGAAATATTTTCCGGACTTGATCCTGCTAAAAAACCTAAGGCCTCCACCTTTGAAAACAAATACAAGTATGGAGAGATGCTGGTAGAAAAAAATATCACCGTTTATTCTACTTGTGAACACCATTTACTACCTATCGTTGGAAAGGCACACGTCGCTTATATCTCCAAAGGAAGAGTCATAGGGCTTTCCAAAATGAATCGTATCGTCGATTATTTCGCCAAACGCCCACAAGTTCAGGAACGAATGACCATGCAAATAGTTCAGGAACTGCAAAGAGCTCTTGGAACACCTGATGTTGCTTGCGTGGTGGATGCTAAACACCTGTGCGTTAACAGTAGGGGAATAAGAGATATTGAAAGCAGTACTGTCACCAGTGAGTTTGGAGGAGCTTTTAAAAATAAAGAAGTAAAACGTGAATTCCTTGATTACATCAAACTAGACACTTCTTTTTCATAATATTATTTTTCCATTTTAATTAACCAACTACCTATGGCGCTTTTTGATGAACAAGGCTTAAAACTGTATAATTCAATGAGTGGGGAGAAAGAAGTTTTCACCCCAATTAATCCGGGAAATGTAGGCATGTATGTTTGCGGTCCAACTGTTTACAGCAATGTTCATTTAGGAAATTGTCGTACTTTCATTTCTTTTGATCTTGTCTTCAGATATTTAAAACATCTGGGGTATAAAGTAAGATATGTAAGAAATATAACCGATGCAGGTCATTTAGAAAATGATGCCGACAGCGGGGAGGACCGGATCGCCAAAAAAGCAAGGTTAGAACAAATTGAACCTATGGAGGTAGTACAACGGTACACCATAGATTTTCACAGTATCCTTCAAAAATTCAACAATTTACCTCCGAGTATCGAACCTACTGCTACTGGCCATATAGTGGAACAAATAGAAATTATAAAAGAGATCCTAAATAAAGGGTTTGCATACCAAGCTAACGGATCGGTATATTTTGACGTGATGAAATACAATGAAAGTCATCACTATGGAAAATTGAGCGGACGTTCACTTGATGATATGATCGCCAACACCAGGGAACTTGCCGCTCAGAGCGACAAAAAGAATCCACAGGATTTTGCACTTTGGAAAAAGGCAGAACCCCAACACATTATGCGCTGGCCTTCACCCTGGAGTGACGGATTTCCTGGCTGGCACTTAGAATGCACGGCCATGAGCACCAAATATCTCGGAGAGGAATTCGATATCCATGGGGGTGGAATGGATCTTAAATTTCCGCATCACGAATGTGAAATAGCCCAGGGAGAAGCCTCCACAGGGAAAAACCCGGTTCATTACTGGATGCATGCCAATATGCTCACTCTTAACGGCAAAAAAATGGCTAAAAGTACCGGGAATAACATTTTACCTGAAGAGATATTTTCTGGCAATAATAATATACTGGAAAAACCATTTTCTCCAAATGTGACAAGGTTTTTTATGCTCCAGGCGCATTATCGAAGTGTACTGGATTTCTCGAATGAAGCCCTTTCTGCAAGTGAAAAAGGTTTTAACCGGCTGATGGATGCCTATCATCAAATAAAAAAACTGCCGGTTAGCAAATCATCATCTATCTCGATCAGCGATTGGAAACAATCCTGTTACGATGCTATGAATGACGATTTTAATAGCCCTATCCTTATCGCAAAACTATTTGATGCCGTAAAATTCATCAATAGTGTTAAAGAAGGTAAAGCCGAAATCTCTTCGGAAGACAAGGAAACTCTGCTTCAAACCATGAAAGCTTTTATGTTTGATGTTTTAGGACTTCTGGACAAAGCTGCAGCCAATGAAGAGAGCACGCAAAACCAACTTTCAGCAACCATCGAGCTTCTTATAAAACTGAGAGCCGAAGCCCGGATAAATAAGGATTTCGCTCTGAGCGATAAAATCAGGGATCAGCTACAGGATATTGGTATTCAGCTAAAAGACGGTAAAGAAGGTACGACTTTCAGTCTAGATTGAAAATGCTAAAAAAAATACTCGCATATCCTTTTATATTATTGGTGAAATTTTACCGCAATTTTATTTCGCCAATTACCCCGGCGAGCTGTCGCTACACGCCTACTTGTTCGCAATATTCCCTGACTGCTTTAGAAAGATTTGGAATATTTAAAGGAGGCTGGTTAAGCATTAAAAGGATAGCTAGCTGCAATCCATGGGGAGGGAAAGGCTATGATCCTGTTCCACCAAAAAAGGATAAGTAGCTACCTTCAGAAAGCTTCAAATATGTATCTTTACCTTATTAACAATTAAATCTACTTCATGTATTTAAATGCAATTACCTGGAACCCATCTGAAGGTTTAGATTTAGGGTTCTTAACCCTTCATTATTATAGTTTAATGTTTCTTATTGCTTTCGGATTAGGATGGTATATAATGAAAAGTATCTATACGCGGGAAGGTATTGCAATTGAGAAACTGGATTCTCTATTTATTTACACCGTACTGGCAACCCTTATTGGAGCGCGACTGGGGCATGTGATCTTTTATGATTGGGACTACTTTCAAGACCATTTACTAGAGATCTTTTTACCCGTAAGATTTGAACCGGAATTTGAATTTACTGGTTTCAGAGGACTGGCAAGTCATGGTGCTGCCATTGGGATTATTATAGCAATGTATTTATACCGCAGGAAGGTCCTTGACAAACCAGTTCTCTGGATTCTCGATAGAATAGTTATTCCAGTTGCCAGTGGTGGTATTTTTGTAAGAATAGGTAATTTTATCAATTCTGAGATAGTAGGAAAGCCCACCAATTCAGATTATGGGGTCATTTTCGCCAAACTCGGGGAAGATTTTCCGAGACACCCCGCCCAACTATACGAATCGGTTTGTTATCTTTTAATCTTCATATTACTATGGTATCTATACTGGAAAACTGAAAAGCGATTTAAAGTAGGCTATATCTTTGGTTTATTCCTTGTCCTTCTATGGACAGTTAGGTTTTTTATTGAGTTCATCAAAGAAGCGCAGGTAGAAGAAAGAGCAACCTGGTTATTAAATACCGGGCAATGGTTAAGTATTCCTTTCATAATTGCCGGATTCTATTTTATGTATCGTCCAACAAAAAACCGCAGCCTATGATACACAAAAATCTTATCCTAAGCCTAGGTCTGGCTTCGGCACTCATTTTCTCTTCTTGTAAAGAGGATGGTAAGCCAGAAGAAAAAATAGTCGAAGAAAATATCGAATTTAATAAAGAAGGTGAGCTAAGTCTCATTAAACCCGAAGGGGATACTATTAAAAAATTAAGTATTGAAATTGCCGACAGCCAATACGAACACGAAACGGGTTTAATGTACAGGGACAGTATGGAAGAACTCCAGGGTATGCTCTTTATATATGAAGATGCTCAACCAAGATCCTTCTATATGAAAAATACCTATATTCCATTGGATATTATTTATTACTCTTCAGACAGCACTGCAGTGAGCTATTACGAGAATACGGAACCCATGGATGAAACCTCATTGCCCTCAGGCGAACCAACTCAATTTATCCTGGAAATAAATGCAGGTCTTATTGAAAAATGGAATATTGAAATTGGAGATAAGATCTTTTTTAAAAGAATAGACTAATCCCCGTTATTTTCACTAAAACCGAAACTTCCCTTAGCTGTTATTTCCAGAATTATCTCCAAAGAGAAGGCTCTTAATCTAAAAAATAGGGCTTTCAGAAATAATAGAAACGAGAAGAAGAATAGATAATAGCTCAGGTGGATCTCTTTATAAAAACTTCATGTAAGTGTCTTGTACTTCCAATTGGATAAGGTACGACCTTAGTTGCTGACTTGAATCTGTCAGTAAATCCTGCTTTATCCCCAATTCTTTGATTGGTTCGAACCCTGGTCAATTGGACCTCTGGATTAAAGCTTATCACTTTTGCCTGGTATCAACCTCACTTCCCTGTCACTTCATTTTATTCTGGCCAGCTTAACCCATTAGATAATCCGTTTTAGGTGCTCCTACCATTCAGGTAAAAAGTTTACCCCTCAAGGTAATCCTGATCCCAGACTAATTAGAGACTATACCATATGAAGTGCACCCCATATGAGATCCCAACAACAGGCAAAAAAAAAGCTTCCCATAATGGAAAGCTTTTTCTATAGATATCAAATTTTTCTTTAAACCGTTTGTTCAGTTTCCTCTTCAAGTTTCTTTTTCTTCTGAATCTTCACCTTATCGGTTACACTGTCAAACATAACAGGTGTCGCTATAAATAATGAGGAATACGTTCCTACAATAACCCCCACAATCAAGGCAAACATAAAGCCTCTGATGCTTTCTCCCCCAAAGATAAATATGGCGAGTAGTACAATTAAGGTGGTTAGCGAGGTGTTCAGGGTACGACTAATCGTACTATCCAAAGCCTTGTTGATCGTCCTGTCAAGATTCCATGAAGTATGCTCATTCACATATTCCCTGATCCTGTCAAATACCACTACGGTATCGTTAAGAGAATACCCAATTACAGTAAGTATTGCGGCGATGAAGGCCTGGTTTATTTCCATACTGAAAGGCATTACCTTGTAAAGCAAAGAGAATACACCCAATACAATAATAACATCATGGGCAACAGCAGCCACAGATCCTATACTAAACTGCCATTTTCTAAATCTCAATAGAATATACAGGAAGATTACCACCAGTGATCCTAATATAGCCCAGAAAGAATCATTCTTAATATCATCGGCAATGGTAGGACCAACTTTCATCGATTGCATTATCCCAAGACTTCTATCCGTTCCACCGGCAGCGAACTGCTCAAAACTGAGGTCAGCAGGTAGATAGTCCTGAAGAGCTTCATACATTGTTCTTTGAATCTCTTGATCCACCTCAGAGCCATCGTCATCTACACGATAATTGGTAGTGATTTTAAGCTGGTTATTTGGACCGAAAGTTTTAGCCTCTGCACTTTCAAAAACTGCTACCAGGTCATCCTGAACATCGGTTGGAGAAACATCCTGGTCAAAACGAACAGTATAAGTTCTACCACCCACAAAGTCAACTCCGAGATTTAATCCCTGAACGAGCAAGGATCCTAAACTTATTATGATTAATATTCCAGAGATAACATAAGCAAGTTTTCTCTTTCCTAACCAATCTATTTTTACATTTCTGAAAAGGTTTTTAGTTGCGGAGGTCGCGAACGGAAGTTCTTTTCCACTCTTTGCATAACCATCAATAAAGAGACGGGTTATAAAGATAGCGGTAAATAAAGAAGTTGCAATACCAATTAATAAGGTAGTAGCGAATCCTTTAATGGGACCGGTACCAAGGATCAAGAGTATAAAACCAGTTAAACCTGTGGTGATATTCGCATCAAGAATTGATGAGAGTGCATTATTAAAACCGTCCTTAATAGCATCCTTCTGCATTTTACCTTTTGCAAGTTCTTCTCTAATCCTTTCAAAGATAAGCACGTTCGCATCCACTGAAATACCGATGGTCAAAACAATACCCGCAATACCTGGTAAGGTCAGTACCGCGCCAAGCCCAGCTAATATCCCGAAGATAAAAAGGATGTTAACCGCCAAGGCAATATCCGCATAAATACCGGCTTTCCCATAATAGAAAATCATCCAAAGAAGTACAAAGATAAGCGCTATAGCAAATGACATAATTCCGCTATCGATAGCTTCCTGACCTAAACTTGGTCCAACGATCTCACTTTGAATAATATCCGCTGAAGCAGGGAGTTTACCAGCCCTGAGTACATTAGCCAAATCCTGTCCTTCCGTAATGGTAAAATCCCCTGTAATCTCACTTCTTCCACCTGGGATTGGTCCACTGGAAACCCCTGGGGCCGAATACACAATATTATCTAATACAATAGCAATCTGACTCTGATTGTTGGATGCATATCCGGTCATTTCTTCCCAGATCTTTGCTCCCCTCCCATCCATCTGCATGGATACTGCTATTCGACCTACCTGGTCGAAAGTCTGCTGAGCATCAGTGATCACATCCCCGCTTAATGGCGGAGTCATATTCCGGTTTCCTTTCAGGGCATAAAGACCTACCAGATCAGAATCTCCTTCAGGAATTCCCCATACAAATTTAGCATAACGCTGAGCTGCAGGAAGAAGAGATCTTACCTGAGGTTTATTAAGGTACTCCATGGCCTTAGCAGTATCCCTTGCAGAGAAATAGGCTAAAACCGGACCTCCTTGCGTGCCTGGAGATTTAATAAGGTCGAATAAAGGATTGTTGCCAGTGGCAATATCAGAAGAATCCTCTTCGGCTTCCGCTAAAAGCTCATCAATATCGCTATCCTCTGTAGCAGAAGTATCGATTTCGGCCTGGGCTTCCTCTTTATCTCCAACTAGATCTTTCAGTCGATTATTCGCCTGGGCGAGGAAGTTTCCGAATTCATTGCTTTTATATACATGCCAAAATTCTAATTGAGCTGTACTTTGGAGAAGGTTCTGAACCCTGCTGATATCCTTAGCGCCTGGTAGTTCGACAAGAATTCTTCCTGAATTCCCCAAACGCTGGATATTTGGTTGTGTCACGCCAAATTTATCGATACGCTTACGAAGGACTTCAAAGGCCGAAGTAATAGATTCATCTACTTTTCTTCTTATAATGCCTTCCACCTCCTCATTAGACATTTCTGAGGTAATCTCATCGCTAAGAGATTTATTAAAGAAAGCATCCGGAGAAGCCAATCTTGCATCCGGTATATTATTAAATGCTTCAAAAAACAGGTCTACATAATCTTCCTGACTATCCTTTTGAGCCGCATCGGCTTCATCTAAAGCCCGATTGAAGGCAGGATCATTGGTGTTATTGGCGAGTCCGTGAAGAATGTCCCTTACTGAAATTTGGAGAATTACATTAATACCTCCCTTAAGATCTAGTCCTTTGTTAAGCTCCTTATCCTTGGCGTCATTATAAGTTATGCCCGCAACAATATCATCACCTCCAATAGAGTCCAGATAACGTTTTTCTTCAGCATCTCTTAAAACTGAATAATTATCTACATCTTCACCAATTTTTTGAATGGCAAATTCTTCAGCTTCATTTTCAACTTTATTTGTGATAAATGTAAATGAAAGCTGGTAAATACATACCAGTCCAAATAAAATTGCAAAAACCTTAATCAGTCCTTTGTTCTGCATTATTCCTTAAATTATAATTAATTAGGTCGATTTTAAAAACGGACAAATATAGGGTTTCAAAAATCAAATCCCAATATTTTTTTTTGGAATAATTTAACTTTTAAACCCAAAAAAGGCCCCAAAAACTGAGGCCTTTTTTAAGAAATAATTTAAGCTTTTCTGGATTTAGACTTCCAGCAAAGTATTGGTCTTTTTAACGCCTTCTGCGCTTTCTTTCATTTTATCGCTTTCTGCATCGCTAAGTTCCAATTCAACGATCTTTTCAAGCCCTCCTTTTCCTAAAATAGCAGGCACGCCAATGCATATATCTTCAAGTCCATATTCTCCTTCCAACAATGCTGAACAGGGAAACATTTTTTTCTGATCACAGGCAATAGCCTGTACAAGCGCTGATACAGCTGCACCCGGCGCATACCAGGCAGAAGTACCTAATAATTTTGTCAATGTCGCCCCTCCTACCTTAGTATCCTCAGAGACCTGATCCAGTCGCTCTTGGGATAAAAATGCGGTTACAGGAACAGAATTTCTTGTCGCAAGTCGCGTTAGAGGTACCATTCCAGTGTCACTGTGACCACCAATCACCATACCGTCTACATCAGAAGGCGGACATTCCAAAGCTTCGCTTAAACGGTATTTGAAACGTGCGCTATCCAAGGCGCCGCCCATTCCAATGATCTTGTTTTTTGGAAGATTGGTGCTCTTATGCACTAAATAAGTCATAGTATCCATAGGGTTACTTACAACAATAAGGGTAACATCAGGAGAATGCTTAATGAGGTTGGAAGCAACTTCTTTTACAATCCCTGCATTAATTCCAATCAATTCTTCTCTGGTCATACCAGGTTTACGTGGAATCCCACTTGTTATTACGGCGACATCACTGTTAGCAGTTTTGGAATAATCTCCAGTAGTTCCGGTTATCTTAGTATCAAATCCATTGAGGGTTGCAGTTTGCATTAGATCCATGGCTTTACCTTCTGCATAGCCTTCTTTAATATCCAGCAATACTACTTCAGAAGCAAAATCCTTTATGGCTACATATTCTGCACAACTGGCACCTACAGCACCAGCTCCAACTATTGTAACTTTCATATTATTTTTGTTTTATATCGATTAATATTAATTCCTAGCGAAAATACGAAATAAGGGAAAGCTTTACTAATTCGGAAGAAGTAAAAAACAAGCTCTAAATCCTGAAATGCAGCCCGAGATTCATATTGAAGAAGCTTCCTGCGGTCACCATAGTGCTCACTTTAAATTTATTGAAGTATAAATTAAAACCTATATCTCCTTTGAACTGAAGCTCATTTTCTCCCAGGGTTTCCAGCGCTGTATTAATATCCCCTAAAAACGGTCCACTACCATCCATGGCATATGCAAAGTCGGAATTGGTGGCTCCCAAAGCTCCAAAAATCTCAAAATCCTCGTAACGTTTTGAAGCTAGAGCCTCAAAAAGCCACAAATCACCGTTAACATCAATGAGATCGAGAACAGCTACTTGAGGAATATTCACAGGATCAAAAGCATACTTCACTTCGAATTTACTATAAGTAATCAAAGCCGAAACTTGGAGGTCTTCAGGTTCATTGAATCTGAAATACTGGCTTAAATTATGTTTAACCCCTGCTCCGTAAGTACTAAAATTGACATCATCAACAGTCATTTCGGGAAGGGCCCTAACGGTAAATTCGGACTCCATAGGAAGTCCCATGGTAACCTGTACAAACGGGTGAGGAATTAGTCCTTTATCCACACCTTGAAGTGCCTGAAATTCGAAGGAATTACCCATAACACTACCCTCATAATAAACATCAGTGGTCTCTCCAAAGGCAGTAGGAACTTTAGCATTGGCGGCTCCCTTAATATTTAATAAACTGAATTCATTATTAGAAATAGTACTACTTTTTTTACTTGAAGGAACAATGAGACCATTCCCATGAACAGAAACCTCAAACTTCCAGGGATTAAGGCTTTGTGCAGAAGAAAACCATCCCGCACTTGCCTGGTAAGCGGCTCCGGAAGCAGCAGGACTTGCGAATTCATCAGCTATATGCAATAAATCACCTACTACGGCATCTACATCATTTTGGGCTGTAATAAGATTTGAAGAAAAGAATAAAAGTAGGGTGTAAATAGTTCTGGTTAAGATTTTCACTTGATCTAGGTTTAGTTAATGGAGTAAAAATAGCAAAAATACTTTTGCAGCATATGGATTAATCCCGTAAAAAGACTCAAATACAAAAAGTTTCTTAAAACAAAACACCCGTGATGATCACGGGTGTTTTTGGTTACTTGAGAACATTTTTTATGCATCTATATTTGCATATTTCGCATTCTTCTCTATAAACTCGCGTCTTGGTGGAACCTCATCTCCCATAAGCATGGAAAAAATCCTATCAGCTTCACTACTATTATCAATATTGACCTGACGTAATTTACGTCTTTCAGGATCCATAGTGGTATCCCATAGTTGTTCGGCATTCATCTCCCCCAAACCTTTATACCGCTGGATCTGAACTCCGCCGCTGTAACTTTCAGCGATCTCGTCGCGTTCCTCTTCACTCCAGGCATAACGTTTTTTACCTCCTTTTTTTACAAGGTATAAAGGTGGAGTTGCAATATAAATATGACCGCCTTCGATAAGCTCCTTCATATACCTGAAGAAGAAGGTAAGAATAAGCGTTTCAATGTGGCTACCATCCACATCGGCATCACACATAATTACAATTTTATGATACCTTAACTTATCGGTATTCAAGGCTTTACTATCATCCTCGGTCCCTATGGTAACCCCAAGAGCAGTATAGATATTTTTGATCTCCTCGTTATCAAAAACACGATGTGTCATCGCTTTTTCCACATTAAGAATTTTACCTCTAAGAGGAAGAATAGCCTGAAATCTCCGATCTCTACCTTGTTTGGCAGTACCACCCGCCGAATCACCCTCAACAAGGAATACTTCGCTCTGAACAGGGTCCTGCTCTGAACAATCAGATAATTTCCCAGGCAAACCGCCAATACTCATGGCAGTTTTTCTTTGAACCATATCACGGGCTTTCTTGGCTGCATTTCTGGCCTGAGCTGCAAGAATCACCTTTTGAATTATGGTTTTGGCATCATTAGGGTTTTCTTCAAGATAGTTCTCCAGCATTTCAGAGACTGCCTGAGATACTGCTGAAGTTACTTCACGATTACCCAGTTTGGTCTTTGTTTGACCTTCAAACTGAGGTTCGGCTACTTTCACCGAGATAATCGCAGTCAATCCTTCACGGAAATCATCACCGGTAATCTCGAATTTTAATTTGTCGAGCATACCGGAGGCATCTGCATATTTTTTAAGGGTAGTGGTTAAACCCCGTCTGAAGCCAGATAAATGTGTTCCTCCTTCGTGGGTGTTAATATTATTCACGTAAGAATGTAGATTCTCGTTGAATGAGGTGTTATACACCATCGCAACCTCCACAGGAATATCGTTCTTTTCACCTTCCATGGCGATCACCTCTGAGATAATAGGCTCGCGGTTTCCATCCAAGAATTTGATAAATTCCTTAAGACCTTCTTCAGAATGAAAAGTTTCACTTAAAAATTCACCCTCGTCATCCTTTTCCCTTCTATCTGTTAAGATGATGGTGATCCCTTTATTAAGAAAAGCCAACTCGCGCATACGACTGGCCAGGGTTTCATAATTATAGTCTACTGTTTGCTGAAATATAGAAGGATCAGGTTTGAAAGTAACCACTGTTCCCGATAATTCGGTCTCTCCAACTGGTTTAACGGGTGACATTGGTTTACCCAATTCATATTCTTGCTCCCATATTTGGCCATCACGAAAAACGGTAGCTTTGAGCGAAGAAGAAAGCGCATTTACACAACTAACTCCTACCCCGTGCAATCCCCCAGAAACCTTATAAGAGTCTTTATCAAACTTCCCACCAGCTCCAATTTTAGTCATCACCACTTCAAGAGCGGAAACCCCCTCTTTTTTATGTAAATCAATAGGAATTCCACGACCATTATCTTCAGTCTTCACTGAGCCATCTTCATTGATGGTAACTTTAATGGTATCACAGTGACCAGCCATGGCCTCATCTATAGAATTATCTACCACCTCATATACCAAATGATGCAATCCTCTTACCCCGGTGTCTCCAATATACATCGAAGGTCGCATGCGTACATGCTCCATCCCTTCCAACGCCTGGATACTATCAGCCGAATATTGTTTCTTGGGTTCTTCGCTCATATATTCTTTAATTAAATTCGTCTGTTTTTATATAACGAACAAATATAACAAAACCCTTATTTTCTGCTAGCGGAAGCCTTATTTTAAGCTTTTAAGTTATTAACAATTTGTGCAAAAAAAACCCGTAGCGCAGATGTTTTTTCACCATGCACTACGGGGCCTACAAAACACAGGCTTAATTTATGAAGCATTGGCTAATTCCTCCATTTCTTTTTTGGCTGTTGAGGCCACATGGGAAGTATTTGCCCGTCCACTTGGATCAAGATCCTCCTGCCATTTAGGAACCCATCTTTTTACGGTTTTGGCAGCACTCTCCTGAGGATAGTGGGTAGCAAAAATTTCTCTATAAAAATAAGCTTCTTTAGTTGCCGGGGTGTTATGAGGATATTTATCGGCCGCTTCAGCCATTTCCTGATCACTTACACGAGCTGAAGCATAAGCAATGAGTTCATCTATCCAACTATATCCAACACCGTCACTAAACTGCTCTTTCTGTCTCCAGAGCACTTCCTCAGGCAAAAATGGTTCATCAGGCGTATCAAAAGCTTTTCTTACAATATACTTTTCAACCCCATCATAGGTTTTTGGCATTTTATACTTTGCCTGGGTTTCCATAGCCACCTCTAAAAAATCCTTGTCTAGAAAAGGAACTCTGGCTTCCAACCCATGCGCCATAGTGGACTTATCTGCTCTCAAACAATCGGCCGTGGCCAATCGTTGCACCCTTCGGATCGTTTCCTTTTGGAATTCATCTGCAGAAGGAGCATTCTTAAAATAGAGATAACCCCCAAAGATCTCATCGGCACCTTCTCCAGAAAGCACTACTTTAACCCCTTTTTCCTTGATTGCTTTTGAGAGGAAATACATCGGGGTACTAGCCCTAATAGAGGTTACATCATAAGTTTCAAGATGCCATACAAGTTTTTTCAGGATTTCAATACCCTCTTCCACCGTAAAATATATTTCATGGTGTTCTGTTCCAAGGTACTCTGCCACTTTCCTGGCAGCTATCAAATCAGGAGCACTTGCATCCAGGCCTATTGAAAAAGAGTGCAATTTTTGTTTACTGTCTCTCATCAACCTGGCCGCTATTGAAGAAGTGAGAGAAGAATCCAGACCTCCACTTAACAAAACCCCAAGAGGAACGTCGGCCATAAGACGCTTTTTAGTTGCCGCGATAAGACTCTCTCTAAGCTTTTCTAAGTCAAGATCTTTATCTGCTTTGGTATAATCATACCAATCTGGCTTATAATATTCTACAAATCCGGTTTTTGGAGTATAATAGTGACCTGGAGGGAAAGCTGCAAAATTTGTACATTGGTCCGAAAGCGCTTTCATTTCACTAGCAAACCAGATTGCCCCATCCTCATCAGTACCATAATACAAAGGTTTAACCCCGATTGGATCACGTGCAGCGATGAAATCTTTTCCCTTCACAACCACAAAAGCAAAAACCCCGTCGAGTTTATCTACAAAATCATAACCATATTCTTCGTACATGTGAACAATGACTTCAGAATCTCCAGTTGTTCTAAATTGATGGTTTTTTAGCTCATTCTCCCTTAGTGCTTGGTGATTATAAATCTCCCCATTATGGATCATCCATGCTTCCCCAGTCCCTTTAATGGGTTGTTGTCCAGTTTGTAAATCCACAATAGCAAGCCTTTCATGACTTAACAAATAGCCTTCTTTTGTAATTTCCAGTCCACTTTCATCCGGTCCGCGATGAGACATCCTTTTAGAGATATCGCTCACTTTCTCTTTACTAAGTCGATCTCCGATTACTGCTAAAATTCCACACATAATAATTGCTTTAATATTTCAAGACAAATATGCGGTGAAGGTTTAAGTTTAAAAACAAAAAACCTTATTTACCTATTAATTAGAAACAAAAAAAGCTTTTTTTGCATTAACAAATAAGCATTAAAAGCAGATTTCATCAGAAAAAGTTTAAGTATGTAAATTTGGCAAGATATCTGTCTGAGAATTATTGATGTTTTTTACAGTTTCACTCTGTAATTATTACATTATCTCTTATATTTAATGAAAAAATTAATCAAAACAACTATGAGGAAAATTTTAATCGCAGTGCTTGGAATTATTTATTTAATGGGGATTCCACAAGTAAAAGCTCAGGAAAAAGACACCACCTCCCCGAGTTTCCCGAAAATGGATGCCAGTCCTATGGATCTTACAATCTATCGGGACAATAATAATGATGTAATCGCAAGGGTGCTTTACAGTCGCCCTAAAAAACGCAATAGGGTTGTTTTTGGAAAATTAGTACCATACGGACAAGTGTGGAGAACCGGAGCAAATGAAGCAACCGAGCTAACGCTCTATAAAGACATGAAAGTGGCTGATGTCGTTGTAGAAGCCGGAACCTATACATTATATTCTATTCCGAAAGAAAATGAATGGACTGTCATTCTAAACAACAAGACCCATACCTGGGGTGCCTACGAATATACCGACGAGGAAGATATTGTTAGAATAACAGTGCCTGTAAGGGAATCCTCCTCCAACATAGAGAACTTATCTATGGCTTTTGAGCGCGCCGGTGATAATAATGGAACTAATCTGTTAATAGGTTGGGATGATAAATATGTTAAGGTCCCATTTAAAAATGTAGAATAACCGAAACGAGTTATTAACCATAAACGCCCCTTCCGGGCGTTTTTTTATGGGATATTGAGGTATTTATGGGTTTGAAGAGAGACCTTCCACTTTGGATTTTTCATCACATAATCTACAATCAAGGGCATCATCTTCTCTCTTTTGCTCCATTCAGGCTGAAGATAAAGAATACAATTTTCACCGACTTTAGCGGCTTGCTCTTCAGCAAACTCAAAATCATGTTTGTTAAAGACGATCATTTTAAGTTCATTGGCTAAAGGATAGATCTCCTGGGTTGGAAGTTTTTTCTTTTTTGGAGAAAGACAGATCCAGTCCCACTGACCTGTTAATTTATATGCTCCTGAAGTTTCAATATGAATTTTACTGCCTTTATTTTTCAAACCTTTTGTGAGTTGACCCATATCCCAGGTAAGAGGCTCACCACCCGTAACCACTACAGTATCACTGTGTGCAGTAGCATTTTCTATAATTTCACCAATATGGGTTGGGGGATGCATGCCTGAGTCCCAACTTTCCTTCACATCACACCAGTGACATCCAACATCACAGCCTCCAATCCTTATGAAATAGGCAGCAGTTCCTTTATGGAATCCTTCTCCTTGTATAGTATAGAACTCTTCCATTAGTGGAAGCATAATACCTTCATCAACCAGCCTTCTTGTCTCTTCTGTAATCATAGCCTGCAAAGATAGGGAATATCCTTTTTTTCCTCTTTGCTTTACACCAGGATTATTTTCTGTTGGCTATCATTTAAGAATTAAGGCGTTTTTCACCGCAGAAGGATCTTGGCCAATTTCCACTAAAAATCCGTTGATAACAGCGTATTTGATTTCCCCCTCTTCCATTAAAAAAAAGGTAGGTGTAATCTCTTCTGGCACCTTAAAATTCGAAGAAACGATATTTACAGGGTAATTAGTAAAATCTTTATCTTCCGGCAACTTCTCTACTGGAACATAAGCATAAGCCTGTTTTAATAGCTCATTAAAATCAAGTTTTTCTATGGCTTCAATGTCTTCAAAAGTTTCGGGATAAACTTTTCCAGATTTCAATCTATAACCTGAAAAATCCCTGCTCTTATAAGCATAATTGGTAGAAAGGTCACCTTGGTCCGCCACATAGGCTCTATAGGAATATTCCTGAGGGGTATCGCCAGGCACTTCCCCATGGTTAATTCCAAGATCCACGATATAGTCATTACCCCTAAACTGGTAGGTCACCCGCTTTATTTTGAGGTCATAGAGTTTCGAATCATTTTGGGGAATATTTTCATATTCGGTAATATCAACCATCTTATATTCCTGTTCTGCGATCGCAAAAACTGCAGCTAGAATAGCTACGAAATTGAGTCTTCTTATTTCCTGTTTTTCAGGATCATTCGGATACCCCCCACTTTCAATTAAGATGGTACTTGTCCCCCACTTCTGAATGTTATCCCCGAAAGCACGAGGTTCAAAATCATCATTATAACGACCAACATGCCCAGGAGCATATTGCTGCAACACATCATTCATTAAGACAATGAGTTTCATCGCATTCCCCCTAACCTCATTAGTGGATTTTTTATAATCATAGGCAGGCGCTAAGAAAGAAATGGTTGCAGGTTTTTCAGTTCCTTCCGCATTATAATACCTGCTCTGATCATGTAGATTAAATCCAAAATCAGCATTTAGACTATCGCGGACTTTTTTAAGGGTTTTACTTTCCGGAGATTGTAATCGAAGCGCATCGCGATTGATATCTATCCCTATAGCATTTCTTCTTTGAAATTTTTCGGCACCATCAGGATTGAGCATTGGGAGAAAGTGCAAGGTAACCTTCTGCAGCAATGCTGTTTTTTCCTTTTTATAATCATCATCATTCAAAAAATTAAAAATATCAAATAGAGCCATAGTGGCCGTAGATTCATCTCCATGCATTTGTGACCATAAAAGCACATCGGTCTGACCGGACCCAATACTCACAAGATTTAAACTTCTCCCTTCTATGGACTCTCCTACTTTTTTAATCCGGAAAGCACTGTTATTTTCCTGTTTTTTAATCAGATCTAAAACCTGCTTATGAGTAAATCTTCTCTGGTTGATGCTTTCTTCCTTATAACTGGGGTAATTTTCATAAAGATTCTCATAAAATTTATCTTGTTGAGCCAAAAGGCCAAAGCTAATTAGTAGAAAGAAGATGGAAATAATTTGATTTCTTTTCATTTTTCTAAAGTTTTAGATTTGGGAACAGGTTTAAAATTAAATTTTTTTGTCTCATCTCTGACAGCATCCATAAAATCTATTCCCGGATCGGTTTTATGGGTACGGTATTGTCCATCTTGTTCCCTCCAAAGCGGATGATCTTCAAAGTTGGTATATTCATAATGCCCAATGAGATAATCGATATCATATTTTTCTGCTAAGTAATGCACTAAATAAATATTTGCATCGAGCTGCGCCGGAGTCAAAGGTGCATCCTTAGTGCCCCCCACGTTCTCAATACCTATTGCTACATGATTGAGTCCAATAACATGTCTGGCCATAAGGTTTTCGGGCATGAGGCGGTAAATCTCTCCGTTGCGATGCACTAGAAAGTGCGAAGAAACATTGAGAGCCCCAGCTTTCTTGATATCAATTCTTGCCCCGGGTAACCTTACAGGGTCAAAAGCGTTGAAAGAAGCCTCAAGACTTGGTATGGCTGTCCAGTGCAAAACGATCATTTTCGGTGTAATCTTCGGATTCCTTCTTTGAAGATTATAACGATCATTCATATAACTGAGGCTAAGTTCCCTACGCTCTTCATTAAAATTTATAGGCTTGTCTATAATAAAATACTCAGGATTTCTATTGGTGCCGCAGGAAACAAGTAAGATTATGATGCTGATTAACACAAGATTTTTCATTTTCTTCAGGGATTAAAAAAGGGCTACTTAGATAAGCAGCCCTTCTAAATTAATAAATTTAAATTTTATTCATCCCAGAAAATGCGATCAAGTAAAGTTACCGAAGGCACATTGCTTCCGTTTCTACCTAATTCTGAATCAGGATACCTTAGCCTTCTCAAGAATTGACCGTTAAGATTTGGGTTAAGGTTAGCCGGAAGTTCAAAATTCTCATAGGCATAATCAAATCTTCTTGCATCATTCCAGGCCTCCGGGTGTAAAAATAATGCCACCCATTTTTCCTTGAAAATATCGGCCATTGTAAAGGCTTCCACTCCCATCCCCACTTCTGGATTATTTAAGTAGACCTCAATTTCAGAACTTTCAACGCCTACCTTTGTCATATGCGCTCTGATTCCATCAAGATATGCTTGGTAAGCCCGAGCCTTATCTATACCGAAGGCAGCTTCAGCCTCGATAAATTTCTGTTCTGCGTAGGTCGCAATTAATACTGGAGATGTAGGCGAAGTATAAAAATCACCTGTTACCAGGGTTGAACGTTCACCTTGCTCAGAGGCACTACCCCTACCAGCACCGTTTGGTACTCCAATATACTCCCCTTCATCGGTGGTTCCGATCATATAGGGTAATCTCGGATCTTCAACGCCAAAAGTCGTTCCATCGGTTGCCTCAACAAATTGTTCAGATATCCAACCTCCAAGCAATAAATTCTCATTATTAAGAGCTACCTGGAACCAGGGGTTTCGGGCTTCCTCAAAATACTCAACCTGAGCATCATCTTCGTTAGATTCAAATCCTGAATCCAGGGCTGAAAGTACTTCGGAAGGACTGTAGGCTCCTGTTTTACTCAAATGGTTCAGATAGCGAGCTTTTAACATGTTAGCAAACTTAATCCATTGATCGGTATCACCTCCATAGATGAAATCATCTCCTCCCATAGTCAGGTCACTCTCCTGCGACAAATTAGCTATTCCAGAATCCAAATTACTGAACACCTGAGAATATAATTCAGCATCGTCATCATAAGCTGGAGTAATAGTTTCAAAGTTAAAACTTTGACTAAAGGGCACGTCTCCGAAAAGATCTACGGTCATGGCTAAATTAAGAGCCATTAAAATCTGCCCGGCTCCCTCGTAATGAGGAGCTCCGCTTTCTCTTGCTTCTAAGATCAAATCATTGAGATCAGTCATCACATCATACAGGTTTGACCAGGTATTATCAAAACTTAGGTCATCCATGACATCCGTTCCACTTGCAGGATTGGGCGAAGCAAGTTGTTGCACATAGAACGAGGTGGTACTTCCAATTCTGTATGTGTTTTGTGCAGTCTCATAACTGGCATTTGACATAAGCCCTGCCAGGGGCGCATCAGTTGGATTATTTGGATTATCATTGATATCCAGGTAATCGTCGCAGCTGGCAAAGGTTAAAAAAACCATAACCAGCGTTATTAATTTAGATGTTTTATTAAAAATCTTCATAGTCATTATTTTATAGGCCTAAATTAAGGGTGAAGAAGAAGCTTTGAACTCCTGGATATCCAAGACCGGTAAATCCGGTAGCATTTCCTCCGGCACCAGCACTAAAGGATTCCGGATCAAATCCATCCCAGGGAGTATAGAGAATAATGTTATTGGCTGCTACTGAAACTCTTGCGGTTTCTATAGGGAGATAACCAAGAAGGTTTTCACCAAAATTATAACCCAGGCTAATATTTCTCAATTTAATAAAAGAAGCATCGTGTACAAAGTTTTCACTCATTCTTCTATAAGTATTCCGATAGAAACCAGCGCCATAATCTCTCCCATCAGGGCCTTCACCCTGTCCTAACCAAACTTCCTGAGTATTTGGTGTACCATCTGCAAGTACTCCTTCGAAAACCCGTGTTTCATTTCTGTCAAGGGTATATTCCGCAATACCAAAAGCCGCAAAGAAATTGTCGTATTGGCTATACTGTTCTATTCCGGTTCTAAAATCAACAAGGAAGGAAAGATCCCAATTCTTGTAATTAAAATTATTCCTTAAGCCTCCAATCCATTTTGGTGTTGAATTTCCTAATACTTTTAGATCAAAATTCAAAACAGGAAAACCATCTTCTCCAATCACTATTGGAAGATCTCTGTTAAGGTAAATATCATCTTCAGAAGCTCCATAGCGTTCATAACTACTTCCATAAAGATTTCCATAGGGTTCACCCTCGGTAAGAATCGTGTACACTCTACTACCAGCATATCCAAACTGGCTTCCAAGCTGAATCTGCTCTATACCTTCCCGAATACTAACCACTTCATTCTGATTATAAGCAGCATTGAAAGCAATGTCCCAGGAAAAATTCTCATTTCTAACCGGTTTTGCATTGATTACAAATTCCACTCCCGAGTTTTCTATTTCTCCGGCATTAGTAATAAATGTCGAGAAGCCTGAAGTTTGAGAAACGGGTACAGGGATGATCTGGTCTTTGGAATTTGTTTTATACCAAGTAAGATCAAGGCCCAACCTGTTGTTAAAAAATCTAAGGTCAGTACCTAATTCCAAAGAAACGGTTCGCTCTGGTAAAAGCGCAAGGTCACCAAACTGCCCGTTCCTAGAAAATCTAACCTCACCGTTCAATGGAACTCCTACCGAATTATAAGTTTGACCAATTCTGTAGGGATCGGTGTCCTTACCTACTTCAGCATAGGAAGCACGAAGTTTCCCGAAGCTAAGAAAGTCCGGCTGTTCGAATGATTCAGTAAAAACATATCCCAGGTTTACCGAAGGGTAAAAGAACGAGTTATTACCGATGGGTAATGTGGAAGTCCAGTCATTACGTGCAGTAATATTTAGGAAAAGCATTTCATCATAGTCAATACTTAGATCCCCGTATAAGCCTATTAACCTTTTTTTCCTTAAATACTGATCATTGGAAATCTGACTGGCATAATTTAAATGATAAAATCTGGGAATAACAAAGTCGGTTCCGGTAGCATCTACTCTTTCATAATCTCTTTCAAAGATATCATTACCCACTCTAAGGGTTGTGCTTAACTTTTCACTCCAATCATTTTGAAAAGTTAAGAAAAGGTTAGAGTTAAGATCGCGGCTATCTATTCTGGTTTCCGTAATAAATCCCGTACTACTCAAAGGTACTTCTCCTTCTATACCAAGCGGTCCTGGTGTGATCTCCGTCCTTGAATCGCTATAATAATCGGTTCCGACAATATAATTCACATCTAGCCAATCAAATGGGGTATATGTAAATCTAAGGTTTCCAGTAATTCTATTCACCTCATCTTCAAAGGTACTAAAACGCGCATCATAGATAGGATTGGTATTTCCACCTACACTCTTCATCGTTCCATCAGGATTCATATAGTCGTTAATATCCTGCATAGGAGAGTTGTACACCATTCTTTCCATGAAACGGTCATGAGGAACGCGATTTCCTCCCGAAACCACATAGTTCATATTCCCAGCGACCTTAAACTGATCACTGAATTTTAATTCTCCATTTAACCTTGCTGAAGTTCTCCCCCAGTCACTAAAAGGAATCACCCCTTCTTGATCCAGGTTGCTGAAAGAAGCATAAAAATTGGCTTTTTCATTTCCGCCTGAAATATTAAAGGAATTCTCAAACTGAACTCCTGTTCGCATGGCTTCTCTCCAGATATCACGAATTTCGGCATCGGGATCCGTCTGCCGTATTTCGTCTATTGATGGTCCCCAGTTGGGCCAGAAAGAATCGGGATTATATACCCCTCCAAATCCCTGACCGTACACGTCCTGAATGTCGGGATATCGATTTATTTCTTCAAATCCAAGACTTGAGTTTAAATTAATTTTGACATCGCCCTCTTTTCCTTTTTTAGTTGTTATAATCACTGCACCATTGGCAGCTCTAACCCCATATAGCGCAGTGGCAGCCGCACCTTTAAGTACGTTCATTGACTCAATATCATTAGGGTTAAGGTCAGCAGCCCTATTGGAAAGACCACGAGGAGTTCCACCACTTTCCGTTGTGGAGTTATCCATTGGCACCCCATCTATTACAAATAGTGGCTGGTTATCAGCTCCCGGGTCCAGGGAATTGATACCTCTGATAATAATACGGGCGCTTTGTCCTGGTGCCCCTCCAGAGTTGGTGATTTGTACACCCGCAGCCTGTCCCTGAAGTGCACTGACTACGTTAGCTTGTTTGGTTCGGGTAATATCTTCCCCACTTACCTCCTGAACGGAATAACCGAGTGCTTTTTTCTCCCGCTCAATGCCAAAAGAAGTAACTACAACTTCTTCTAAACTTTCCAAATCCTCTTCAAGAGCCACGTCTATAGTGGTTTGATTGTTAACTGGTATTTCCCGTCGCTCAAAACCAAGCGAAGAAAACACCAAAACAGCATCAGAGGTCACCTCAATGGAATACTCTCCATCCATATCGGTCACAGTTCCCTGATTAGTTCCTTTGACCAGTACATTTACTCCAGGAAGCGGCATCCCATCACTGGCAATTGTGACAGTACCTGAGACTGTGCGCTCCTGGGCAATCATACTGGAAATCTGAAAAATGGCCAATAAGGCCAAAATTGTAATTTTGTTTCTCATTCCTTTAAGTGTTATAGTGTTGCTAATAATCCTTAAATATATATAAATTGCAATTACCCTATAGCTTTATCTTACCAAAAAAATAATGTTTTGTTAATATTTTAGATAAGCTATATTTGAAAAAACAATATTTATAAAAAGCTAAACTAAAATTACGATTCATTAAAAATTATTAAAGATGAACTTTCGCACTTTATTGCTCTTTGGATTAATTTTATTTTTAGGTTCCTGTTCAGTTTCAAAGAGAGTTGCAAAAAATATAGATCATAGTATGAAGCAATCGCCTGCTTTTAAACAGGGATTTGTTGGATTTATGGTGTATGACCCTGAAAAAAAACGAGTAATATATGATCACAACGGAGAAAAATATTTCACCCCTGCTTCAAACACTAAATTATTCAGTTTTTATACTGGCTTAAAAATCCTGGGGGATTCCGTTCCATCCCTTAAATATACTATCCAAAACGACAGTCTTTTCTTTACCGGTACCGGAGATCCCTCGCTTTTAAATCCTAACTTACCCGATTCACCGGTAATTCCATTTTTAAAAGAACAAAACCAAACCCTTGTGATGGTTCCTCCAGTGTATACCGAAAAACTCCAGGGACCGGGTTGGGCCTGGGATGATTTTAATTCCTACTATTCCGCCGAAAGGACACCTTTCCCTATATATGGTAATTTAGTCCAATTCACTTTTACTTCAGGTAAGGAAAAACCAGAGATTAAGCCAGGGATATTCTCTGATTCGATTGTTAGTTCTGAAAATGAAAAAACAAGAGTTAGAAGAGCAGTTCGCAGCAATAGGTTCATGTATCAGAATACAAAAAGAGAAAGCAATTTCCGCCAAAATGTACCTTTTCATTATTCCACGCAAATGGTGGCCAACCTTTTAGAGGACACACTTAAAAAGCCTGTTTTTATTAAGAATGTTCCCGAAATGGAATTTTCACAAACGCTATACAGCATTCCAGTAGATAGTATGTACAAAAGAATGATGGAGGCAAGCGATAATTTCATTGCAGAACAAATTTTACTGATGAGTGCACAGCAGATTAGCGATACCTTAAAAAGCGATATCTCCATCAAATACATGAAGGAAACCTTTCTTAAAGACCTTCCTGATGAACCTTATTGGGTAGATGGATCAGGCTTGTCTCGATATAACCTTTTTACTCCTCGTTCCATGATAAGCTTACTACTTAAAATAAAAAAGGAGGTGCCAAAGCATCGATTGCTTTCTTTACTGGCAACTGGAGGTCAATCCGGAACGTTAAAGAATTTTTACAAAGCAGAGACCCCTTACGTTTATGCCAAAACCGGCACCCTGCGCCACAACCATAGTCTCAGCGGGTATCTCCTCACAAAAAAAGGAAAATTACTGGTTTTTAGTTTTATGAACAGCAATTATACTGTCCCCACTTCAGAACTTAAAGAAGCCATGGAGCAGGTTTTACTAGAGGTCAGGGACCATTATTAAAGAAAGGGAAGTAAATTAAAATAGCTATTTTCGGTTTTATTTAAATTCCAAAGGATGAAAAGAAGAACTTTCGTACAGAATATAGGACTCGGAAGCCTTGCCTTCCCACTGAGTTCTTTTTCAGATAAACTAGATTTCTCTGAAAAAAAAACTTCTGAACTATTAATCCCAGAAGCTTTAGAACCCGGCAATACCATAGGAATTGTCAGTCCCGCCAGCGCAATTTTTGAAACAGAACCCTATGAGATTGCCAAGGAAACCTTTGAAGCATTAGGACTCAAGGTTAAGTTCGGAGACCACGTCAGGAATCGTTATGGGCATCTAGCCGGAAGCGACAAGGAACGAGCTGAAGAGTTGAATGAGATGTTTCGCGATCCGGAGATACATGCCATCATTGCCCTTAGAGGAGGTTCTGGAGCAGCAAGAATACTTGACAAACTGGATTATGAAGCGATTGCAGAAAACCCAAAAATTTTCATAGGATATAGCGATATCACGGCTCTTCACCTGGCAATCTTTCAGAAAACCGGGCTGGTTACCTTTCATGGGCCCGTCGCTGTTTCCGTTTGGAATTCCTTTAGCAGCGATTACCTGAGGAAATTGCTTTTTGAAAAAAAGGCAGTTCTGTATGAAAACCCAGAGGACAAGGGAGACCAACTCGCACAAACTCAAAATAGGATCAGAACCATTACACCAGGAAAGGCGACTGGGCAATTACTGGGCGGAAATCTTTCTGTGATGACAGGAATTATGGGCTCAGAATATTTCCCTGACAATTGGGAAGGAAAAATTCTGTTTCTTGAAGACATTGGAGAACAAATTTATGCAGTCGACAGGATGATGTCCCAGCTATATTTAGGCGGGGTACTCGATAAATTAAGTGGATTTATCTTCGGAAAATGCAGCAATTGTAAACCAGGAGGAAGCGGTTATGGTTCCCTTACCCTGGAAGAAGTGATTGATCACTATATCAAACCCCTTAATATTCCGGCCTTTTCTGGAGCAATGATCGGCCACATAGATGACAATGCTACCATACCAAATGGAATAACTGCCAGAATGGATGCCGAAAAGGGCACATTTGAGCTGGTTAACCCGGCAGTTCAATAAAAACTAGAAAAAACATTTTCATACATTTATAAAAACTTCATTTAGGGTGGGAAAATCAAAAGATTTTATTCAGCATATTCAAAATGGTTACAGACCAAAAGGAGATTACATTCACCTTGGAGCGGCTATGTTTGAAGGTAATACTTATGCTGATGCCGCAGTGAAGATACCCCTTAAGACCATCAATCGTCACGGACTGATCGATGGTACTACGGGACCGGGAAAGACTACGAAACTAGTTCTCTTTATCGACGAAGCCCATCTTATTTTTAAAAATGCTTCAGATGCGCTTTTAGATCAAATTGAAAGCATTATAAAACTAATTCGATCCAAAGGAGTTGGGATTTATTTCGTAACTCAAAACCCTTCTGATGTACCTTCAGAAGTATTAGGTCAACTGGGTTTGAAAATTCAGCATGCGCTTAGAGCATTTACTGCAAAAGACCGAAAGGCTATAAAATTAACAGCAGAAAATTATCCACTTTCAGACTATTACGATACCAAAGCAGCATTAACCTCGTTAGGTATTGGGGAAGCACTGGTCTCTGCTTTGGATGAAAAGGGGAGGCCCTCTCCCCTTGTTGCTGCTGCCACTATGCTTAGAGCTCCCATGAGCAGAATGGATGTACTTAGTATCTCCGAGTTAAAAGAAAAGATAAATTCCTCTTCTTCAAAGAATAAGTATAAAGAAGGGATGGACCATGAAAGCGCATATGAACTTCTTAATAAAAAAATTAACGAAGCCAAAACAGATAGCGCAAGAGAGAAAGCAAAACAGGAGGAGTTGAAACGACAAAAAGAAGCTTCCGGGACTCATCGAGGTACAAGAAGAAAGAACAAAACAGAAGGAGCTATCATCAAGGTATTAACCAGTGCCGTATTTATTAGGGGAGCTATAGGAATACTCAACAAATTATTAAAATAAAACCGATAAACACATATGAAAATCAAGTTCTTATTTATATCAATTATTGCATTAAGCGTTATTTCATGTCAAAAAGATGAAGACAATCCATTCTTAATCACCGCTAACCAGGTAGGACCACTTAAGAAGGATCTGCGAATAAATCAATTGGACTCTATTTTTCCTAATGATTCCATCATCACCCAAACCAGTGGGGGACAACAATTGCGCTCCACCGATGAGATCAAAATCTTTGAAAAGGGAGGCAACCCACTTCTTATATTGGAACCCCTACAGGAATTTGACTCTACCAGTACTATTGGATATATAAGAGTACTTGACCCCCGTTATAAAACCAAAGCGGGTATAAATACCAAAAGCACTTTCAAGGATATCGTGGAGAACTACAACATTTCCAGAATAGAAAACACTCTTAATGCAGCCGTGGTTTTCCTCGATGAGATTAACGCGTATATCACCATAGATAAACAGGAACTCCCCTCAAATCTGCGTTATGATACCGACTCCAGGATCCGAGCCTCTCAAATTCCAGATGAAGCAAAGATTAAATACTTTATGATTTATTGGGATTGATATGCTAAAAAGACAAGATGAGAAACGATAAGATCAGGATAAGAGTCGTGGCAATCAATCAAACTTGAAAAAAAGTAGAAAAACAATTAATCACCGCCTTAAAAGAGCAGCAAACATATTAACACTCAATCCTTAAGAAATGTTAATCATATTCCTAGTGTAAAATCTTTAAGTAACTTTATATTCTAACCAAAACACTATGTTATGATTAAAATCTTAGGAATCATTATGACAGTTGGCGGGGCAATTGCGCTGGTTATGGGTATTCTTGGAGTATTTGGCAGCTTTGCATTAATGCTCAATCCCTGGGCCTTAACAATAATTGGATTCATATTCTTTTTAGCAGGGATTTCCCTTATTAAAAGACGAAAAGATACCGAGGATATTGAAGCGGAAAAACAATAGTCTTCAATCCTGAAATACAAAAAGGTGCCTTATGTGGGCACCTTTTTTTATGAGCAGTAATTAAAAAACCTAATCCACATTATCATGAAGAAACGAGTTGTTCCTTCTGAAATGCAGTTGGTCATTTTCATCCTTTCCCAGGCTGGTACGGGATAACTTCTCTTCTCCAGGATTATCCTGGTCAAGATCTACGCCCTGCCTTTTATAAGCCGGTTGCTTTTCAAACTCATCAACCTGGGCTGCATTACTTCGAAACTTATAATTAAACTCTTTCATTTTAGCTCTCCTCTCGGCAGCCCGCTCTATTAATACTTCAGAAATAGGATTGTTGAAAGGGTCTTCATTATCTTTTTTCTCTGTTTCTGGTTTTGGAGCCACTGTTTTCTTTTCAAAAGCAATAGTCTCATCTTTAGGTTCTTCCTTTTTGGATACCTTTGAATCCTCAAGAGATCGTTCCAGTTCCATGTAATCATCAAGACTATATCTCTTAACCCCTCTGGCTGAACTTTCATTCACAGGGACAATTTCTACAGGTTCATTCACTTCAATCTCCTTAGAACTTTCAAAAAGGTCGTGTTTTTTTACTTCTGGCTCTTCTTTTTTAGGAGAAGAACTTTCACTAGCCGTTTGTTTCTTAGGTTCCTCCTCCTTTTGGTTGTTTAAAGGAAAATCAAAGGTGAACATTATTTGTTCCTCATTTTCAGATTTCTCATCCTCAAACTCATTTACACCCTTAATATCACCTTCATTCGGAGTCTCGTTTATGACAAAATCATCAGGGCTCACCTCATCATAGGTGACATCAAGGTCTCTGGCGGCCTGTGGAGTTTGAAGCATTTCATCCTCTTTTTTCTTTATATTTCCAATCTCGTCAACTTCTTCCAGCTTGTCATCCAGAGTATGAACGATTTTCGGATCCGGGGCCTTGTCCTCGCTTTGCATTTCAGGATTTGTGCTATTGACAGAAGAGATACCCCCAGTTCTTTTAGGGTTCAGATCCTGCTCCGCTCGTTGATCATCCTCGAGGGTATGAATGATTTTTTTAGCTTCAGTATTTACGATTTCATTTTGCTGTTCTACATTGAATCCTGTAGCGATAATCGTGACCGAAATAGCTTCATCCAGGGCTTCATCTTCCCCTACCCCCATGATAATATTGGCGCTATGTCCAGCCTCGGCCTGAATATGATCGTTAATCTCCCCGATCTCATCAATAGTTATCTCTTCTGAGCCTGAAACGATTAGCAGTAATACGTTTTGGGCCCCCGTAATTTTGTTATCATTTAACAAAGGGGAATCAAGGGCTTTGCTTATCGCATCCTGTGCCCTACTGGCACCTGTTGCCTGTGCAGATCCCATAATAGCGGTTCCACTATTGCTTAGCACCGTTTTAGCATCTCTAAGGTCAATATTTTGGGTATAGTGATGCGTAATCACTTCCGCTATTCCTCTAGATGCAGTGGCGAGAACTTCATCAGCCTTGGAAAATCCGGCTTTAAAACCAAGATTGCCATAAACTTCTCTAAGTTTATTATTGTTGATCACAATCAAAGAATCCACATGACTGCGGAGTCGCTCAACACCGATCTGGGCCTGTTCATTCCTCATTTTTCCTTCAAATTGAAAAGGAATGGTTACAATACCCACGGTTAGAATATCCATTTCTTTTGCCTGTTTGGCGATCACAGGGGCTGCTCCGGTGCCGGTGCCCCCACCCATCCCGGCGGTGATAAAAACCATTTTGGTATTGGTATCGAGCATCTGCTTGATCTCATCAAAACTCTCCACTGCGGCCTGCTGACCAATTTCTGGATTTGCGCCCGCCCCAAGACCTTCTGTAAGGCTAACACCCAATTGGATCTTATTAGGAACTGGGCTGTTCTCCAGTGCCTGGGAATCGGTATTGCAGATAACGAAATCTACTCCTTTAATTCCCAGCTGGAACATGTGGTTTATGGCGTTGCTTCCGCCGCCGCCTACACCAATAACTTTTATGACGTTCGATTGATTCTTTGGTAAATCGAATGCTATGTTTCCGAATTCTGTACTGCTCATAAATTCTGTTTTACTGGTTCTCTCTTTTTACTCTGCGTTATCTAAAAAATCTTTAAATTTCTCCGCCCACTTGTCAAAAATACTCTTGCGAGTATGCTTCCCAGGGGCATTTGGATCGGGCTTGAGGTCCTCTTTATTCTCAATATCCTCATCAAAACTTTCCTTAAGTTCTTCTCGTTGTTCTTTACTCTTGAGCACAGCCTCTTCCTGAAACTTTTTGGCTCCATGCTCCAAACTATTCATCACTAAACCTACCGCTGTAGCATATACCGGGCTTGTAGTTTCTGAATCATTGGTTCCCGCAAGGTGTTCATTAGGAAAACCTATCCTTGTATCCATACCGGTTATATATTCCGCGAGCTGCTTGATATGTTTAAGTTGCGCACCCCCGCCTGTAAGGACCATTCCGGCAATTAATTTCTTCTTTTGTTCCTCGTGACCATAATTTTTAATTTCCAGGTAAACCTGTTCTATGATCTCTACCACCCTTGCATGGATTATTTTGGAAAGATTCTTTAAGGTTATTTCCTTAGGCTCCCTTCCGCGTAATCCTGGAATAGAAACTATTTCATTATCCTTGTTTTCACCTGGCCAGGCAGAACCGAATTTTATCTTTAATAATTCAGCCTGTTTTTCAATGATCGAACAGCCCTCTTTGATATCTTCGGTAATAACATTCCCGCCAAAAGGAATTACCGCTGTATGGCGAATTATCCCGTCTTTAAAAATAGCAAGGTCGGTGGTACCTCCACCAATATCAATTAGGGCTACACCGGCTTCCTTTTCTTCCTGGCTTAAGACCGCATTGGCCGAAGCCAAAGGCTCAAGGGTCACTGCGGAGAGTTCGAGCCCGGCACTTTTCACACAACGCCCAATATTTCTTATCGAAGAAACCTGTCCGACCACCACATGAAAGTTTGCTTCTAGCCTACCTCCATACATCCCAATGGGTTCTTTGATTTCTGCCTGCCCATCAACTTTATATTCCTGGGGCAAAACGTGTATGATCTCCTCTCCCGGTAACATCACCAGTTTATGGACCTGATTACAGAGGGTATGAATATCATCGGCATCAATTACCTCATCTGGGTTTGGGCGTGTAATATAATCACTGTGTTGCAGGCTTCGGATATGTTGCCCAGCGATACCTACAACTACATCTTTAATCTTAAGTCCAGAATCAGCTTCAGCTTCCTGGATTGCCTGTTGAATTGATTGAATGGTTTGAGTAATATTATTCACTACCCCACGATGAACACCAAGACTTTTGGATTTACCAATCCCCACGATCTCCACCTTGCCGTATTCATTTTTACGACCTATCATAGCCACGATCTTCGTGGTTCCTATATCTAATCCTACTGCAATGTCGCTTTGTTCCATAATTTACTTTTTCGTACAAACAACCTGGTTTCCAAATTGTAAGTTCACTTTTTTATAGGTATCGAGTTTGTTGTCTTTAAGTGCCTTTTTATAAAAGACTTTGAAATTGTTGAATTTCAAAGGGATATCTTCAGGCTTTCCGAAAAATACATTAAAACCAAGTTTGCGCATTTCCAGCTCAAAATTCCCTCCGCTTAACCTGTTTATACCTGTAATATGCTGGGTTAAAAATCTATCATTCTTTATGTAATTGACCAACGGATACACTTGAAAAACATTGTCTTCATCAAATCCAAAAAGCAACGGTACTCTGGCCGAATAATAAGGTGATAGTGGCATTACTTCGCCATTTTGATCCAGATAGAATGAAGCACCTCCCACCACACGTCCAATAGGCTTGCGCTGACTGATATCGGCATTGAGTTTGCCGTCAAGGTTCAGGTAAACTTCTGCGTTTTCAATCATATCGTGGTTCCTCAGTAGGATTTCTACCCTATTCAAATCTAAAGTTTCTTTATCTATGCTCGTAAGCTCCAAATTATTTTGTATTAACAACTTATTAACCGCTTCCTCAGTGATATAGAGGTTTTCATCCTCTACAAATTCAATTTTCACCTCACTGATTTTTCGGGATTTGTGCCGGTGCTCGGCAAAACCATAAAAAAAAGCCACTAACACCAGTAAAAACATGCCTTTCATGTAGCCTATCTTACTTTTCATTGTATAGAATCTTTTTTAAGGGTTCTACTTCTTCTCCAATATCTCCGGCACCCATCATCACAATCACACTGGCATCACTTTTTATCACTTGCTCGGCAAGCTGGTCTTTTGTAATAAGTCGTTTGGAATTCATTTTTATTTGGTCGAACAACCACACGGAATCAATTCCTTCAATTGGTTCTTCCCTGGCAGGATATATATCCATTAATAATAATTCATCAAATTTTGCCAGGCTTTTAGCAAACTCATCTCCAAAATCACGAGTCCTGCTAAATAAATGCGGTTGAAATACTGCCAATACTTTTTTCCCAGGATGCATTTCTCTAACTGCTTGGTAAACGGCTTCAATTTCGGCAGGATGATGTGCATAATCATCTATGAGCACCAGGTCTTCTGTTTTTATTTTGTAGGTAAACCTACGCCTAACCCCTTTGAAGCTATTTAAAGCCCTGGCGAGTTTTTCATCGGTTGGGGAGCCGTATTGAATAGCCATCGCCAGGGCTGTAATAGCATTTAGCAAATTATGTTTGCCAGGTAGATTAAATCTTAATTCTTTAATTTTTCCATTAGGGGTTCTAAGACTAAAATAGTAGGCCCCATTTTCAATTCTAATATCTGTAGCGGCAAAATCGGCATCATCCTCAATACCCAATGTTTTTCCGGCAATGGGAAGACCATTCCTCACAAATAGCATCCCGGAGTCTGGAACCAGAGCTGCAAAATCCCTGAAAGTCTTTTCCAACTCCTCTCTTTCTCCATAAATATCGAGATGATCAGCATCCATTGAGGTAATAGCCGCAATATTGGGAGCAAGTTGCATAAAGGAGCGGTCAAATTCATCTGCTTCTACAACGATAACCTCATCTCCTTTTAGAATCAGATTGCTTCCGATATCTTCACTAATGCCCCCCAGGAAAGCTGTTACCGGGGCTCCTGTTTCTTTCAGCAAATGGCCAAGAATTGCGGTAGTTGTAGTTTTCCCATGGGTACCGGCCACGGCAAGTGTTTGTTTACCTTTTGAAATAAGGCCCAGAACTTCCGCTCGTTTCTTTAATGGAAATTCACGACTGATAAAATACAACCATTGTTTATGTTCTTTAGGAATAGCTGGAGTATAGACCACTAATGTACCTTCAAGATGGGTGAAATCCTCTGGGATACTCCCTACAGCCTCATCATATACCACTGTAATCCCTTCGTCTTCCAGGCTTCTGGTAAGAGAGGTAGAAGTTTTATCATAACCGGCAACATTTTTTCCCTGAAATTTGAAATAACGCGCCAAGGCACTCATTCCAATCCCGCCAATGCCGATAAAATAAATATTCTTTATGTGGTTTAAATCGATCAAAATTATCTTTCTATTAATTTTTCTATTTCGTCTACTATTGCCGCAGTGGCATAAGGCAAAGCCAATGCTTTAATGTTTCTACTTAATTCTTTTTGTTTTTCCTCAGAGTTCAGCAAACTAAACATCTCATTCTCAAAATTTTTTCCTAATTCATTTTCATTGAATACATAAGCAGCGTTTCTATCAGCAACTGAACGTGCATTTTTAGTCTGGTGATCTTCTGCTACATTAGGAGAGGGAATAAACATCACCGGTTTCCCAACAATACATAATTCTGAAACACTTATTGCACCAGCACGGGAAATGATCAAATCGGCTGCAGCATAGGCCAGATCCATCCTGTTTAAAAATTCGTGGGGCTGTACGAATATGCCCTTGTATTTTTTATACTCCCCGAAATACAACTTCCCGATTTGCCAGATTAACTGGATTTCTTGTTTCTCAAATTTATCTGCCAATTTCTCCATCAATTGGTTTATTCTTCTTGCCCCGAGACTCCCGCCGAGAACCAATACAGTTTTTTTATCTGCATCTAGCTTAAAAAAATCCAGTGCTTCGGCGCGCTTGGAATCTACTTCCAGCAAATCCTGCCTAACCGGATTTCCTGTAATCACAGTCTTTTCTGCAGGAAAAAATCGTTTTACCTCCTCATAAGCGGCACATATTCGGTCCACGGTTTTTGAAAGAATCCTGTTGGTTATCCCGGGATAGGAATTTTGCTCCTGGATCAAAGTGGGAATATTTTGAGAACTAGCCACTTTTAACAACGGCCCACTTGCGAAACCTCCCGTACCAATCACTACATCTGGTTTAAAGTCCCTGATAATTTTCCTTGACCTTTTCAAACTACTCAGAAGCTTTAAGGGAAACATAAAGTTCTTAAGGCTAAATTTTCTTTGAATGCCACTGATCCATAACCCTTCGATCTTATAACCCGCCTGAGGTATTTTTTCCATTTCCATTCTGTCCTTAGCCCCAACAAAGAGAAATTCTGTTTCAGGATATCGCATTTTTATCTCGTTGGCAATAGCAATTGCCGGATAAATGTGGCCTCCTGTGCCTCCTCCAGATAATATGACGCGTAGGTCCTTTTTCATTTTATATCGCTTCACTTAAAATATCAAGCGGATTTTCTTCTTCGTTTAATCGCTCTTCAGCTTCCTTAATTTCTTCACGTTTAGCGCTTACACTAAGAATAATCCCCAGGGCCATACAGGTCATCCAAATTGAGGTTCCTCCGCTACTGATAAGCGGTAATGTCTGCCCTGTTACTGGGAACAATTCCACAGCCACTGCCATATTAATCAAGGCCTGGAAAATAATCGGCAAACCTACTCCCATTACCACAAGCTTCCCAAACATCGTATTAGCCTTGGTTGCCACAATTATAATTCTGAATAAAAGCATAAGATATGCACTCATTACCCCAAATGCTCCTATCAATCCCATTTCTTCGACTATTATGGCGTAAATAAAATCGGAAGAAGACTGGGGTAAAAAATTTCGTTGTACACTCTTTCCAATTCCCGCACCTGTAATTCCACCCCTGGCGATAGCGATTTTTGCTTTTTCTATCTGATAGTCCGCTTCGGTATCTTCATCATTAGAAAAGTTTTCAATCCGGCTTGCCCAGGTATCTACCCTGTTGGGCAAAAGACCGGGAAAAGCTTTGGCTGTAAGAATAAACAAAGTGAGCATCAGTAAACCAGCCACAATTATAATTCCCAGATATTTTGAGGGGTATCCCCCTAAGAACATCAAAACCAGAACCATAGTAAAGATAATGGCTGTAGTGGAAAAATTGGCGGGCAAAATTAACAATAATACCATGCCAACAGGCACCCATAGTGGTAAAATTGACTCCTTAAAGCTTAATTTTTTATGGGTCATTTTTGAGAGATACCTCGCTACATAAACCATCAAAACCACGGATGCCAGTGTTGAGGACTGAAATGAAACTCCTAAGACAGGAATCTGAATCCAACGGCTTGCGTTTGCCCCATCGATAATAGTTCCCTGTAATGCGGTATACAATAATAGAACAATCACCACCGGCAACATTAAAATAGACAAACCACGGAAATAATGGTAAGGAATTTTATGAATGGCAAAAAGCAGTGAAAAACCAAGTACCAAATGAAAAAAGTGAACAACAACGTACTTAAAGGTACTTCCATCTCCATAAAGATATGCAAGGTTACTACTGGCGCTATATACCGGCAAAAACGAAAATATTGCCAACAAGCCGGCAGTCGCCCAGATTACCTTGTCTCCTTTAAGATTTGAAAAAAAGTTGCTCATGGAGTTGATGCTCTTTCAGGTTTTAATCTTTATAGGTTTCTTACCGCTTCTTTAAACTGTCTTCCACGGTCTTCATAATTTTCAAATAGATCGAAACTGGCACAAGCAGGAGACAGCAATACGGTATCGCCTTTTTCCGAAAGCCTGTATGCGATTTTCACCGCTTCAGCCATAGATTGGGTTTCCACAATTGTTTCCACACAGTTACCAAAGGTGTTTTGTAATTTGACATTATCTACACCTAGGCAGATTATCGCTTTTACTTTCTCGTTCACTAAAGGGAGCAGGTCATCATACACATTCCCCTTATCTACCCCGCCTACAATCCATACGGTTTCAGATTCCATACTCTCCAAAGCATAAAAGGTGGCATTAACATTTGTTGCTTTGGAGTCATTTATATATTGAACATTATTGATCTTTAAAACCTTTTCAAGCCGATGTTCTACCCCTTGAAAATTCTCCATACTCTCGCGTATGGTCTCTTTCCTAATTCGTAACAATTGTGCTACCGTTGCGGCTGCCATGGCATTTTTAGTATTGTGTTTACCTTGCAGGCCTAATGTTTTTGTTGGCATATTAAAATGATCGTTATTTATGTTTATTACAATATTTTCGCGTTCTATACAAGCTCCATCCTCTGCTTTCTTCTTCAAAGAAAATGGAAGCTTCTGGGCTTTTACCGGATGGTTATTTAACCACCCTTTTATAATCTCATCGTCGTCATCGAAAATGAAAACATCATTCTCATTTTGATTTTGGGTAATTCGGAACTTGGAGGCTACATAATTATCCAATTTATAATCATACCTGTCCAGGTGATCCGGGGTAATATTAGTCAGAACAGCTATTTCAGGTCTGAAATTTTCAATCCCGTCCAGCTGAAAGCTGCTTAATTCCAGTACAAACCACTCAGGCTGAGATTCAGCCACTTGCCTTGCAAAGCTATCTCCCACATTTCCAGCCATTACGACTGATATTCCGCCAGCTTTAAGGATATGGTGAATAAACTTTGTGGTTGTCGTCTTGCCATTACTTCCTGTGACCCCTATTATTTTTGCTGAAGTGAAAGCCCCAGCAAATTCTATTTCAGAAATCACCGGAATCCCTAACTCGGTTAGTTTGATTACCAGAGGCGCTGTATCTGGAATACCCGGGCTTTTCATGACCACATCAGCATCTAGGATTCTTTCCTCCGTATGCTGTGCTTCCTCCCATTTAATTTCAATATTTTCAAGAACATCCTTATACTTATCTTTAATCTTACCTTTATCAGTAACAAAGACATCAAAATCAAGTTTCTTACCTAAAATGGCCGTCCCTGTTCCGCTTTCACCTCCCCCCAGGACAACCAATTTATATTGCCCAGGCTTACTTATATTTCGCCATCCCTTCTTCATTATCTAACCTTAAGTGTGATGATCGTTACAATGGCCAGAAAAATCCCTACGATCCAGAACCTCACCACAATCTTACTTTCATGATATCCTCTTTTCTGATAATGATGATGCAGAGGTGACATGAGGAAAATTCTTCTTCCTTCTCCATATTTTCGTTTGGTAATTTTAAACCAGGCAACCTGTAAAACCACCGATAAGTTTTCCATTAAAAAAATTCCGCATAACACAGGGATTAACAATTCCTTACGGGTAGCAATAGCCAAGACGGCAATTATCCCGCCGATGGTAAGGCTTCCGGTATCTCCCATAAAAACTTGCGCCGGATAAGTGTTATACCATAAAAAGCCCACCAGGGCACCGGCGAAAGCAGTGATATAAATGGTCATTTCTCCTGAACGTGGGATGTACATTATATTCAGGTAATCGGAAAAAATAATATTCCCCGAAACCCAGGCAAAAATCCCGAGTGTTAGAACTATAATGGCTGAGGACCCCGCAGCAAGACCATCAATACCATCAGTTAAATTGGCACCATTGGAAACTGCTGTGACAATAAAAATGACGATAGGAATAAAAATAATCCAGGCGTAATTTTTAAGTACAGGATTTATCCAGGTAATGAGGCTGGAGTAATCAAATTCATTATTCTTCACAAAGGGAATGGTAGTAGTTGTTGTTTTTTCCTCAGGTCCCATAACGATCTCATCGGCCTCAACCAGTAATTCCTGCTGCGAATTTGCAGGCTTATTAGTTTCTTCCTTGACGGTTATACCGGGATGAAAATACATGGTGGCTCCAACAATAAGTCCAAGTCCGACCTGGCCAATAACCTTAAATTTTCCCTGTAGCCCCTCCTTATCTTTTTTAAAGGTTTTAATGTAATCGTCAATAAAACCAATTGATCCCATCCAAAGGGTAGTTACAATAAGTAAAATCACATAGATATTGTCTAATCTGGCAAATAGCAATACCGGAATTAAGGTGGCTATTATGATGATAATACCCCCCATAGTTGGTGTGCCTGTTTTTTCATTCTGACCTTCAAGACCAAGATCTCTTACGCTCTCGCCAATCTGTTTGGTTCTTAAATAATTGATAATCCTTTTTCCATAAATTGTAGAAATTGCAAGAGCAAGGATAATTGCCATTGCAGACCTAAAAGAAATATACTGGAAGAGGCGCGCGCCTGGCACCTGGTATTCTGCATCTAGATATTCAAATAGGTAGTATAACATATCCTTATTCGGCACCTGCCTTAACTGGCTCGGTTTTTATTTATTTAATTGCTTTAAAAATTCAGCTACAATTTTTAGATCATCAAAATCAAATCGCTCTCCATTGATCTCCTGATAGGTCTCATGCCCTTTTCCTGCAATGAGAATAATATCATTCTTGGAAGCCATCTGGCAGGCCGTACGAATCGCCTGCTTTCTATTGGTAACAGCGTTGGTTTTTTTAAAATTCTGAGGCTCCACACCTGTCTCGATCTCCGCTATAATTTTATCGGGATCTTCAGTTCTGGGATTATCGCTGGTAAAGATCACATCGGTACTTAAGGCTGATGCTATGTGGCCCATCTTGGGCCTCTTTGACTTATCCCTGTCTCCTCCACAGCCTACTACTGTAATTAATTTTTCATTCTTTGTTCTTATGCTGTTAATTGTTTCAAGCACATTTTTAAGGGCATCTGGAGTGTGGGCATAATCTACGATAGCAGTTATTTTTTCTTTATCGGAAATCAAATATTCAAATCTTCCACTTACCGACTCCAGTTCGCTGATGATTTTCAGGGTTTCAAGGGTTTCCAGGCCAAGTAACTGCGCAGTGGCATAAATTGCCAGAATGTTATAAGCATTGAAATTTCCTATAAGTTTAGTCCAGAGATCTTGCCCATTTACTTTCAACAACAATCCAGTGAACTGATTTTCAAGTATCTGGGCTTGATAATCTGCGTAAGATTTTAATGCGTAAGTGTATTTTACAGCCCTTGTATTTTGAAGCATTACCATCCCATTCTTATCATCGGCATTGGTCAGTGCAAAAGCTGAGGCCGGCAACTCATCGAAAAATCTTTTTTTCATATCACGGTATTCCGCGAAATCCTTATGATAATCTAGATGATCATGGGAGAGGTTGGTGAAAATTCCACCTTTAAATTCCAGGGCACTCGTTCGGTGCTGGGCAATCCCGTGAGAACTGACTTCCATAAAACAGAATTCTACACCTTCCTCATTCATCTGACCGAGATAGGAATTTATGCTGAGAGAATCGGGAGTTGTCCTGACGGCCTGAAAACTCCTATTCCCAACCATAACTTTAACTGTAGAAAGCAACCCGACTTTATAACCGGCTTTGGTAAAAAGTTCATACAGTAAGGTTGCAATTGTAGTTTTACCATTAGTTCCGGTAACTCCTACAAGCTTTAGTTTCCCAGAAGGGTTCCCATAGAAATTTGCTGCCATATACGCCAACGCCTTTTGAGAATCCCCGACTTGCACATAAGTAACCCCATTGACAATATCTTTTGGTAACTCTTCACAAATCACCGCTAGAGCTCCTTTGTTTACCGCCTGTTCTATAAATTTATGTCCATCGGACACCAATCCTCGGATGGCGACAAAAACATCATTTAACTCTACTTTACGTGAATCAAATTGAATGTTATTAACCGCAACAGAGGTATTCCCGGTTACGGCCTCCATAGAAACCCTGTATAATATGTCTTTTAAAATCTTCAACTTAAATGCAGATTTACCTTCTGATTATTTTTTATTTTCTGACCAGCTGAAACAGACTGGGCCTTAACCTTTCCCTTGCCACGGAATCTCACTTCCAATCCAAGGTTCTCTAATAGAGATACGGCGTCCATTGCCGGCATGCCAACGACATCCGGCATAATTATATTTTCATCCTGAATCTTGGTATAATATTTTTCGAAATCATCTTCAATATTTTCATTTTTCACCTCGATAGAATTCAATTCATCTTCTATTGGGGTATCGGTATAGATCTTTTGTGCAATACGTTTAAAAACCGGTCCACTAACATCCGCACCATAATAACCCACTTTATTGTCTGGTTTATGAATGACCACAATGCTGGTATATTTTGGATTTTCAGCAGGGAAGTAACCCACAAACGAAGAGATATATCGTCTGTTGGAGGCCCAGTCGTCCATCCAGTATTCAGTTTGCGCAGTTCCAGTTTTACCCGCCATGGAAAAATTCGGGGAATAAAGACTTTTAGCCGTACCGCGTTCCACAACATTTTTAAGCATCTCCTGTACCTTAGAAAGGGTTTCAGGAGAACAGATAGCAGGATTGATTACCTCTTTATCAAATTTTTTAATGGTTTTATCCCATTCTTTTACCTCCTTAATAAATCGCGGTTTTACCATCTCACCATTATTGGCTATGGCATTATAAAAAGCAAGGGTTTGCAGAGGGGTCATCTGGATACTGCCATACCCGTAAGCCATCCATGGTAAAGAAAGGCCTGACCATTTTTTATCGCCAGGTTGGGGTATATAAGGCACACCCTCTCCTTTTATATCCAAACCTAGCGGTTCATTAAGATGCATAGCATTAAGCTTATCAATAAACTTTTGAGGTTGGTCTTTGTAATTATCGTAAATGATTTTTACTGTTCCAACATTTGAAGAAACCTCAAAAGCTCGCGCTACACTAATATCACCATATCCTCCGTGTTTTGAATCTCGAACCATTCTGCCGAGGATAGGTAGTCGTCCATTTCCAGTTTCAACGATGTCCCCTGTGTCAACCACTTTATGGTCCAGGGCAGCTACCATTGCCATTAATTTAAAAGTTGAACCAGGCTCATGTAATTCGCCCACGGCATAATTAAGTTTTTCGTAATAAGTGCCTCGGGAGGTTCTTCCTAAGTTAGAGATAGCCTTAATTTCGCCAGTTTCGGTTTCCATCACCACCACACTGCCGTGATCGGCTTCATATTTTTCTAATTGCTTAAGGAGAGCATGATGGGCTATATCCTGAATATTAACATCTATGGTTGAAATTACATCGTAGCCATCTTTAGGCTCCACTTCATTATTATCACTAATGGGTTTCCACTGACCTTTGGCTATTTTTTGTTTAAGGCGCCTACCATCGGTTCCTCTTAAATAAGAACTATAGGCTCCCTCAAGCCCCACACGGGTAAAATAACCTTGTTCATCCTGGCGCTCATACCCTACGGTCCGCTCTCCCATTTTTCCCAGCGGATGCTCCCGCACGGTTCGCTGCTCTACGATCATACCGCCTTTATATGTTCCTAGATTAAACATCGGAAACTCTTTTAGTTTAAGAAATTCTGAATAACCAAGGCCTTTAGCTATTAAAAGATAACGCTGCCTGTTAGCTCTGGCCGCGCGAAGTTTTTGAGCATAATAGGAAGCAGAATTACCCAGCATTGCAGACAACTTCTTAGATAAAGGTCCTATATTCTCTTGGAAATCCTTATCAGAAACAGTGACAGCATCAAATCTTATATCATATTTAGGGATAGAGGTAGCAAGTAAATTACCATTGGAATCATATAAGTTCCCACGATTAGAGGGTATTTTAAAGTTTCTGTATGTTCGTTCCTCAGCTAGTTGTTTATAATGTTCGCCATCGACAAACTGAATATCAAGAAGCTTTACAGCCACACCAACGGCAAACAAAAACATACAGGCTGCCACGAAGTACAATCTGTTTAATATGCCTTTTTCGGTTATTGCCATTTTATTCAGTGATATTTACTCTTATTTTATAGGGTGGTGTTTCTGACGGTCCGACACCCCTTTCACTCATTTTCCTTGTAATTGTAGATTCCATTTTAATTTTCATCAGTGCTGAACGCCGATCTACGAATTCACTTCTCAGTTCACGGACCTCATCATGTAGCTGAGCAATTTCATGAACTTTTCTCTCTGCACTATGAGAACTAGCAATCATGATAATGGCCAGCAGCGTACAAAACACAATGAACCTCCAGTTATTAACCGCATCGCGACTAATCAGAAAATTTGCTTTCAGAAGATTATAAAAACCCTTTTTCATTACTTTCTAAGAGATTTCAAATTCTTTTGGCCACCCGCAATTTTGCGCTGCGTGCACGGCTATTTCTTTCAATTTCCTCCTTTGAGGGAACGATTAATCCTCCTACCTTTTTAAAAGGAACCGAAATATTTCCGAAGAAATCTTTTTCCGGTTCTCCTTCAAACAATCCGCTTCTAATAAAGCGTTTTACCAGACGGTCCTCCAAAGAGTGATAAGAGATTAAACTTATCCGGCCACCTTCCACCAAAAGTTCCTCAGTTTGTTTTAAAAACTCTTTAAGAACCTCAATCTCCTGATTCACCTCTATGCGGATAGCCTGGTAGATCTGAGCCAGGATCTTATTTTCTTTTCCTTTAAAAAGATGTGGCTTCAGCAGATCATTAAGTTGCTCACTGCTTTCTATAGCTTTCTGCTCCCTTGAACCCACAATGATTTTTGCAAGTTTTGGAGCATTCTTAAGATCAGCATATTGATAAAACAACTGTCTCAAATGCTGTTCAGGATATTGATTGACAACCTCTAAAGCACTAAGCTTACTATCTCGGTTCATCCTCATATCCAGTTTAGCATCATAACGGATTGAAAAACCACGCTCTGCTTCATTAAACTGGTGGGATGAAACTCCGAAATCACCCAGGATACCATCTACCTGCTTTACCCCGTAAAACCTCAGGAAACGTTTGATAAACCTGAAATTTTCACTGATAAGGGTAAATCGTGGATCCTCTATCTTATTGCGCAAAGCATCTTTATCCTGATCGAAGGCAAAAAGTCTTCCTTCTGGTCCTAATCGCTTAAGGATCTCCCGGGAATGCCCTCCACCGCCGAAGGTTACATCCACATAAGTCCCGTTTTTCTTTATATTGAGACCGTCTATAGATTCCTTTAATAAAACTGGATTATGATATTCCATCGAGCTCATCATTTCCCATTACCTCTTCAGCCAGTTCGGCAAAATCATCGGTAGACTCATAAATAGTCTTCTCGTACTGCTCTTTATCCCAAATCTCGATAATGTTAATTGCGGAATTAAGAACGATTTCCTTTTCAATTCCAGCGAAACCTAAAAGATCCTTTGGAATTAACAACCTCCCGCTACCATCCACCTCTACACTTTTCACCCCGGCAGTAAATCTTCTTATAAAATCGTTATTCTTTTTCTTGAAACGATTAAGACCATTCATTTTCTTCATCAGCTTATCCCACTCTTCCATCGGATACAACTCCAGACAAGATTGAAAAACCGCTCGTTTTAGCACGAATCCCTCCTGCAACATAGGCGCAAGTTGTTTCTTTAACGCTGAAGGCACCATTAAACGGCCTTTAGCGTCCACCTTGCATTCATATGTACCGATGAGATTTACCACTAATTAGATTTTCAAAGTCAAATATATTGAAAATATTACCACTTTTTACCACTTTCTACCACATTGTTGATAAATTTTTCCCTCCTATTGCACTGAAAGACTTTTCAATACACCTATGAGGTTAAATTTCAGAGGCTTGGTTTTATCCTAAAATTTTGTGTTAAAAATGGGTGCTAATCCTGTTAAATGCTGTAAGGAATTGCCTTTGCTATTTCTCAAAAATGATTATACTTGTATCGAAATCGCTATATTTGCGATTGCTAACCGCAAAGGCTATCAATGAAAAATAATTTAAGGCAAGAGGGTAAATTTACATACCTGGAGAAAGGAGAAGGAACTCCGATAGTTATTTTACACGGACTGATGGGTGGCTTGAGTAATTTTGATGGTGTTATTAATTATTTTCCTCCTAAGGGCTATAAAATTTTAATTCCTGAATTGCCTTTATACTCCATGTCTCTGCTTAAAACAAGCGTGGGTACTTTCGCAAAATATATCAAAGAGTTTGTTGATTTTAAGGGCTTAGACAAAGTGATTTTGTTAGGAAATTCCCTGGGAGGTCACATTGGACTTCTTACTACCAAACTTTATCCAGAGATGGTAAAGGCACTGGTTATAACAGGAAGTTCCGGTTTGTATGAAAACGCAATGGGAGAGAGCTATCCTCGACGTGGTGATTATGAATTTATAAAGAAAAAGGCACAAAACGTATTTTACGATCCCCAAGTGGCCACCAAAGACATTGTCGATGAAGTGTATGAAACGGTCAGTGATCGCAACAAACTGGTAAAAACTCTTGCTATTGCAAAAAGTGCAATCCGCCATAATATGGCTAAGGATTTACCAAAAATGCGCACTCCAACATGCATTATCTGGGGTAAAGACGATAATGTTACTCCTCCAGAAGTTGCAGAGGATTTCAAACGCCTTTTACCTGATGCCGATCTTTACTGGATCGATAAATGTGGCCACGCTGCTATGATGGAACATCCAGAACTTTTTAATGAGCTCCTGCATGGATGGCTAAAAGAACGTAATTTCTAATAGACACATATTTTTGGTGTTATAATTTATTCCTGATGAAAATCAAATCGGCTGAATTTGTGGTTAGCAACTCAAAGGTGGACAAATGTCCTGATTCCAACTTGCCTGAGTATGCTTTTATTGGCCGAAGCAATGTGGGAAAATCCTCGTTAATCAATATGCTTACAGAGCGCAAATCTTTAGCGAAAACCTCAGCAAAACCGGGGAAGACACAACTTATCAACCATTTTCTTATTAACGAAAACTGGCATTTAGTAGATTTACCGGGATACGGCTATGCAAAGGTCTCTAAATCTGCCAAAAGAACTTTTCAGAAATTTATCACTGCTTACTTTGGGAATCGTAACCAAATGCTTTGCGCCTTTGTGTTAATCGATAGCCGCCACAAACCTCAAAAGATTGATTTGGAATTTATGCAATGGCTTGGAGAAAACCAGATTCCCTTTTGTATCATCTTTACCAAGGCTGATAAGTTAAAACCAAAGGTTCTGGAATCCAATATTCAGAATTACCAGTCTGAAATGCTTCATTACTGGGAAGAAATGCCGAAATTTTTTATTAGTTCGGCTACCTCAGGTATAGGCAAGGAAGAAATTTTGGATTATATCGAATCAATTAATCAGCATCCTTGATTATTTAAGAACTCGTTCTATCTTCAAGAAGAACAATTAATTCCTTTACGTTATCCAATTCCTCCAGCTCCTCGGTTGAAATTAAAACCCCCATTTCTCCTTGATCCTCCCATAAAACTATAGGGAAGGTAAATTTATATCCGAATTTTGAGGCATACTTTTTCTGAAATTCATCCAAATGCAGATAATCCATCTCAATATCCGAATTCCTTATAAAATCCTTCCATACCTTTTTTTGTGAAAAAACTCCATGGGTAAGTTGACATAAATTACATGTCTTAGAATTGGAGCCCATGAGCTTAAGAACGGCATCTAAAAAAGCATTATGGCTACCCGAAAACGCATTATAAACAAAGACTAACTTATCCAAATAAGCTCAATTTATTTCTTGGTAATTTCCAGCTTTTCCGCAAAATAATCGCAGAAATCCTTCATCGTATCAGTCATTTTCTGATCCTGGGTAGCACGATTAAAGGTATCACTCATAGAGACAAGCGTCTGATGGAAGAACTTTTTCATTTCATCTACTGGCATATCTTTAGTCCAGAGGTCTATTCGCAGGGTTTCCTGTTGTTTACTGTCCCAAACAGAGAGCATCATAGCCTTAGCTTCTTCTTTATAAACATTCCCGTCTTCGGCACTCCAGTAAAGCTCCTCTGGCACCTGATTTTCATCAGTTACTACTTCTATATTTATTTCAGATTTTTTGTAAGCCATTATTTTCTGGGTTTATAATTTGCATTATTAAAAATTGTTTCAGCTTCGGTTTGTAACATTTCTTCTACCGAAACTTCATTTTTTTTCATATAATTTCTAATGATCTGCCAGCCAATATATTGCCCCAACCGGTCTGGTGATTCATTATCAAGGGCAAGGTAAAATTTACTAAAGGGTGCCGGATATAAAAACCGAGTACTCAATTCAGAGTCAGTATCAAAGATCATCTCCTTATCTACAAAATATCGCCAAATTTGTTCTTCATTGTTTTGCGCCCATTTTAGTTCCTCCGCAGTGTAGCCAATTTTATCGGCATCACTTCTTAAAGGGATCAACAGATCTTTAAGATAAAGCATTTTCCCGTAGTAGATCATATGCGCAAGAAAAGTGCGGGCCTGGGGCCTGGGAACATATCTTTTAGCATAGGCCTGGGCCACATCTGGAAGTATTTGAGACCTACGAAAATTCTTTTTCAGGTATTCCTGTAATCCGATATAGAAATGATGGTCTTCCCCAAGGTAGGTATCCAGGGCGATAAAAAGCTTATCCTCTGAAATCACCACTTTATTCTTATAATCTACTTCAGAAGTAATGGTAATCACATCCGGGGCTTCGAAACTGGGGAAATAATATTTTAAATGCTGGAATAACCTGTATAATTCATCTTCTTCCTGAGAAAACGAGGGAAAGGTTTTGGCTACTTCTTCGTTAATTTCCAACTGAATAGTGTCTGTCATTTTCTCTCTCCATACCTGATCGCTAAACTGCTTTGGAAAAAGATAGGGATATTCTGCTTTCAATTCGGATAAGTTTTCCGGGATAGCTTCAGCAAATTCCTTATCAAACCGAATGGTCTCAAACTCCACTTTTATCTTCTCAATCTCCCTTTCAGTTTCAGATTTATTCTCGCAGGAAAAAAAACCAACAACACTGAAAAACAACAGCAATCTCTTGATCATACGATATTCTTATGAAGGCTTTAACGCCAGGGGCTTTTATAAATTACCTTTAAGTGGTAGTTTTGAGGCAAAGGTATTATTTACAAACTAATTCACCCAAAATTATGCAGATTGAAAAAGTAGTAGATCATATTGTTAACTGGTTAAAAGATTACGCTACCAAAGCCAATATGAACGGTTTTGTGCTAGGTATTAGCGGAGGTATTGATTCTGCAGTAACTTCTGCACTATGCGCAAAAACAGGAATGCGTACGCTGTGCCTTGAGATGCCGATTCATCAACAAAAAAACCAGGTTACCAGGGCTCAAAAACACATACAGTACTTAAAGGAACATTTTGCCAATGTAAGTAACCTGGAGGTTAACCTCACCCCTGTGTTTGAAAACTTTAAACAATCTGTTCCAGCTACCGAGTCTTCTGATCACCACTCTTTAAGTCTTGCAAATACCCGTGCTCGGTTGAGAATGACCACCTTATATTATTTTGCCGGAGTACACGGATACCTAGTAGCTGGCACCGGAAATAAAGTTGAGGATTTTGGGGTTGGTTTCTTTACAAAATATGGTGATGGAGGAGTGGATATAAGCCCTATCGCTGATTTAATGAAAAGTGAAGTTTATCAAATTGCCCATTACCTCCAACTTTCTCCTGAAATAATTAATGCGCTACCGACCGACGGGCTTTTTGACAATAGCCCCAGCGATGAAGAACAAATCGGGGCCTCTTACGATGAGTTGGAATGGGCAATGCTACAGGCAGAGCAAGGAAAAACGGAGGATGACTTTTCTGGGAGACATAAAGTTGTTTTTCAAATATACCAAAGACGACACAGAGCTAATTTACACAAAATCAACCCAATACCTGTTTGCGAAATTCCCGTTCATCTTAAAAACTAATCATTTTATCGAATAAGCATTTAAATCTTCTCTTTTTAATACGAAAACAGGTATTTTTAGGTAAGAAAATGTAAGCCTAAGGCCCTACAGGCGTACATTTTATTCCAACACCAACCTGTTTTATGAATACTATATTGATTGCAGATCATCATCCTGTGGTAAGCGAGGGCATCGGTAGCATCATACGTATGAATCCAGCCCTGGAGATTATTGGTAAGGTTACCAATGGTAATGAACTCTTCAAGTTTCTAACGCAGCAAATTCCTACAGTATTAGTTCTCGAATTAGATCTTCCTGAGATTCATGGAATTAACGCCATACGGACCTTAAAAAAAGAATATCCTGCCTTAAGAATACTAATTTTTAGCTACCACGCAGAAGAATTGTATGCTTTGAGTGCAATTAAAGCAGGTGCTTCCGGTTATATTTCTAAAACTACCGATCCAGAAACCTTAGAATCCGCGATTTATCAGGTAGCAAGGGGAGGAATATATCTGAATAAAAAAATAACCGAAAAATTAAACACCGGAATGTCCAAAGGCAAAAGCCTAATTACAAAATTTAAAAAGCTTTCCACCCGGGAGATCGAAGTCCTGAATCTTATTTCTGCAGGAAAACGCAATAAGGACATCGCCGAAACCCTTAATATCAATGAAAAAACGGTTAGTACTTACAAGACTCGTTTGCTGAAAAAATTAAATGTAGATAATGTTGCTGATTTGATTACCAGGTCTCGATTACTGGAAATAAATCCCTCTACATAACACGATTCAGTTTATCAGAAAGCACCTTTTTAAGACTAAGGTAATCCATAATATCCTGAAGTATTGTACTACTATCAATATCAGGATTGGAAGTTTTTACCTGCGAAGACAGTTCATCTATTTTCTGATTGATTAAAAAACGTCTTAGGGAGAGGATGGTTTCAGATACCAGGCGCGAAAGCGTTTCCTTCTTGGTCTTTACAAAAATATTTTGGCGATCCCAGTCATGCAATTCATACTGCTCTTCCTCCATCAAAATATTCGTTATTGTCGCTGCTTTCTCAGCATCAATTTCATTGATGAAAGTCTCCGTAGCAAAAGCATCACTGCTGTTAAGCCTATCGATAAGTTCACTATAAAGTTGCTGGAAATCAGGATTGGCAAAAGCTATTTCATCTTCCTGAAGATCCAGAAAAATCTTTTCAAAAACTTTGGCTTTTTGTATTTCAGGCTCTAGAACCAACTCTCCATTTTCTTTCTCCTTTAAAAGAAGATCTTCGAATTCCTCTTCCTCTTTGCCATATAATAAAAGTAAACTAATAATTTTTTTTTCCAGTTCAAATTGCTCGTCTACTTTGGGAGTAGTTTGTTTTTCCTCCTTTACAACATCAAAAGATTTCCTAACGGGCTTATTTTTGGTTTGCTCAACCGATTTTTTAGTTATCTGAGCCAGACTTGAATACAACACTTCTTCGGAGATATCCATTATCCTGGAACATTCCTGAAGATAAACTTCCTGTTGAATATTATCAGGAATTTTGGAAATGCTTTGCACTATCTCCCTGATTAATCCGGCTTTTTTAACCGGATCATTTTGGGCCTCTTCCATTAAAAGGGATGCTTTAAAGGCAATGAAGTCCTTTGAATTCTCTGCTAAAAAGTCCCTCAATTCCACCTCGGAATTTTTTCGGGCAAAACTATCGGGATCCTCTCCTTCTGGGAAGGTAAGAATCCTCACATTCATTCCCTGTTCAAGGATAAGGTCAATGCCGCGCAGAGAAGCTCTCAAACCGGCTGCATCCCCATCAAATAGCACGGTAATATTCTTTGTAAGGCGATTAATGAGCCGTATCTGATCCGAGGTAAGGGCGGTACCTGAGGAAGAAACTACATTTTCTATTCCTGTTTGATGAAATTGAATTACATCAGTATACCCCTCAACTAAAAAGCAATTATCTTCTTTTGCTATGGCCTGTTTAGCATAATTAATCCCATAGAGCACCTTGCTTTTATGGTATATCTCACTTTCAGGAGAGTTGAGGTACTTTGCGGCTTTTTTATCGCTGGAAAGAATTCTTCCCCCAAAACCGAGCACTCGACCCGACATTGAATGAATAGGAAACATCACCCGGCCTTTAAACCTATCAAAGGGATTTTCTCCTTTTTTAATACTAAGCCCGGTTTTTTCCAGAAATTCAAGTTTATAACCTTCAGCCAGGGCTTCTTTGGTAAAAGCATCCCACTCATCAAGACAGTAACCCAATTCAAATTTTTTGATGGTTTCCAGAGAGAATCCACGCTCTTTGAAATAACTTAACCCAATTGCCTTTCCCCGATCTGTTTTATGAAGAATTTTCTGAAAATATTTATTAGCGAATTCTGAAACCAGGTACATGCTTTCCCTCTCGTTGGCCTGAACCTTTTGTTCATCGCTTTGCAGCGTTTCCTCAATTTCGATCCCGTATTTCTTTGCCAGATATTTTATAGCTTCGGGATAGGTAAAATGCTCGTGTTCCATAAGAAAGGCTACCACGTTACCACCCTTCCCGCTTGAGAAATCTTTCCATATCTGTTTTACGGGTGATACCATAAAACTAGGAGTGCGCTCATCAGAAAATGGACTTAAGCCCTTAAAATTCGATCCCGATTTTTTAAGCTGAACAAAATCGCCGATAACCTCCTCAACCCGGGCGGTTTCAAACACATTGTCTATGGTTGTTTTTGAGATCAAATTCAAGGCTTTAAACCTCACAGGTTTTGATCACCTGTGAGGTTCGATAATTTAAAACAAAATTACTAAATAAAAAGTGGCTAAATCGAATGTTTTAAAAAGGAAGAATATTAATTGGATCCCACTATCCAGCGGGAATAATTCGGCCATCGCTATTTTGTACCCTCAAGTTTCAAAAAACAAGACTCATTAATCCACATCGAATCGAAGTCCGAGGGAGAAATTATGTAATTCCCGGTTTGGATCCTTGAATATTGGGTTCAGGTCGTATTTCCCGTACAAGGTAGCACCACCCCAGCCCAGGTAAGCACTTATACCGTAAACCAAATCGTTGGTATTATAATCGTTTTTAAGCTTTTCTTTTACCCTTTCACCATCTACTTCATATTTGAGCTTTTGGCGTTCCCCTATATTAAATCCGGCATAACCTCCCAAACCTATTTTTAATTTCCCAACGGTAGAATAACGTATCCTGTCTTCATATTCATTCCTGGTAGACGGGCCAAACTCAAAATGTACCGGGACAACCAGATTATCCATCCTAAACTTTGATTTTTTGAGATCATAATTAAATTGGGATAAATAAGTTTCATCGCCGTCCTGTTCAAAAATCCTATTATCAACCGGTTTCAACCCATTAAACTGAAAGGAAACCCCATACTTTAATCGAAGCCAATTAGATTTCTCAAAAACGCGTGTCTTCCATGCCCAACCGATTTCAAAAAACCTGCTCCCGGCCAATTTGAAATCGGAATCGTTAAGGGACTGACCTTCTTCAAGCGCGTTATTAAATCCGGCCGCGATTACGATGTCGTTGGTAGTTCTTTTATCGTATTTATTGGGATTCGTTTCCAATCCTCCCACTTTCCCTTCTTCCCCAAGGATTAACCAAACACTTTTATCATTAGGAGAATTTCTGGATTCCAGAGCAAATTGGTTTTCTAAAATTGCGATCCGGTTTTCAATATTTTTGGCATGTTTTTCGGCAGCGGCCTTCTTTTGAAGCCTGGCCGATTCCGCAGTTATTTCTCCTTTCTCAACGAGACGGTTCAGGGAAGAAACTCTAACTCTTAACTGCTCTTTTTCCTCAGCAATGATTTCTTTCTTTATTCTTTCAAGAGTTTCATTCTGTTGGTAAACAGAATCCTTTGATTGAGCATACATTTCCTGGAATATCAGAGAACTTAAACTTAATACTAGGTAGATGATTACTGTTTTCATAAAAATTGATTTGATTATTGATGAATGACCCCAAATGGGGATGATGGTTATTTATTACGATTAGAAAATGCATAACTCGCTTCTTCAAAGCCTTCTTTTAACAGTTCAAAAATCTTCTTTCTAAAAGAATGATCGAGTTCTGTTTCAACATCGGCCAGAAGGGCAGCTGCATTTACGCTTCCATTTTTATTAAATGTCTGTTTGCGGGTAAGTTGATTTGCGGCTTCTAGCAGCAAAGCGTCAACTTCAGCATCGGTGAGATCTTTTTCGGCTTGTTCAGAAACAACCATTGTAATGGCCTCTTCCAAATCATTTTCCTCTATAGCTGTCTCCTGAAATGAGGGTTCATTATTTATATTTTTAAGCCCGAAATGGAGATTTTCAACTTCAGCGGAAGCAACTACTAATTCTTTCCGCGTTTTATCTTCTCCCTTTTTTTGCGGGGTTTCACCAGTAGAAGCTATTGCTTCAGGTTGCCCGGCTTTGGTTTCTTTTCCTTCAGAAGCGAGCTCCACCGGTTCAATAAATTCTTCAATAACAGGAGAATTTTCAGGACCTTTTTTGGTGGGCTCTTCCACAATATCAGGGGATCCAGGGGTCGTTCTAAAAAACAGGTTTCCTGCCAGGAAAGCCAATACCAGCAGTGCGGCTACTAAAGGCCACCAAATTCTGAAATTTTTCTTTTTCTCATCTCTGCCCAGGTTGGCCTCGAGTTTCTCCCAACTTCCCGCTGAAGGTGTAATTTGGCGCTCCCTCAACTTCTTTCCTGCCTGCTCTTCAAATCTATGTAGTGCCATAAGCTGTGTTTTGTGCGATTAATTTTTCCTGTAATATTTTTCTTGCTTTAAAAAGCTGAGATTTGGAAGTTCCTTCAGTAATCTTCAGCAGTTTGGCTATTTCAGCGTGTTTATAACCTTCGATAGCATACATCACGAACACCATTCGGTAACCTTCCGGGAGTTCATCAATTAAAGCTTGAATCTCTTCCACACATAATTCTGAAGAGACCGTTTCGGGAATTTCAGGTTGTAAAAACTCATCCTCTAAGAATTCTAATTTCTTGTTTGATCTTATGAAGGATATGCATTCTCTTATCATTATTTTCCGAACCCAACCTTCAAAGCTGCCTTGGTCTTTAAAGCTTTTCAGATGAAGAAAAACCTTTAGGAAGCCGTTGAGCATTACCTCCTCAGCTTGTTGTATATCCTTTATATAAAGCCGACAAATGCTTAGCATTTTTCCAGAATACTCCTGGTAAAGATGGCGCTGCGCTTCCCTATTTTGGTTAGCGGCACGCTTTATAAGCAATTTCTGGTTTCTAAAAAGTTGAATTACTTTCACTGGTGATTTTAAATTAAGCTCCTATATACATAGACGCAGGAAAGTTACAAAAGGTTGCCTGTGATTTCATTTTTTTTAAAAAAATGTGATTGAATAGAGCATGTCAAATCTTGTATCTTTGCAGAATAATTCAATTTTATGGCCGAAAAGAAACTTACCCGAATTAATAAATATCTAAGTGAAGTTGGTTATTGTTCCCGTCGTGAGGCTGACAAGCTAATAGAACAAAGTCGTATCACTCTGAATGGGGAAGTTCCTGAGATGGGTACTAAAATCGCTCCTGGAGACAAAGTCCGTGTTGATGGCCAATTGATTTCAGGTAAAGAAAAAAATGAACCGAATGTATATTTAGCCTTCAATAAACCTGTTGGTATTGTTTGTACTACTGATAGGAGGGTAGAAAAAGATAACATTATTGACTTTATAAATTATCCCAAACGTATTTTTCCTATTGGCAGATTAGATAAACCCAGCGAAGGCCTTATTTTCCTTACCAATGATGGCGACATTGTGAATAAGATCCTAAGGGCAAGAAATAACCACGAAAAGGAATATATCGTAAAGGTAAACCGACCCATAACCGACGACTTTATAAATAGAATGAGCAACGGAGTTCCTATTCTTAATACCACTACCAAAAAATGCGAGGTAGAAAAACTGGGGAAATATGAGTTTAGGATTGTTCTAACCCAAGGACTTAATCGTCAGATAAGACGAATGTGTGAATTCTTAGGTTACCAGGTCAATGCTCTCAAACGCATAAGAATCATGAATGTCACCCTTGACGTGCCCGTGGGTAAATGGCGTGAACTTACTGAAAAGGAGCTGCAAACGATCAACAAAATGGTGGATGATTCGATAAAAACAGAAGAGGCTTCCAAACTTGAGGAAACAGCATCCTCTAATTTTAAGAATGATTCCAAACCAAAACACAAACAAAACCGGACTTCCCGGGGGCAAAGGCGCAAATCTTAACAGATTATTAGCGAACTTCATTGATATTATGTTAAGATAACTTCCTAATTTTAATTCAACTCAAACCAGGTAATTATCTAACTATGAAAATACCACCGTTTCACCTCGCAATACCTGTTTCCGACCTCCAAAAGAGCCGAAAATTTTACCGGGACACTCTGGGATGTGGAGAAGGGCGAAGTAGTGAGCACTGGGTTGATTTTAATTTTTTCGGGCATCAGCTTGTTATTCACTATAAACCTCCATCAGAAATCGAACACGACCACTCCAATCCCGTAGACGGAAAGGAAGTGCCGGTACCACATTTTGGGGTTGTGTTGGAATGGGATGTATTTCAGGAATTTTCTAAATTATTAGAATCCAGGGGAATAGAATTTATTATTGAACCTTATATTAGGTTCAAGGGAGAGGTTGGCGAGCAGGCGACTATGTTTTTTAAAGACCCCAGTGGTAATGCATTGGAATTTAAAGCTTTCAAAAACCAGGATCAGCTTTTTGCTTCGTAGTCTTAAATAATTTCCTATGGATAGATTAAAACCGGCTTTAGTTAGACAGTTATTTGTGCTTTTGCTCATATTGTTCCTGTCGGTTTTAATTTTCAAAGAGATTATCCCCTACTTATCTGGAGTCCTTGGAGCCATCACCCTTTATGTGATTTTGAGGAACTGGATGAAAAAATTACTCGATAGAGGATGGCATCCCGGCCTTGCTGCCGGTATTTTAATGACCGGTTCCTTTATTGGTATTCTTGTACCGGTTAGCCTGGTAGTGATTATGCTTACCTCTAAAATAGGAAAGGCAGTAGCCAACTCAGAGAGAGTAATAAGGGCTATTAAAGAACAACTTGCGGAAGCTGAAAGTTATATCGGGTATAGTATCAGTAATTCCATTGATACTTCCGCCATCACGAACTGGATCTCTGGAAATTTACAAAGCCTTGCCGGAGGCACCTTTAACGCAACCATTGCAATCGGTATTATGTATTTCATGCTTTATTATATGCTTATAAACAGGGATAAAATGAAGGAGATACTTTTTTCATATATACCGATGGGAAGAGACAACATTGATATTATAAGTGATGAAAGCAACGAGCTGGTAAAATCAAATGCCCTTGGGATTCCTTTAGTAGCTTTATTTCAGGGGGTAGTTGCGCTTATCGGTTTTCTTATTTTTGGCGTCCCTGATCCGTTCTTTTGGTTTGTAATTACCGCAATTGGATCTATGATCCCCTTTATCGGTACTGCAGTCGGGATTATCCCTGTAACTATCCTGCTCTTGGCTCAGGGAGATAACTGGCAGGCAATTGCCATTTTGATTTATGGATTTGCGGTGGTTGGCGTCACCGATAATTTGATAAGGTTATATATCCTGGAGCGTTTGGCCGATGTTCACCCATTGATAACCCTTTTTGGAGTGATCGTAGGTGTTCCCTTATTTGGTTTCATCGGTTTGATATTTGGCCCCTTATTGATTTCTTTATTCCTCCTTATACTAAAAATCTATAAGAAAGAATACGGAAATGCATACGACAAATTATAAATAATAACCAGTATTTAATCAAAAATATATAAAATGTTTAGCAGAAAAAGTACGAATATTGATGAGAAATATGTGGAAGAAAAAGTTGCAAAAATAGACGAAGGTGATGTAGAATTTGCAGCAAAAAATCAACAGGAAATTTCAGATAAGATCCTAAATGCGAACGCCCTGAAGAAATATACTGAACTTGGAAAGGTGATGTTTGGTATGCTACAGGATTACAGAAAAGGAATTTATAAAGACGTGCCCTGGTTTACCATTGCAGCTATTGCGTTTGCCTTATTATATGTTCTTAATCCCTTTGACATGGTCCCTGATTTTATTCCGGGGATAGGATATGTTGATGATTTTGCAGTCCTAACTTTTTCCTTAAGATTTATGGAAACTGATTTGCATAAATATCTTGACTGGAAACTGGAAGAAGCAAAAGACGCATAATTTAGAAGGCTTTCTGAAAAAAACAATCAGAAAGCCTATTCTAATTTATCTCTTCATTCCTCTTTGCTTGTGACGCTCTCTGGCCAACAAGGTGTTCTTAAGTAACATCGACACGGTCATGGGACCAACCCCTCCGGGAACAGGTGTAATATAAGATGCTTTCTTACTACAATTTTCGAAATCAACATCACCTTTGATCAGGTAACCTTTATCGGTCTTCTCGTCTGGAACTCGGGTAATTCCTACATCAATGACCACCGCATCATCTTTGATCATTTCGGCTTTCAGAAAATCTGGAATTCCAACAGCAATAATAATTATATCTGCCTGAGAGGTAATCTGGGTTATATTTTTGGTGAATTCATGGGTTAGCGTAACAGTAGAATTTCCAGGGAAACCGCTACGCCCCATCAAAATACTCATAGGACGTCCAACGATATAACTACGACCAATCACCACAGTGTGTTTGCCTTTGGTAGGAATGTCGTAACGCTCCAGTAATTCTAATATCCCAAAAGGGGTAGCAGGTATGAACGAGGTCATATCCAAAGCCATTTTCCCAAAATTAGTAGGGTGAAATCCATCGACGTCCTTATCAGGATCAACCGCATTTAAAACTTTTTGAGTATCAATTTGTGGAGGCAAGGGCAATTGGACGATGAACCCATCTATCTCATCATTTTGATTTAGTTCTTCAATTTTATCAAGCAGCTCTAATTCACTAATGGTGTTTGGCATCCGATAAAGAGAAGATTCAAAACCTACCTGTTTACAAGCTTTAACCTTGGCATTTACATACGTCAAGCTTGCGCCATCTTTCCCAACAATAATTGCAGCAAGGTGTGGTACCTTTCCTCCTTTTTCTTTGATTTTTTCTACTTCTTCGGCAATTTCATTTTTAATGTCATTGCTCGTCTTTTTTCCGTCTAAAATAGTCATTTAAGTAAGCAGTATATTAATTGGCAGTTAGCAGTCAACTTTTGACTCCGAATTTACCAGGATTATTTTAATAAAAATTACCGGTTTCTCAATATTCTCCTTTGTATCTGTATTACAAAGCTGAAAGTTTAGCCCGGTAAGTCGGAGCTCATTTAGATAAGCATATCATGATCTAGAATTCATTAACTACCCATTTTGCCGCCCTACTTCATTCCCTTCATCATCTGCATCATCTTCTGACCACCGCCACCTTGCATCATCTTCATCATTTTCCCCATCTGATTAAATTGTTTCAAGAGCTGGTTAACTTCCTGGACAGTTGTTCCAGAACCTTTGCTAATGCGTCTCTTTCGACTGGCGTTTATCATTTTAGGATTACTGCGCTCCTCTGGAGTCATTGAATGAATTATTGCTTCGATTCCTTTAAAAGCATCATCATCGATATCTACATCCTTAAGCATTTTCCCTGCTCCCGGTATCATTCCCATCAGGTCTTTCATAGACCCCATTTTTTTTATCTGCTGAAGCTGTTTGAGGAAGTCATCAAATCCAAATTTATTTTTAGCGATTTTCTTCTGTAGCTTTCTTGCTTCTTCCTCATCATATTGTTCCTGGGCCCGCTCCACAAGAGAAACAACATCTCCCATCCCTAAAATTCTATCAGCCATACGAGATGGATAGAACACATCAATGGCATCCATCTTCTCCCCAGTACCGATAAATTTAATAGGTTTATTTACTACAGATTTAATGGAGATTGCAGCACCACCACGGGTATCACCATCTAATTTTGTAAGAATTACTCCGTCAAAATTTAACCTGTCATTAAAAGCTTTAGCAGTATTCACCGCATCCTGCCCCGTCATGGAATCCACTACAAATAAGGTTTCTTGCGGTTCAATTGCTTGATGAATATTTGCGATCTCAGTCATCATTTCCTCATCCACAGCAAGTCGACCTGCCGTATCTATAATGACTACGTTATGTCCATGTTCTTTTGCATATGCTATTGCAGCTTTTGAGATCGCAACAGGGTCCATATTTCCTTCTTCGGAATAAACCTCAACCCCAACCTGTTCCCCAACAACGTGGAGCTGATTAATTGCGGCAGGACGATAGACATCACATGCGACTAATAATGGCTTTTTAGTTTTTTTCTTTTTCAAAAAATTAGCCAGTTTCCCGGAGAAAGTGGTCTTACCACTACCCTGTAAACCGGACATCAGGATAACCGATGGATCACCGGACAAATTAATCCCTTCTGCTTCACCACCCATAAGTTCGGTAAGCTCATCTTTAACGAGCTTTACCATCATCTGTCCTGGCTTTAAAGCGGTTAGGACATCCTGACCAAGTGCTTTTTCCTTGACGGTATTGGTAAATTCCTTAGCAATCTTATAGTTCACATCCGCATCAACCAGGGCCCGGCGAACCTCTTTAAGTGTTTCGGCTACGTTTACCTCAGTTATCTGCCCATGACCTTTTAATACATGTAAAGCACTATCTAACTTATCGCTTAAATTATCGAACATAATCTCTTCCTCTAGTTTAAATTTTACGCCTTATAAAGAGCGGTTTGCAAATTTAATGATTTGAACCTGAAGTGAAAACTTTTTATTTTGCTTCAGGTTCAATACTCCCTTCTTTATTCTTACTCCCTGTTAGAGGCATACCTTTAGGGAATTTACATCCTTTCCGGTACCTTTATTCCAAGTAAAGCGAAACCAGATTTAATAACGTTGGCCACTGCTTTTGAAAGTTGAACCCTAAAAATTTTCGCTTCCAGATCATCGGCACCAAGGATAATCACATTTTGATAGAAAGAATTGAAATCCTTCACCAAATCGTAGACATAATTAGCAATTAGGGCAGGACTGTGATTTTCGGCCGCCAACTGAAGCGTCTCCGGATACAATTGCAGCTGTTTGAGTAATTCCTTTTCCTTCTCATGCAATTCATAATCGGCAGCTACCGGCTGGCTGTAATCAAAATTAGCCTTTCGGATGATCGATTGAATCCTGGCGTAGGTATATTGAATAAACGGCCCCGTATTTCCCTGAAAATCCACCGATTCTTCTGGGTTAAAAAGAATTCGCTTTCGTGGGTCTACTTTTAAAATGTAATATTTTAAAGCCCCTAAGCCAATAATCCGATATAACTCTTCTTTTTCTTCTTCTGAATAACCATCCAGTTTTCCCAGTTCCTCAGAAATTTTACGAGCAGTTTGAGTCATTTCAGCAATAAGATCATCAGCATCAACAACAGTTCCCTCACGACTTTTCATTTTTCCCGACGGAAGGTCCACCATCCCATAACTCAAGTGATAAAGATAATCGGCCCAGTCATAACCAAGTTTTTTCAGAATCAGAAAAAGTACTTTAAAGTGATAATCCTGCTCATTCCCAACGGTATAAACCATTCCGTTAATATCAAAGTCCTTCACTCGCTGTATTGCCGTTCCTATATCCTGGGTCATATAAACGGCCGTACCATCACTACGAAGCACGATTTTTTCATCCAAACCTTCATCGGTCAGGTCTATCCAAACACTACCATCCTCTTTTTTATAGAAAACCCCCTTTTCCAGGCCTTGGTTTACCACATCTTTCCCCAGAAGATAAGTTTGACTTTCGTAGTAATTCATATCAAAATCTACCCCAAGGGACTCATAGGTTTTTTCAAAACCTCGATAGACCCAATTATTCATTTTTTCCCACAGAGCAACAACATCCGGGTCATTAGCTTCCCATTTGAGAAGCATTTCTTTAGCCTCTTTAAAAATGGGAGCTTCTGCTTTTGCCTCTTCTTCGGTTTTGCCCTGTGCAATTAATTCTGAGATTTCTTTTTTATATTCCTGATCAAATCTGACATAATAATTACCTACAAGTTTATCACCTTTTAGACCGGATTTTTCAGGAGTTTCTCCATTTCCAAATCGCTTCCAGGCTACCATAGACTTACAAATATGAATTCCACGGTCGTTAATGATCTGAGTTTTATAGGATTTGTTTCCTGCCGCCTCTAAAATTTCAGCCACAGAATAACCCAAGAGAATATTTCGGATATGGCCTAAATGCAGAGGCTTATTTGTATTAGGGGAAGAATACTCCACCATTATTCCTTTAGCATCTTCCGCCGGAGAAATCAACCCGAAATCCTCATAATCCTTTATTTCATTAAAAAAATTAAGATAATAAGTATTGCTTAAAACGATATTCAAGAATCCCTGAACCACATTGAACCGGGCTACTTCTGCCACGTTTTCCTGCAGATATTGCCCGATATCCTCTCCCAGTTTTACGGGGTTTGTCTTAACTTGCTTCAGCATCGGAAAAACCACCAGGGTGATATCGCCTTCAAAATCCTTACGTGTAGGTTGAAATTCTGTATGATCTACTTCTACATTATACAACTGCTTAACAGCAGCTTTAACTTTTTCTGAAAGTTCCGCCTGAATGCTCATTACTATTTCTGGGTTTTGTTATTTACCTTAAAATAAGAGCGCAAAGATAACAGAAATTAGAGTTTTACTATAGGTTTTATTACCAAATGCTTATCTTTAAACAAAAAGCTATGCTCCTGAATGTTTCCTATAATCGGCCTAAAACCAAGGAAAAGATCTTTGACCAGGTAGGACCTCCCTTCACGCTTTTTGAACGAATGAAATTAAAAGGAATTGGTTCTCCAAAATTACAGATTACCTCAACTAGTATTGATATACACAACCTTCTGGTACTTGATAATAATTCCAACACCTGTAATATTGAAATGCGCCCTAAGGGCATTATTATCATGTTTCGCTCACTATTAGAGACTTTTGCCCTGGTAATTCCATACTACAAACTTCATCTCTATAAAGGCAGGGCCGAGGAATACTCGCTTTATCGGGATCACTATCATATTAAGGTTAAGGCAAATCATCCCGAAATACATAAATACTTTAAAAAGATTATGAGATATAAAACGGACAATGCCCCAACCAAGGTTGAAGATCTTTAGATTTAATTGAATTTATAGACCTAACGCTTTTTATATGCAAGTCCCCCAAGTAAGGCTAAAATCCCAAAAGCAATCATAGCAATTGGCTGTGTTTTGTCCCCCTGTGCTTCGAACTGGAAAGGACCGGCATCTACAGAAACTTCAGGAGTAATGAGAGTATAAAAACCATAGACAATAAGGCTTAAGCCTACTACAAGAAGAACAACCTTGAGCACATTATTCATTTTTTCAAGTTTTTCAAAACTTCAGTGAAAGTAATAATTATTCCCTAATTTAAAACTGAAAATATATAAAAATGCGGATACTACTTACCGGAGCCAATGGATACATTGGAATGAGACTTCTACCTCAACTACTTGAATTAGGTCACGCAGTAGTATGCGTGGTCAGGAATGCAAACCGCTTTACCTCCAATAAGAATATCAGAGAAAAAGTAGAAATAGTGGAACTCGATTTTCTAAAGGACGAAGAGACACCAGAAGAAATTAAGAGCATCGATGTGGCCTACTACCTTATTCACTCTATGAGCGGATCAACAGATGACTTTGATGAACAAGAAGCACGATCAGCAGGAAATTTTAATAAAATAATGGCTGGTACCTCAGTAAAACAGGTGATCTATTTAAGCGGCATCATCAATGAAGATAAACTTTCAAAACACCTGGAATCTCGTAAAAAGGTAGAGGAAATCCTGTATACTGGAAATTTTAAACTTACTGTCATTAGAGCCGCGATTATTGTGGGATCAGGTAGTTCTTCGTTTGAAATCATAAGAGATCTTTGCGAAAAGCTACCTGTTATGATTACACCTCGCTGGGTTGAAACAAAATGCCAGCCTATCGCCATAAGGGATATTATCCATTTTTTGACTGGGGTTATAGGAAACGAAAAATGCTATAATGAATCTTTTGATGTCGGAGGCCCAGATATTCTCACTTATCGAGAAATGATGGAGATCTATGCTAAAATAAGAGGTCTTAAACTATGGATTATTGGGGTGCCTATTATGTCTCCTAAGCTTTCAGCTTACTGGCTTTACTTTGTCACATCCACTTCCTTCAAGCTCGCACAGAACCTGGTAGACAGCATGAAAATTGAGGTAGTCACCAGCGACACCAGACTTCAGGAAATTCTCGGAATTGAGCCAATAAGTTATGAAGAAGCCATCCAATTAGCGTTTTATAAAATTGAACAAAATCAGGTAATCTCTAGTTGGAAGGACTCCTGGAGTAGCGGTCGCTTTCGAAAGGAGCTTAGCCAGTTTATTCAGGTACCCACTTACGGTTGTTTAAAAGATGAACAATCCATCAAGCTTGAAAATCCCGAAGAAGCCCTTGAACGCATCTGGGCAATAGGTGGACTCAACGGCTGGTATTATGGTAACTGGCTTTGGAAAATTCGCGGACTTATTGACAAGGTTTTTGGCGGCGTAGGCTTGCGCAGGGGAAGAACTCATCCCAGTCTAATAACAGCTGGTGATTCACTTGATTTCTGGCGAGTTTTACTGGCAAACAAGGAAGAAAGACGCCTACTGCTTTTTGCAGAAATGAAGGTTCCCGGCGAAGCCTGGTTAGAATTCAACATAGATGAAGATAACGTGCTGCATCAAATTGCCACTTTTCGGCCAAAAGGGATATGGGGCAGGTTATACTGGTATACCATGTATCCGTTTCATTACTTTATATTTGAAGGCATGCTGATAAGAATTGCCAAAGGAAAATGAAACACTTAATAATAATTTTAAGTAAACCACAGGTTTTTTCTGATTAAAATATATTCCGGATCTTAGACTATTCAGAACTTAAAATTAAAACACTATTATTTTTGAAATCTGCTTTCAGCCTGGTAAGGCAAAACATACTTCTGGCCACCTCCATAACAATATTACTTGTATGTTCGCTCTCTATCTTTTTATTCACCGATTATTTCTATGAACTTATTGATTTTACTTCCTTAAAGATCAGGGAGTATTTTGGGGATTTCTATCTTTGGTTAGGATTGCTATGTGTTTTTTTTCTTTTAGGAATTGCTTTCTCCAAATTTGGAAAAATTAGACTGGGTCCCAGCAAACCCGAATTCTCAAGGCTAAGTTGGATTGCAATGCTTTACAGTGCAGGGATGGGTGCAGGTATACTATTACGAGCGGTCCAGGAACCGGTTTTTATGTTTATAAATCCTCCACTAAAAACTAGAGACTCACCTGAAATCCTTGCTCTTGAATATACTTTTTACCAGTGGGGTTTTACCGCCTGGGCTTTTTATGGCATTTTTGCACTGCTTATAGCTTATTCCCTTTTTGTAGCCAAAAATACAATTAATATTGGCCACAGCCTTCCCCAGTTAAAGTCAAAAAAACTTCTACCCTATGGTGTAGACCTCCTTACACTCTTAACTACCGTCTTTGGTTTGGTTGCCGCAATTGGCCTTGGAACAACTCAAATTGAAGGTGGAATTAGTCACCTGACTTCTACTGCACCTGGAAACATATGGTACACCATAGCACTAGTGTTTCTGATATGTTCTTTAGCATTTTTATCAGCTTATGCTGGGGTTAAAAGAGGAATCAAAAGGATCTCTACCTGGAATATCTATATCACTCTTTGTTTATTATTCTTTGTGTTTATCCAGATCGATATAGCAGTGAGTTTAGAACGCTTTGGAATCGCTCTCTATCACTATTTAATAGATTTTATTCCCTTGAGTCTGGCTTGGGGAAGCTACGACCCGGGAAAGGAATTTCTTACGGCCTGGACCTACTACTACTGGGCATTTTGGCTAGCATGGGCTCCATTCACAGGAATTTTTATCGCTCGCATCTCAAAGGGAAGAACAATAAGGGAAATGATTCTAGGGGTTTTACTTATTCCTTCAATAGGAAGCTTTTTCTGGTTCAGCGTTTTTGGTTCGGCATCATTCGATTTAATCGAAAACTGGGCAGCTTATGATAGTGAATTTGATAATGTATTCACCTCTATTTTTAGGTTCTTTGAATATTTCCCCTTTTCTAACCTCATAAATATTGTTGCAGTGCTCTTGCTTGTGAGTTTCCTGGTAACCTCAGTGGATTCCGCAATTTTTGTACTAAGTATGTTTTCCGATAAAGGAAGGGAAAATCCAGATAGAAAATACCGGCTTATATGGGCAGTTATTATCCTTATCTTTTCTGAAGCAGTTATAATATTAGGTAATGTGAAGCCAGATAGTAATGTTCTGATGGCTATGCAAAAATTCCTTATAATAAGTTCGCTCCCTTTTGCATTTTTTACTGCTGGGATCATGATCCTATTTTTAAAGGAATTAATAAGGAAACACTAGCCCTGAGCAGGGTACCTTTCCTCGATATGTTTTGAGCTTTAGTAAGCCTATGTGATTTTTATACTATATCCTTTTCAATTAAAAACCTTACTTAGGCAAAAATATTTCTGCCAACATACAGCGAGCACTTCCCCCACCACAGGTCTCAATAACCTCTAGATCACTACTTAGAATTTGACAGTATTTTTCAATTTTTGCAATCTGATCCGGATGTAGGCTCCTATGCGCCCTGGCACTCATCACAAGATACTTTTTTTCAAATGCTCCCCTTACCTGCAACATATTCCCAGCAAAATCATGCATTTGAGCTTCAGAAATAGCTATGATTTCTTTACCGTCTTTTTTAAGGTGTTTCAGGACATTTTTGCGCTCTTTCTTGTCATCTATTGAATCAAGGCAAATCACTGCGAAACCTTCAGCGACACACATCATAACATTGGTATGGTAGATAGGCTTACGCTTCCCATCAACATCCTGATTCGCATGGAAAATAACAGGAGTAAACTCAAAATCCTCACAAAACTCAATAAGTAAATCCTCATCGGCACGGGGCGAAATAGCACAATAGGCTTTTTGATTTTCCCTGTCCAGGATAAGACTTCCTGTGCCCTCCAAAAAGTAATCTTCTTCTTCAGCAGAAGTATAATCCACAATATTGGTGATTTTAAATCCTTCTTCTTCGAGTTTTGCGAAATACTCCAAACGGCGTTCCTTTCTTCGGTTTTCCGCGAACATTGGATAAAGAGCTATCTCGCCGTTTTCATGAAATGAGACCCAGTTATTAGGAAAGATCGAATCTGGGGTATCATCCTCCTTAATGTCATCAACCACAATAACATTTACGCCAACTCCTCTTAGCCTTCCCACAAAGGCATCAAATTCAGCCTGGGCACGTTCGTTTACATTATCATCATTTAGATCTTCCTGAAAATAATTATTTACGGCCGTTTGCTCATTCATTCGAAAAGCCACAGGTCGGACCATTAAAACTGTATCAGTGATTTGTTGCATCATTTAATCTCTTATTAAAGGTAAAGTAGAACATCTTAATAATCCTTCCTGTTTGGCAATTTCAGCATAGGGAACTTCCTCGACTGTGATACCCTGTTCTCTAAGCCAGCTATTAAGCCTTGTAAAATTCGCCTCAGAAATAACCACATCTTCTGAAATAGAAAAAATATTAGAATTCATATTATACATTTCCTCACGAGTAATCTCAAAGACATTTTCCTTGCCAAAAAGATCAATTAGCCAGTAATATTCATTTTCTTCCAAAAATCCATCTTTATAAATAATAGCTTTATTTTTTCCGACAGGTTGAAAACAACAATCCAAATGCAAGGCATTATCACGCGGCTCGGTATTGGATTTTTTTAAGTTAAAAGAAACTACTTTTTTATTGGGAAAAAGTTCCTGAAGCGCCTTGACCGCCTGCATATTTGTTCTTGCGGTAATAAAATCCTTATAATCCTCACCATAATATGTTCCCACAAGTAGATAATCTCCATAAGGCATGACATCCCCACCCTCGATATGTGCCTCCTCGGGCAATCTGATAATATGGCCTTCCGGGATTTGATCGATAACATGATTGATAGCTTCAATCTCTTTTTCCCGATCGGGAAGAATATTGGACTTTATGAATTTATCTTCAATGACAAAGGCAATATCCCTTGTGAAAATTTGGTTATAATCTTTTAAGACCTTTGGCCTGTATACTTTGACATTATATTTTTCAAAGACTTTGGCAACGGCATCCATTTCCTTAACCATATCCTCTTCAATAGGATAAGTTCCAGCTTTAATATGCTCCCTTGATTTAGGATCATAAGCTTCGCAGATGTCTGGTGTACCACCAAAACTCTCAGCAGTTCCAAGCACTACAGCACGTAGCCTGGAGGTTTCATTAGTAATATGCAAATTCATACCGCAAATTTTTGCAAATATAAAAAAGCCTCACTGTTAAATGAGGCTTTTCCTGATATATTACGAATCAATTATCTATTATCAACCGACTGGAACTCGCGATGCGTATGACCGGTGTAGATTTGTCGTGGACGACCAATAGGTTCTTTATTTAATCTCATTTCCCTCCACTGAGCGATCCAGCCAGGAAGTCTACCAAGGGCAAACATCACAGTGAACATCTCTACAGGAATACCTAAGGCACGATAAATTATTCCTGAATAAAAGTCAACATTGGGATATAGCTTTCTGTCTACAAAATACTGATCTTCCAGCGCTTCTTTTTCAAGGCCTTTAGCGATATCCAGTACTGGGTCTTCAACTCCTAATTGACCAAGTACCTCATCGGCTGATTTTTTAATGATCTTAGCCCGTGGGTCGAAATTTTTGTATACCCGGTGTCCAAAGCCCATAAGCCTGAATGGATCATCCTTATCTTTGGCTTTAGCCATAAATTTTTTGGTATCTCCTCCATCCTCTTTTATTTTTTCAAGCATTTCGATAACGGCCTGGTTAGCACCACCATGAAGGGGACCCCAAAGCGCGGAAATACCAGCTGAAATAGAAGCAAAAAGTCCTGCGTGAGAGGAACCTACCATCCTTACCGTAGAAGTAGAGCAGTTTTGTTCATGATCAGCGTGAAGAATAAGTAATTTATCCAATGCATCAATAACCGATTGGTTTACTTCATACTTTTTACCTGGTTTTTCGAACATCATTTTATGCAGGTTCTCTACATAACCAAGGGAATCGTCTCCATAATTTAGTGGAAGGCTATTCTTCTTTCTTAAGGTCCATGCTGCAAGCACAGGAAATTTCCCAAGAATCTTTACAATAGCATTGTACATATCCTCTTCAGAGGAAACATCAACACAGGATGGATTGAAGGCTACCAGTGCACTTGTAAGTGAGGATAGCACTCCCATAGGGTGAGCTGCTTTTGGAAACCCGTCCAGGATTTTCTTCATTTCCTCATCCACAGTAGATTGCTCTTTGATGTCATCGTAAAACTTTTCTAATTGTGCTTTAGAGGGAAGATCTCCAAAGATTAGCAGATAAGCGACTTCTAGGAAATCAGCTTTCTCGGCCAAATCCTCTATGGCATATCCCCTATACCTTAAAATTCCTTTTTCTCCATCCAAAAAAGTAATTCCGCTTTCGCAGCTTCCGGTATTTTTAAACCCTGGATCCAGAGTAATCACACCACTTTCACCACGTAAACTTTTAATATTTATACCAAGTTCATTCTCGGTTCCTTTTACGACGGGAAATTCGTATTTCTTACCGTCTATTTCAAGTGTAGCTACTTTTGACATATCTTTTATAATATACTTAATTCAACATATTTTCGATAGTCGCTAAGTTACAAAATATAGCCATAAAAAATGTATTATGCAGGCATAAGATTTAATGAAAAACCACTGATAATGCAATTTTCTGAGAATTATTTTAAATTAAAAAAGCCTTTTGATTTTTCATCAAAAGGCTTTTCTAATTTAAGTCTGAAACCGGTTTAAATTTTAAAGGCTTTCCGTTGAGGAAAATAAGCCACTTCCCCTAGTTCCTCCTCTATTCTGATCAATTGATTATATTTGGCCATACGGTCACTCCTGGAAGCAGAACCGGTTTTTATCTGGCCCGTGTTTAAAGCTACGGCAAGGTCTGCAATGGTGTTATCTTCAGTTTCCCCAGAACGATGAGACATCACAGAAGTATAGCCTGCGTTATGCGCCATATTTACCGCTGAAATGGTTTCAGTAAGTGTTCCAATCTGGTTAACTTTTATTAAAATAGAATTTGCGATTCCCTCTTCAATTCCTCTGCCAAGTCGATCTACATTAGTTACAAAAAGATCGTCCCCTACAAGTTGTACTTTATCTCCAATAAGATCAGTAAGAGCTTTCCAACCTTCCCAGTCATTTTCATCCATACCATCTTCAATCGAGATAATAGGGTATTTAGATGCTAATTCTGCAAGATATTCGGCCTGTTCCTGGCTAGATCTAATTTTTCCTGAATCACCCTCGAATTTTTTATAATCATATTTGCCATTTTCATAGAATTCTGCTGCAGCACAATCTAGAGCGATCATTACTTCATCTCCTCCTTTATATCCTGCCTTTTCAATGGCTTTAAGAATTGTATCCAGAGCATCTTCAGTACCTTCAAGAGTAGGCGCAAAACCTCCTTCATCTCCTACTGCCGTACTGAGACCCCGATCGTGCAGCACTTTTTTAAGGTTATGAAAGATCTCTGTCCCCATTTTTAAGGCTGCAGAAAAACTTTCAGCCTTTACTGGCATAACCATAAACTCCTGGAATGCAATTGGGGCATCACTATGCGAACCCCCATTAATAATATTCATCATAGGCACCGGGAGTGTCTTTGCACTAACCCCTCCAATATACCTGTATAAAGGCAGCCCTAATTCATTTGCCGCCGCCTTGGCTACTGCCAAAGAAACTCCTAGAATGGCATTGGCACCAAGCTTCCCTTTATTAGGAGTTCCATCTAGTTCAATCATGGCCTGATCGATAAGATTTTGTTCGAAAACAGAAAATCCCAGCAGTCTTTCAGATATAACGTCATTTACATTTTCAACCGCTTTGGTTACTCCTTTGCCCATAAAATCTTTTCCTCCGTCTCGTAGTTCAACGGCTTCATGTTCACCAGTAGAGGCTCCTGAAGGAACAGCAAACCTTCCAATGGTTCCGGTTTCAGTGATTACATCAACTTCCACGGTAGGGTTTCCTCTTGAATCAAATATTTGACGGGCGTGAATATCTATAATTGCACTCATTGTTTCTTTTTTATTTTTAAATGAAGTATGCAAGATACAAATAGCTATCTTAAGACACGAGTGAAACCGGTAGTTTTAAGCCATTTATAACATTAGTTATTAACGAAATCGTTTTCTTTACAATAAGGAAAAGAATAAATCTTTGCCTTATTCCCAGTAGAATGATTTAAAAACCTAAAAGTACAAAATCCGATGATCCCCAATTACTGAACCTTCTTTATTCCTTCTCGAAATTTTTCTGACCAAAGCACCTTCACAAAATTCAGAAAATATTGCTTATAAAGATATCAATGCCATCATTTTGGAAAGAAATAATACTAACATCCATTAATTGGAAAGAAGCCAACCCAACCTCAAGCCTATAAGTGGAGAGAAAAAGGATTCACCAGATTCATTAAATCCGTAACCGGCTCCCAGGTTTAAATCTAATTTAAAGCCACTACCGTAATAACGTTGCAGTCCCCAAACAGGACCAATTACCCCAAAGAAGCCCTCATTATACTCCAGATCACCGACTATGGGCTTACCAGCTTGAACCACACCGCTCAAAGCGATATAATTAGCGCTGTTATTATTTATTTCTTTCCCCTTTTCAAGACGTTTTGCCAAATTATAATAATGGCGATACTGAATATTAAATATCGGATATATACCAAAACCTTCCCCGAAGCTATTTTTTTGGTAAGCAAATCCAGTGCCTACTCTTAAATCCAAAGTCGTGGAAGCTGAAAGACCGTATTCGTATTCTAAGCCGGGGGTTAAAATATTTATGGACAAAAGTCCATCTTTTACAGAAGCTTGGTCCTGCGACCGCATAGAAAATAGGGAAAAGAGACAAAGGCAAAATAGTAATGTTTTTTTCATAAGTAAAATTTGAGGAATTAAAATGCGCAATTTAACATAAAATAAATGTTACTCTTCAGTAAAAAGGATTTACTTTTCATATTACTTTTGGTCATCAAAATGCATCTAGGATGATACTTTGCTATGACATTTTTTAAAATTCTAAACTTTGTCTACTCTTCTGCCTTGACTTCCTTAGGAGGTCTTGTACTGAATCCATCCGAAAATAAAAGCCCAGAATTTAAAAATTCTGGGCTTTTATTATTTACAGCAGCAGCTAAATTTATGCTTTTGCTCCTTTTATTCGGTCTACAAATTCATCGAACAAATAGCTCGCATCGTGAGGACCTGGACTTGCTTCAGGATGGTATTGTACCGAAAAACAATTTTTGTTTTTCATTGCTATCCCACCAACGGTATCGTCATTGATACAAATATGGGTTATTTCAACATTGGAATTAGCTTCCGTTTCTGCTTTATCAACAGAAAATCCATGATTCTGAGACGTTATCTCTCCCTTGCCTGTTTTAAGGTTTAGTACCGGATGATTAATTCCCCGGTGACCATGGTGCATTTTATAAGTTTTAATACCATTAGCAATAGCAATTACTTGATGGCCCAGACAAATTCCAAAAAGAGGTTGATCCTTATCAAGGATTTTTTTGGTTAATTCGATGGCATCACTTAGCGGCTTCGGGTCTCCTGGTCCGTTGGAAAGAAAATAACCATCCGGATTCCATTGACTCATTTCTTCATAAGTTGCATTATAAGGAAATACCTTAACATACACATCTCTGTCCGCAAGGTTGCGTAGGATGTTCTTTTTAATCCCAATATCCAGTGCCGCCACGCGATAGGTAGCATCTTCACTACCAAAATAATAAGGCTCCCTGGTAGAAACCTTTGAAGCGAGTTCCAGCCCATTCATATCAGGAACTTTGGCCAGCTCTTCTTTAAGTCCATCAATATTATCCACATCGGTAGAAATAATGGCGTTCATAGCCCCATTTTCCCTGATGTAGGTTACAAGGGCACGAGTATCCACATCGGAAATCCCAAAAAGATCGCTTTCTTCAAGGAAAGTTTCCAAGGAAGCATCAGCTGCCGGACGAGAATAGGTATAGTTGAAATTCTTACAAATGAGTCCGGCTATCTTGGCCTTATCGGATTCATTGTCCTCTTTGGTTGTTCCATAATTACCGATATGAGCATTGGTAGTGACCATCAATTGCCCGTAATAAGAGGGATCCGTAAATATCTCCTGGTACCCAGTCATCCCGGTATTAAAACAGATCTCCCCTGTAGCGCTTCCATCTTTATCTCCTATGGCCTTTCCATGAAATATAGTTCCATCAGCCAGAAGAATAATTGCCTTTTTTCGAGTTTGATACTTCATTGTTAACTATTACTTATTTGAGTTGTGTTGTAATTTTCCGTTTGCACGGAAATAATTAATTCCATTTTAATATATAAAAAAAGGATAAACCCGAGAGCTTATCCTTTTTTGAATTTAGAAAAGAATGAATCATTCTATTCATCTTTTTTATCTTCCTTTGGAGAAGATTTCTCTTCAGTTTTATTCTCTGCTTTTGGAGCAGTCGCTTCAGATGATTTTTTCTTACCAGCTCTACGAGTAGATTTTTTCTTCTCTGGTTTGGTAAGATTATAGGTTTCATTGTAATCGACTAACTCGATAAGGGCCATATCAGCGTTATCTCCAAGTCGGTTCCCAAGTTTGATAACCCTGGTATAACCTCCCGGCCGATCACCAACTTTTGGAGCAACTTCACGGAACAATTCCGCAACAGCTTCTTTTTGACGAAGTTTACTAAAAACAATTCTTCGATTGTGAGTAGTATCTTCTTTAGACTTCGTTACCAAAGGCTCTACAAAAACTTTCAAAGCTTTTGCCTTAGCAACGGTAGTGTTAATTCTTTTGTGCTCAATTAATGAGCAAGCCATATTGGCAAGCATAGACTTTCTATGAGCGGTCTTTCTGCCTAAATGGTTAATTTTCTTTCCGTGTCTCATTGTTCTGTTCTTTATTCATTTTCCCAAAACCTGGTCTTCCGCCGGTTTTTATGGAAAACTACTTATATATTAGTCCTTATCTAATTTGTATTTAGAAAGATCCATACCAAAGTTCAAACCTTTATTACTTACCAATTCTTCCAATTCGGTAAGAGATTTCTTCCCAAAGTTTCTGAATTTCATCAGATCATTTTTATTGTAAGAAACAAGGTCTCCAAGGGTATCAACCTCTGCAGCTTTTAAGCAATTTAAAGCTCTTACTGAAAGGTCCATATCCACTAATTTCGTCTTTAACAACTGTCTCATGTGAAGAGATTCTTCATCATAAGTTTCAGTTTGTGCTATTTCATCGGCTTCAAGGGTGATACGCTCGTCAGAGAATAACATAAAGTGATGAATTAGTGTTTTGGCCGCTTCAGTAAGTGCATCCTTAGGATGGATAGAACCATCACTAACTATTTCAAAAACAAGTTTTTCGTAGTCAGTTTTTTGTTCTACCCGATAGTTTTCGATGCTATATTTTACGTTTTTTATAGGCGTAAAGATCGAATCGGTAAAAATTGTACCTAAAGGAGCATTAGCTTTTTTATTTTCTTCTGCCGGAACATAGCCTCTACCCTTTTCTACAGTGACCTCCATGTTCAGGTTCACCTTACTATCAAGGTTGCAAATCACCTGATCAGGATTTAACACCTGGAACCCAGAGATAAATTTTTGGAAATGACCCGCAGTAAGTTGTTCTTCACCTGAAACAGAAATGGTAACGGCTTCGTTATCTATTTCATCAATTTGCCTTTTAAACCTTACTTGTTTCAGATTTAGGATAATTTCTGTTACGTCTTCTACTACCCCTGGGATAGCGGAGAATTCGTGATCTACGCCTTCGATACGTACCGAAGTGATTGCGAATCCTTCCAGCGAAGATAATAACACTCTTCTTAAAGCATTACCAACGGTCAATCCATAACCAGGTTCCAAAGGGCGAAATTCGAATTTCCCCTCGAAATCTGTAGAATCAATCATTATAACTTTATCGGGCTTTTGAAAATTTAGTATTGCCATATTACGACTTCTGTGAATTATTATTTCGAATATAATTCGACGATGAATTGTTCATTTATATTTTCCGGGATCTGAATACGTCCTGGTACAGAAACAAAAGTTCCCTGCTTTGTTTCATTGTTCCAGGTAATCCATTCATATACATTGCTTGAATTAGCAAGGGAATCCTGGATAGCCTGAAGAGATTTAGATTTTTCGCGAACACCTACTACATCACCGGCTTTTAACTGGTAAGAAGGGATGTTTACCAATTCACCGTTCACGGTTATATGTCTGTGAGAAACCAATTGCCTGGCAGCTCTTCTAGAAGGAGCAACACCCATTCTAAAAACAACATTATCCAAACGTGATTCACATAATTGCAAAAGCACCTCCCCAGTAATTCCCTGGGCACGGGTAGCTTTTTTAAACATATTACTAAATTGGCGTTCTAAAATACCATAAGTATATTTAGCCTTTTGCTTCTCCATTAATTGGATAGCATATTCTGATTTCTTTCCGCGACGACGGTTATTCCCGTGTTGCCCTGGAGGATAATTCCTTTTCTCGAAAGATTTATCATCTCCAAAAATAGCTTCTCCGAATTTACGGGCTATTTTGGTTTGTGGACCTGTATATCTTGCCATTAAACTTAAATTTAGTAGAGAGGGATTATGAATTAAGGCATCTCTCCTTCGATAATCTTAACTCCTCTCTAAGTTATTATAATTTTATTAAACTCTACGTCTTTTAGGAGGACGACATCCATTATGTGGCAATGGCGTAACGTCGATGATCTCGGTTACTTCAATTCCACTATTATGAATAGAACGAATAGCAGATTCTCTACCATTCCCTGGCCCTTTAACATAAACTTTCACTTTTCGCAAACCAGCCTCATGAGCCACTTTGGATGCATCTTCTGCAGCTAATTGAGCAGCATAAGGAGTATTCTTTTTTGAACCCCTAAAGCCCATTTTACCAGCAGATGACCAGCTAACAACATCTCCGTTCTTATTGGTTAAAGAAACAATGATGTTATTAAAAGAAGCAGTAACATGCGCCTGTCCGTTAGACTCAACAGTTACTTTACGTTTTTTTTGAGTTGTCTTCTTTGCCATATTACTTACTATTTAGTTGCTTTTTTCTTGTTAGCAACTGTTTTTCTTCTTCCTTTTCTCGTTCTAGAGTTATTTTTGGTACGCTGACCTCTCAATGGCAATCCGGTTCTATGACGGATCCCTCTATAGCATCCAATATCCATAAGACGCTTAATACTCATCTGAACTTCAGTACGTAATTCTCCTTCGATTGTATAATTACCAACAGCTTCACGGATACGACCGATTTCGTCGTCATTCCAGTCTGAAACTTTTGTACTTTCATCTACTTTGGCTTCGGCCAGGATTTGTTGCGCCCTGCTTTTGCCAATTCCGAAGATATAGGTCAATGCTATAACTCCTCGCTTTTGTTTTGGTATATCAACCCCTGCAATTCTTGCCATAATTAGCCTTGTCTTTGTTTAAATCTAGGATTCTTTTTGTTAATTACGTAAAGCCTGCCTTTTCTGCGCACAATTTTGCACTCGGCACTTCTCTTCTTTATTGATGCTCTAACTTTCATCTCTTTAGGTTTTTGTGCTCCCGGCAAACGATACAAAAATTTCGCATCCAGGATATTCAGCTATCAAAAAATTTCAGGTTGCAAAAGTACTGAAAATTTTATAAATAGCTCAAATTACTTTTAATATCTGTAAGTTATACGAGCCTTACTTAAATCGTAAGGACTCATTTCCAGTTTAACTTTATCTCCGGGCAACAACTTGATATAGTGCATACGCATTTTACCCGAAATATGTGCAGTCACTACGTGACCGTTTTCCAATTCCACCCTAAACATTGCATTAGACAATGCTTCAATGATGGTTCCGTCTTGCTCTATCGCTGGTTGTTTTGCCATAATTAAGCTACTGCTTTTCTATTTTTACCTGTTTTCATCAATCCGTCGTAATGCCTGTTAAGCAAATATGAATTCACCTGCTGCATAGTATCTATCGCAACTCCAACCATAATTAGCAGCGAAGTGCCTCCAAAGAACAGTGCCCATCCGGCTTGTATCCCTAATAAAGATTCAACTATAGCAGGGAACACTGCAATAATAGCCAGGAATACTGATCCAGGGAGCGTGATTTGAGACATGATACGATCTAAAAAGTCGGCTGTTTCACTTCCAGGACGAATTCCAGGAATAAATCCACCACTGCGCTTAAGATCGTCAGCCATTTTATTGGTAGGTACGGTAATAGCGGTATAGAAGTAGGTAAAGACTATAATCAATAGTGCAAAAACTACATTATACCAGAAACCAAACATATCGCTAAAGGCGGCTGTTACCCCCTGGGCAGCTTCAGAGTCAGAAAGACCAGCCACTGCTGCAGGAATAAACATAATAGCCTGCGCAAAGATTATCGGCATAACTCCTGAAGCATTTAGCTTAAGGGGAATATATTGTCTTGAACCAAATACATTCTTCTCATATCCACCTGAGGCGGTTCTTCGGGCATACTGTACCGGGATCTGGCGCACAGCCATAACCAGCATAACAGAAGCCAGAATTATCGCAAACCAAATTACCAATTCGATAAGAATCATAATTAAACCACCGTTAGACTCAAAAACTCTGGAGGCGAACTCCTGAATAAAAGCTTGCGGTAAGGTCGCTATAATACCCACCATAATTAGTAATGAAATACCATTACCAATACCTTTATCAGTGATTTTTTCACCTAACCACATAGCGAAAATACACCCTGTGGTAAGAATAATCACCGATGCTGTCACAAATGTAACTGTATCTCCTAAAAGGAAAGCACTTGACGGCAGGGTCGAAAAAAGATTATAGATATACCCTGGCCCTTGCACAAGAGTGATAGCAATGGTAAGCCATCTGGTAATCTGATTGATTTTCCTTCTACCACTTTCTCCTTCTTTTTGCAGTTTTTGCAGGTAAGGAATCGCTATTCCCATCAACTGAACTACGATAGAGGCAGAAATATAAGGCATAATCCCTAAAGCAAAGACCGAAGCATTAGAAAAGGCTCCCCCGGTAAATGCATTCAGGAGGCCTAATATACCTCCTTCAGTTTGGCTAGAAAGATTCGCTAGCTGCGAAGCATCTATACCTGGCAGCACTACCTGGGCTCCAAAACGGTATACTAATAATAGACCGAGGGTTACTAAAATTCTGTTTTTTAGTTCCTCGATCTTCCAAATATTCTTAATAGTATTGATGAATTTCATTGGGTTATCTATTATAAAGTAACAACTTCACCTCCGGCAGCTTCAATAGCTTCTTTAGCTGAGGCTGTAAATTTATGAACAGATATTTTCAACTTTGCTTTTAATTCACCTCTTCCTAATATCTTAACAAGTTCGTTTCTTCCGGCTAAACCGTTTTCAACCAAAACATCCATATCTACGGTATCCTTTATTCTACCCTCATCAACAAGCCGCTGAAGAGTGTCAAGATTAATACCTTGATATTCCTTACGATTCCTATTGTTGAAACCAAATTTTGGCACCCGGCGTTGAAGAGGCATTTGCCCTCCTTCAAAACCAATTTTCTTGGAGTAACCAGAACGCGATTTCGCACCTTTATGACCACGGGTAGCAGTACCACCTTTTCCAGATCCTTCACCACGACCTACACGCTTGCTGTTACTTTTAACTGAACCCTTTGCAGGTCTTAAGTTATTTAATTCCATGTTTGAACCTCTTATTTTGTTTCTTCAACAGAAACCAGATGTTTAACTTTATTTACCATACCAAGGATGTTTGGCGTATCGTTGTGCTCAACAGTTTGCCCCATTTTTTTAAGGCCAAGTGATTCTAAAACCAATTTCTGATTTTTAGAACGGTTGATCGCACTTCTCACTTTTGTAACTTTAATCTTTCCCATCTCTGTCCTTGATTTATCCTTTAAAAACCTTTTCTAACGAAATACCACGCTGTTTAGCTACGGTATCGGCACTACGCAATTGCAATAGCGCATCAAAGGTAGCTTTTACCACGTTATGAGGGTTTGAAGAGCCTTGATTCTTAGAAAGTACATCATGCACTCCCACCGATTCCAAGACAGCCCGAATAGCTCCACCAGCAATAATACCAGTACCGTTTGATGCTGGAAGCAACAAAACTCTGGCTCCACCGTATTTACCTTTTTGTTCATGAGGTAAGGTGCCTTTATGCAAAGGGATTCGAACTAAATTCTTTTTAGCATCTTCTACAGCCTTGGAAATAGCGTCAGCAACTTCTTTAGATTTACCTAAACCTTGCCCTACAACACCATTTTCATCTCCTACTACTACGATAGCAGAAAATCCAAAGGCTCTACCACCTTTAGTAACTTTAGTAACACGCTGTACTCCTACCAAACGGTCTTTTAATTCAAGTCCGCCCGGTTTTACATGCTCTACGTTTTTATAATCTTGATACATAATTTTCTAGAATTTTAGGCCTCCTTCGCGAGCACCATCGGCTAATGATTTAACTCTTCCGTGATATAGATATCCACCTCTGTCAAACGAAATGGTTTCCACCCCGGCTTTCTTAGCTTTTTCAGCAAGGTTTTTACCCACAAGTTCTGCTTGTTTGATTTTATCACCTTCTGCCGAAATATCTTTATCTCTTGAGGAAGCCGCAGCAATGGTTTTTCCCTCTACATCATCTATAATCTGAGCATAAATTTCCTTATTACTTCTGAATACAGACAATCTTGGTCGGCTTGCAGTACCCGTAATTGATTTACGAACACGCTTCCTTATCTTATTTCTTCTATCTTGTTTTGAAACTGCCATATCTAAACTTTATTAAGCTGATTTACCTGCTTTTCTACGTAATTGCTCTCCGACGAACTTAATCCCTTTTCCTTTATAAGGCTCAGGAGTTCTGAAGCTTCGTATTTTGGCGGCAACCTGGCCCACAAGCTGTTTATCATAAGAAGTCAGTTTCACGATTGGGTTTTTACCCTTATCTGAAACTGTTTCTACTTTAACTTCGGGAGCCAAATCTATTACAATATTATGAGAGTACCCAACAGCGATATCTAATTTTTGACCCTGGTTACTGGCACGGTATCCTACCCCTACCAATTCAAGAGTTTTAGTATATCCGGTTGTAACACCTTCTATCATATTGTTTACCAAAGCGCGGTAAAGACCATGCTTGGCTTTCTGTTCACTTTTCTCTGAAGAACGTTCAAAAGTGATCACACCATCTTCGATTTTCATCTCGATGCCTTTGATCTCCTGCTTAAGTTCTCCAAGTTTTCCTTTTACCGTTACAATTCCATCCTTGTAATCTACATTTACACCTTCAGGGATTGTAATTGGACTTTTACCTATTCTTGACATTTCTTTAGTCTTTTTTTAGTAAACGTAACACAATACTTCACCACCAACTTTTTCGGCTTTGGCCTGCTTACCGGTCATCACCCCATGAGAGGTGGACACGATTGCAATTCCTAGTCCGTTAAGGATACGAGGAAGCTCTTTGGCGCCGGCATACTTACGTAAACCAGGTTTACTTATTCTCTGGATATCTTTAATTACAGGCTCTTTAGTCATCTTATCATACTTAAGAGCAATTTTAATCACCCCCTGAGCAGAAGAATCGTCGAACTTGTAACTTAAGATATAACCCTGATCGAATAATATTTTTGTGATTTCTTTCTTAAGATTAGAAGCCGGGATCTCAACAACTCTGTGATTAGCTGCAACAGCATTTCTAATTCTTGTTAAATAATCTGCAATAGGATCTGTATTCATCTATTCTAATTTGCGACTGTGGTTTTCATTCCAAAAGAAATGAACCTTCAATCAATTTATAATTTTACCAACTAGCTTTTCTTACCCCAGGAATAAGACCTTTATTGGCCATTTCCCTGAACATTACTCGCGAAAGTCCAAATTGTCTCATGTACCCCTTAGGTCTTCCTGTTAATTTACAACGGTTGTGCAGACGTACAGGAGAAGCATTTTTAGGTAATTTTTGTAATGCCTCATAATCTCCGGCTTCCTTAAGTGCCTTACGTTTATCGGCATATTTTTTCACCATTTCCTGCCTCTTTACCTCACGGGCTTTCATTGATTCTTTAGCCATAATTAATTCTTTTTAAAGGGTAATCCCAGTTCGGTTAACAATGATTTAGCTTCCTTATCCGTTTTTGCGGTAGTAACAAAAGTGATATCCATTCCTGCAATACGATTCACCCGGTCAATATCAATTTCCGGAAAAATGATTTGCTCAGTAACACCGAGGTTATAGTTACCTCTCCCATCAAAACCATCAGCTTTAATTCCGCTAAAATCACGAACACGTGGCAATGCAGAGGTTATCAGTCTGTCCAGGAATTCATACATTCTATATCCTCGCAAAGTAACTTTAGCACCAATCGGCATTCCTTTTCGGAGCTTGAACGAAGCAACATCTTTTTTAGAAATGGTCTGTATAGCTTTTTGACCAGAGATCGCAGTAAGTTCTTCTACTGCATGGTCAACAAGCTTTTTATCGGCAACAGCTGCACCAACTCCACGGCTAATAACTATCTTTTCAAGTTTTGGAATCTCCATTACATTGGAGTAGCTGAATTCTTCTTTAAGCGCAGATTTAATTCTATCATTAAATTCTGCTTTAAGTCTTGGTACGTATGCCATAACTAAATTACTTCATTAGATTTTTTGGAAAATCTCACTTTCTTTCCATCCTCTTCTCTATACCCAACTCTGGTGGTTTCACCATTTTTGTCTATTAAAGACAAGTTGGAAATATGGATAGGAGCTTCTTTTTTTACAATTCCACCTTGTGGATTAGCTGCACTTGGCTTCTCATGTTTAGAGATAGTATTTACACCTTCCACAATAGCCTTATTCTTATCAATCAATACCTTTTGAACTTTGCCTTCCTGACCTTTATGATCTCCAGCAATCACTCTTACGGTATCTCCTGTTTTTATCTTAAGCTTTCTCATTTTTTTAATGTATTAAAGCACCTCTGGTGCCAATGATACAATTTTCATGAATTGCTTATCACGAAGTTCTCTCGCCACCGGACCAAATACTCGAGTACCGCGCATTTCTCCGGTTGGGTTTAGCAATACGCAAGCATTATCATCAAAACGGATATAAGATCCGTCTGGTCTGCGCACTTCTTTCCTGGTACGAACAACTACTGCTGTTGAAACTGCACCCTTTTTAATGTTTCCGTTAGGTGTAGCTTCTTTTACGCTGACAACTATTTTGTCTCCAACAGAAGCGTATCTTTTCTTTGTACCTCCTAATACACGAATGGCTAATACTTCCTTAGCCCCGGTATTGTCTGCTACTTTTAGTCTAGACTCTTGTTGTACCATAATTACTTCGCTCTTTCAATTATTTCTACTAATCTCCAACTTTTGGATTTACTCAAAGGTCTAGTTTCCATGATCCTTACGGTATCTCCTTCGTTGCAGTCGTTTTGCTCGTCGTGCGCTACGTATTTCTTCGTCTTTAAAACGAATTTTCCATACATAGGATGTTTTACTTTCTTAACCTCAGAAACCACGATTGATTTCTGCATTTTATTACTGGTAACAACACCTATACGCTCTTTTCTTAAATTTCTTTTTTCCATGTTCAGCAGAATAACACTTATTGTTGTTCTCTTTTAGTTAACTCTGTAGCAAGTCTCGCTATATCTCTTCTTACAGCTCTAAGCTGGATTGGGTTCTCTAATGGCGAAACTGCATGAGCCATTTTTAAATCTGAATATGCTTTTCTAGATTTATCAAGCTCCTCTTGTAATTCTGCCACAGAAAATTCTTTTACTTCTGATTGTTTCATAACATATAAATATTAAGCCTGATAATCTCTAGCTACAATAAACTTAGTTCTTACAGGAAGTTTTTGTGCTGCAAGACGAAGAGCTTCTTTAGCTACGTCCATAGGCACCCCACCAATTTCAAATAGGATTCTTCCAGGTTTTACAACAGCTGCCCAGTATTCAACGGCACCTTTACCTTTACCCATACGAACCTCAAGAGGCTTTTTGGTAATAGGCTTGTCCGGAAAAATCTTGATCCAAAGCGAACCTTCCCTTTTCATATAACGAGTAGCAGCAATACGCGCTGCCTCTATCTGACGGGCGGTTACAAAACTAGAGTCCATAGACTTTATCCCGAAGGTTCCATTAGAAAGGCGATGACCTCTTTGAGACATCCCTTTCATACGGCCTTTCTGTTGCTTACGGTATTTTGTTCTTTTAGGTTGTAACATTTTTTCTTTACTTTAAAAAATTACTTTCTACGACGTGATTTGTTACCACCTCGACTGGCTCCAGGCTTTCCACCTTGCTTTTTGGCCAGGCCAACTAGCGGGGAAAGTTCTCTTTTACCATACACTTCGCCTTTCATGATCCATACTTTAACTCCCAATCTACCATAGGTAGTGTGAGCTTCAACCAAAGCATAGTCAATATCGGCCCTAAAAGTAGACAATGGAATCCTGCCATCTTTGTATGATTCTGAACGTGCCATTTCAGCACCGTTTAAACGTCCGGAAATCTCAATTTTGATTCCTTCAGCATTCATTCTCATAGCAGCCGCGATAGCCATTTTAATTGCTCGACGATAAGAGATACGATTCTCAATTTGCCTTGCAACACTTGAAGCCACCAAGTGGGCATCAAGTTCTGGCCTCTTAATCTCAAAGATGTTGATTTGAACTTCCTTGTCTGTGATCTTTTTTAGCTCTTCTTTAAGCTTGTCTACCTCCTGGCCACCTTTACCGATAATGATACCGGGACGGGCAGTGGTGATAGTAACGGTTACAAGCTTAAGGGTACGCTCAATAATTACCCTTGATACACTCGCTTTAGAGAGACGAGCATGGATATATTTTCTAATCTTATCGTCTTCGGCTAACTTGTCGCCGTAGTCATTTCCTCCGTACCAGTTGGATTCCCATCCTCTGATAATACCAAGGCGATTCCCGATTGGATTTGTCTTTTGTCCCATACTCTTACTTAGCTTTGTGTATTATTGTTTTCTCCAAGCACCAAAGTAACGTGATTGGATCTTTTTCTAATTCGGTGTGCCCGACCCTGTGGCGCAGGACGCAGTCTCTTCAACATGCTCCCTCCGTCTACACGAATCTCTTTCACAAATAGTTCAGCCTCTTCGATACTTGCATCTTCGTTTTTAGCCTGCCAATTGGCAATGGCCGAAAGCAATAGCTTCTCCAAACGGTTAGAAGCCTCTTTCTGGCTGAATTTTAAAATATGAAGCGCTTTCTCTACTTTCTCCCCTCGAACGAGATCCGCAACTAGACGCATCTTTCTTGGGGAAGTAGGGCAGTTATTCAACTTTGCAAATGCCACCTGCTTGTTGGCTTCTTTTATTTGCTCTGCTCTTTCTCTTTTACGAACTCCCATAGCTTCAATTATTTTTTACCTTTATTTTTCGCACCTGCATGCCCTCTAAAAGAACGTGTTGGTGAAAATTCTCCTAATTTATGACCTACCATGTTCTCAGTTACGTAAACAGGAACAAATTGCTTTCCATTATGTACTGCGATGGTTTGCCCAACAAAATCCGGAGTGATCATTGATGCACGAGACCAGGTTTTGATCACGGCTTTCTTTCCAGACTCAACATTCTGAGCAACCTTCTTATCCAATTTATAGTGAACGTAAGGTCCTTTTTTTAATGAACGTGCCATATCTTATTATTTCTTTCTACGTTCTACAATATATTTATTACTCGCTTTTGTTCTAGAACGGGTTTTGAAACCTTTAGCAGGCAAACCTTTTCTTGAACGTGGGTGACCTCCTGAGGCTCTTCCTTCACCACCACCCATTGGGTGATCAATCGGGTTCATAGCTACAGGTCTTGTTCTTGGTCTTCTACCCAACCAACGTTTTCTACCAGCTTTACCAGAAATCTGCAACTGATGATCGCTGTTTGATACCGCTCCGATAGTTGCCATACATGTAGAAAGCACTCTTCTAATCTCTCCGGAAGGCAGTTTGATGGTTGCATATTTCCCTTCTCTAGCCAGAAGCTGAGCAAATGCTCCAGCGCTTCGCGCCATTACAGCACCCTGTCCAGCCCTAAGTTCAATACAAGAGACAATAGTACCAAGAGGAATAAAACTCAAAGGCATAGCGTTCCCAATCTCTGGAGCTACAGCCTCTTTACCTGCTACTAAATTTTGTCCTATCTGAAGACCGTTCTGAGCAATAATATACCTTTTCTCTCCATCTTGATAATTCAATAATGCGATAAAGGCAGTTCTGTTTGGATCGTATTCTATACTAGCAACAGTTCCAGGAATCCCCTGCTTGTCGCGTTTAAAATCGATAACTCGGTAACGTCTTTTATGACCACCACCCTTATAGCGCATGGTCATTTTTCCTTGACTGTTTCTACCACCCGACTTTTTAATCGGAGCCAAAAGGCTTTTCTCCGGCTTATCAGTAGTAATGGCGTCAAACCCATTTACTACTCTAAAACGCTGTCCAGGTGTGATTGGTTTTAATTTTCTAACTGACATTTTTTAATCTTAAAGATTACTATACAAATCAATAGTTTCACCTTCCGTCACCTGTACCAAAGCTTTTTTGAAAGCGCTGGTTTTACCAGTGATCATACCAGATTTTGTATATCTGGTTTTGCGATCCGGACGGACATTTATAGTACGAACTTTCTCAACTGAAACCCCGTATGCAGCTTCAACTGCATTCTTGATCTCAATCTTATTCGCCTTATTATTTACCACAAAAGCATAACGATTATTTAGCTCGCTATCTGCCGTGGCTTTTTCCGTAATAATTGGTTTTATTAAGATATTCATAAGGCTTATTTACTTAAATTCGACTCGATTCCTTCTAAAGACCCCTCAAGGAACACGATATTCTTCGCGTTCAATATTTTGTAAGTGCTTAATTCTGAGCTACTTACAACCTCTGAGCCCTTCAAATTACGTGACGACAAATATACGTTTTTATTTGACTCGCCCAATACTATCAGAGATTTTTTGTCCTGAATACCAAGGGCTTTCAAAAATTCGAGATAATTTTTCGTCTTTGGTGCATCAAAGGAAAAATCTTCTACAACGGTGATCGCATTTCCTTTTGCCTTAATTGTCAAAGCCGATTTTCTGGCAAGACGTTTAAGGTTTTTATTCAATTTGAAACCATAATTTCTCGGTCTAGGACCAAAAACTCGTCCACCACCTTTAAAAATAGGAGATTTTATACTTCCTGCACGAGCCGTACCGGTTCCTTTTTGCTTCTTGATCTTCCGGGTACTCCCACTGATCTCAGCCCGCTCCTTGGCTTTGTGAGTTCCCTGGCGTTGATTAGCCAGATATTGTTTTACATCAAGATAAACAGCATGTTCGTTAGGCTCTATTGCGAATACAGCATCAGAAAGCTTCGCTTTTCTGCCTGTTTCTTTTCCTTTTATATCTACAACTGCTACTTCCATTACTTGCTAATGATTACGTATGAGTTTTTGTGACCTGGAACAGCACCTTTCACTACGAGAAGGTTCTTATCTGTAACCACTTTCAAAACTCTCAGGTTTTCTACTTTCACTTTATCTCCACCCATTCTACCGGCCATCTTCATACCTTTGAAAACTCTCGCTGGATAAGATGCTGCACCAATAGAACCTGGAGCTCTTAAACGGTTATGTTGTCCGTGGGTTGCTTGTCCCACACCACCAAAGCCGTGTCTCTTTACTACCCCCTGGAAACCTTTACCTTTAGAAGTACCGGAAACATCTACAAATTCCCCTTCTTTAAAGTGCTCCACAGTGATAGCATCACCTAATTTAAAATCTCCTTCAAATCCCTGGAATTCCACGACTTTACGCTTTGCAGCGCTTCCCGCTTTCTTAGCATGCCCTTCAGCAGCTTTGTTGGCAGTCTTTTTGTCATCGAAACCAAGTTGAAGTGCTTCGTACCCGTCAACCTCTTTGGTTCTGACTTGGGTAATTACGCATGGACCTGCTTCAATTACGGTACAAGGGATATTCTTCCCGTTCTCATCGAAAATACTGGTCATGCCTATTTTTTTTCCTATTAACCCAGACATAATTAATTTTTGATTATTACTTATTTATTTAAAAAAATTCAGGGCAGAAAAATACTTTCGCCCTGAATGTATCTTTCTCCGTTTTTCCCTCGCCAACTGCTCAGGACATGTAAATTTCCACTAGGACACAGATACTTAAGGATCCATCCCTTGTGAAAAAGACTTATACCTTAATCTCTACTTCAACCCCACTTGGCAGTTCAAGCTTCATCAACGCATCGATGGTTTTTGAAGAGGAACTGTAGATATCAAGAAGCCTCTTATAAGAGCTAAGCTGAAATTGCTCTCTTGACTTCTTGTTTACGTGAGGAGAACGTAAAACAGTAAAAAGTTTTTTATGCGTAGGCAAAGGAATTGGTCCTGTTACCACTGCACCCGTAGTTTTTACGGTTTTTACGATCTTTTCAGCTGACTTATCAACTAGGTTATGATCGTAGGATTTTAGTTTTATTCTAATTTTCTGACTCATTTTCCTAAGATTATTCGTTTGTACCCTTTGCTGCCTTAATTACTTCTTCAGAAACATTTGAAGGTGTTTCGGCATAGTGAGAGAATTCCATGGTTGAGGTTGCTCTACCTGAAGAAAGCGTTCTCAATGTGGTCACATAACCAAACATTTCAGAAAGCGGCACTTCAGCTTTAACAATTTTAGCTCCAGACCTGTCTGACATATTGTTAACCTGACCTCTTCTCCTGTTAAGATCACCTACAATATCACCCATATTCTCTTCTGGAGTAACTACCTCCACCTTCATAATCGGCTCAAGAATCACAGAACCTGCTTTTTTTGCAGCTTCCTTATACCCTAACTTAGCAGCAAGTTCGAAGGATAACTGATCAGAATCCACAGGGTGAAAAGATCCATCCTTAAGGGTTACCTTTAGACTATCCATGGTAAACCCAGCTAAAGGACCATTCTTCATAGCCTCTTTAAAGCCTTTCTCTACAGAAGGAACAAATTCTTTAGGGATACGACCTCCTTTGATCTCATCAACAAACTGAAGTCCTTCTCCTTCAAAATCCTCATCCGCTGGTCCTAAAGTAAATACGATATCAGCAAATTTACCTCTACCACCAGTTTGTTTTTTGTATACTTCACGATGGTCTGCAGTCCTGGTCACAGCTTCTTTGTACTCAACCTGAGGCTGACCAACATTAACTTCCACCTTAAACTCACGACGCATACGGTCTATAATAATATCCAGGTGTAGCTCACCCATACCGGATATAATAGTTTGACCTGAAGCTTCATCAGTACGAACAGTAAAGGTCGGGTCTTCTTCAGCCAGTTTTCCTAAGGCCATTCCCATTTTCTCAACATCAGCCTTGGTCTTTGGCTCTACTGCAATACCGATTACTGGAGCAGGAAAAGACATAGACTCAAGAACAATAGGATGTTTTTCGTCGGTAAGGGTATCACCGGTCTTAATATCTTTGAAACCAACGGCAGCTCCGATATCACCAGCTTCAATTTTATTTATTGGCTCTTGTTTATTGGAGTGCATCTGATAGATCCGTGAGATACGTTCTTTTTTACCGGAACGATTATTAAGCACATAAGATCCTGCATCAAGAGCTCCAGAATACACTCTAAAGAATGCCAAACGACCTACGAAAGGATCGGTAGCAATTTTAAATGCAAGTGCAGAGAATGGTGAGTCCACATGTGGTTTACGACTTTCCTCCTCGTTAGTTTCAGGATTTACACCGACGATGGCTTCAACATCCACCGGCGAAGGAAGATATCTCATCACGGCATCAAGCATTGCCTGAACTCCTTTGTTTTTAAAAGCAGAACCACACATCATCGGTATGATCGACATATCTATAGTTGCAGCTCTAAGGGCAGCGATAATCTCATCCTCAGTAATGGAGTTTTCATCTTCAAAGAACTTTTCCATTAAGGCCTCATCATATTCAGCTACAGCTTCTACTAATTCCGCGCGGTATTTATTCACATCATCAGCAAGCTCCTCAGGAATATCGATGGTGTCATAGGTCATCCCGTGATCCTCATCATTCCAAATGATCGCTTTTTTAGATATAAGGTCTACCACACCTTTAAAGTCAGCTTCTTCTCCAATTGGAACCTGAAGCGGTACAGGGTTCCCCCCTAACATTTCTCTAACCTGCTTACACACATTAAAGAAATCAGCCCCCTGACGATCCATTTTATTAACGAATCCTAATCGAGGAACTTTATATTTATCTGCCTGTCTCCACACTGTTTCACTTTGAGGCTCAACCCCATCCACAGCACTAAACAAAGCAACAACTCCATCAAGTACACGCAAAGAACGCTCTACTTCCACAGTAAAGTCAACGTGACCTGGGGTATCAATTATATTTACAGTGAACTCCTGATCGCGATACATCCACTTACAGTGAGTTGCAGCAGAAGTAATGGTTATACCTCTCTCCTGCTCCTGTTCCATCCAGTCCATTGTTGCAGCACCGTCGTGAACCTCACCAATCTTATGGCTTATCCCTGTATAATAAAGAATACGTTCCGTGGTGGTGGTTTTCCCGGCATCAATATGCGCTGCAATTCCTATATTTCTAGTAAATTTTAAATCTCTTTGTGCCATTTTTCTTAGAATCTAAAGTGAGAGAATGCTTTATTGGCTTCAGCCATTTTATGAGTATCCACTCTTTTCTTAACTGCAGCACCTTCTTCTTTAGCAGCAGCTAGGACCTCCGCGGCAAGTTTTTGCGCCATAGCTTTTTCATTTCTCTTTCTAGAGAAACTAATCAGCCATTTCATAGCTGTTGACACTTTCCTGTCTGGTCTGATCTGCATTGGGATTTGAAAAGTAGCTCCCCCAACACGTCTACTTCTCACTTCTACGTGAGGCATAACGTTAGATAAAGCATCTTTCCAGACCTCTAAAGCAGTTTTCTCTTCGTCTTGTTTTTTCTCTTCAACAATTTCCATTGCGTCATAGAAAATTTTAAAGGCTACCGATTTCTTACCATCCCACATCATCATGTTCACAAAACGTGTAACAAGTTGATCGTTAAACTTTGGATCTGGTAAAAGCGGTCTCTTTTTCGCCTGTCTTTTTCTCATTTCTTTACATTAAAAGTTTTTAATTACTTCTTAGGGCGTTTTGCACCGTATTTCGACCTGCGCTGAGTTCTTCCCTCAACACCGGCTGTATCCAAAGCTCCACGAACAATGTGATACCTAACACCTGGCAAATCTTTAACCCTTCCGCCTCTAACCAATACTATCGAGTGCTCCTGCAAATTGTGTCCTTCTCCTGGAATATAAGCGTTAACTTCTTTTCCATTGGTCAACCTTACCCTGGCTACTTTACGCATAGCCGAATTAGGTTTCTTAGGAGTGGTAGTATACACACGGGTACACACACCTCTTCTTTGAGGACACGAATCCAAAGCAGCCGATTTACTCTTCTTGGTAATCTTGGCTCTTCCTTTTCGTACTAATTGTGAAATTGTTGGCATAATTTCTTTTACCTAATTAATTTTTAAATTACTCCCTATTTTTTAGGGTTTGCAAATGTAGAAATAAAAACTAAGTTTTCAAATCCATAATCAATTAATTTTCAAGCGGCTCTGTAAGGCAAATTAAATTCCAGAAATCCCCCTTAAACTACCTATATATTAAGGTAAAAAAAACACCAGGTTGATCAATTAGCATAAATTCAATAAAACAAGGGCTTCATAAAGGTTTTTGAATAGTTCTGACAAAAACATTAACATCTCCTTAAAAACCCTGTCACAGACTGAAAAAGAACCCTCTAGAAGGTTTTTTTACGAAAATACTAAGGTTTCAAATCATTTTAAGAAACAAAAGCTTGTATAATTAACCATTTATTAGCACATTTGGCGTTGGCTAATTCAAACAAATTTTAAAATGAAAACAAAGTTTAGTAGTATTTTAACGCTATTACTAGCGTTTGTTGTGCAAATTACTTTTGCACAAGAACAAACGATTACCGGTACGGTGACCGATGAAGATGGTCTTCCGCTACCAGGGGTAAACGTTTTAGTAAAGGGCACCAGCGCTGGTACCCAAACCGATTTTGACGGAAATTACTCTATCACCGCCAATGAAGGCGATGTTTTAGTGTTCTCTTTCGTGGGTCTGCAAACTGCAGAGTATCCGATAGGAAACAATACAACAATTGATGTTGTATTAGAAGCTGATGCAGCGCAACTTGAAGAAGTTGTAGTAACAGCACTGGGAATCCAAAGGGAGAAAAAATCTCTGGGATATGCAACCCAGGAAGTAGACGGATCTGAAGTATCTGATGTACCAACCACTAACTTTATGAACTCGCTTTCTGGTAAAGTAGCAGGGCTTAAAGTGAAGTCTTCGGGTACAATGGGTGGTTCTTCCGATATCGTAATTCGTGGTAACTCCTCTCTTACAGGAAACAACCAGGCTTTATTCGTAATTGACGGTACACCAATAAGCAATGCCACTCCAAACACTTCAGACCAACGAAGAGGTAGAGGTGGGTATGACTACGGTAATGCTGCAGCGGACATCAATCCGGATGACATCGCTTCAATGAACGTACTTAAAGGTGCTGCCGCTACCGCTCTTTATGGAGCACGAGCTGCAAACGGTGTGATCATCATCGAAACTAAAAAAGGACAAAAAGGTAAAGGAATTGGTATCTCTATCAACTCTACTTTAATGACCAGTCGTGCAGACGAAGAGACTCTTCCTAAATACCAGGACGAATATGGTGCTGGTTACGGACAGTATTACGCATCTGATGATGGCTTCTTTAGCCTATACGATGTAGACGGTGATGGAAATCTCGATGAAACTACTCCTTTTACCGAGGATGCTTCTTTTGGTGCACCATTCGATCCTAATCGAATGATATACCAGTGGAATTCTATTTATCCACAATTAGACACCTACCAACAAGCGACTCCTTGGGTTGCCGGAGAGCACACTCCTAACGACATTTGGGAAACCGGATCAACTGCTATCAACTCTGTGGCTTTAGACGGAGGAACAGACAAGAGTAGCTTTAGGCTAGGTTTCACTAACATGTATCAGGATGGGAATTTACCCAATGCAAGGATGAAACGAAACACTATTAAATTTGCCGGTGGACATGACTTCACGGATGAATTCAGTGTAAATACAAATGTTACCTATATCAAGAGTGATGGTAGAGGTAGGTATGGAACTGGTTACGACTCTGAAAACATAATGCAGTCTTTCCGCCAGTGGTACCAAACTAACGTAGACCTATACGAGCAAAGGGATGCTTATTTCCAAACCGGTGAAAATATCACCTGGAACCCTAACAGCCCAACCAACAGGACTCCTATCTATATGGATAACCCATACTGGACTCGTTATGAAAACTTCCAGACAGATACACGTAACAGGTATATAGGAAATATCAATCTGGACTACGAGATAAATGACATCTTTAGTGTATTAGGACGTTTCTCCTTTGACACTTATGATGAAATCCAGGAAGAAAGAAGAAATGTAGGAAGCTCTGGTGTTTCTGGTTACACTCGTTACAACAATCGTGTGGCTGAATACAACTACGATGTAATCCTTAACTTCAACCATGATATCGCGACGGATCTAAACCTTGACGGTAACTTAGGTTGGAACCTTAGAAGAAATCAAAACAAATCTATTAGAGCATCTACCAATGGTGGACTTAATGCTCCTGGATTCTATGCGCTTTCAAACAGTGCTGATCCTCTTAACCCGCCAAGCGAATATGACGCTACCAGTATGGTAGACGGTCTTTACGCCCGTGTAGGATTTGGTTATCAGGATACTTATTTTGTAGAAGGTACAATAAGAAGAGACCGTTCTTCTACACTACCTAAGGATGATAATACCTTCTATTATCCATCTGTCTCTACAAGTATTATCCTTACTAATGCCCTTAATGCGGATTGGCTTAACTTTGCAAAGTTAAGAGCTAACTATGCTGAGGTTGGTAGTGATACTAATCCTTACAACGTGTTTAATACCTATACTATTTCTGCACCATTTGCAGGACAAGGGATTGCAAGTAACAATTTCAGCTTGAATAATATTGAACTTGTTCCTGAAAGAGCGAAATCTTACGAGCTTGGTTTAGAAGCAAACTTCCTAGACAGAAGAGTTGGTTTTGATGTATCCTATTACAACACTCAAACAGAGGACCAAATTACTCCTGTACCGGTTTCAAATGCCACAGGTTTCGGCCGGGTATGGCTGAATGCAGGTACCATCGAAAATAAGGGTATTGAAGTTTCTTTAAACCTTAACCCTATTAGAACTGAAGACTTCAACTGGAACATGAACATTAACTGGGCTCGCAACCGCAGTGAGGTTCTTGAGCTTGCTCCTGGAATTAATAACCTAGAATTAGCTGCTTTACAAGGTGGTGTTTCTATAAATGCTGCTCCTGGAGAGCCTTACGGTGCAATTAGAGGTAGAGATTACGTTTATGACGATAACGGAAACCGAATCGTGAACGATTCTGGTTACTACTTAAGATCGGCAACTTCCAATGAGATCATCGGAAATATCCAACCAGACTGGACCGGAGGTGTATCCAACACTTTCCAGTACAAAAACCTAAGTCTAGACTTCCTTATTGATGTACAGGAAGGAGGAGATATATTCTCCCTTGATACCTGGTATGGTTTTGCTACCGGAATTTATGACAGAACTGCCGGATTAAACGAACTTGGAAACCCATTAAGGGATCCAGTAGAAGATGGTGGTGGTGTAATCCTAGAAGGGGTAACTGAAGATGGTCAGCCAAACACAACAAGAGTTGATGCAGGTGACGTTTACAGTCCTTACGGATATGTTCGTGACGCCAATAAAGGTCACGTATATGATGCATCCTTTGTAAAGCTGAGAGAAGCTAGCCTTACTTATGCTTTCGGAGATGATGTGATTGAAAGACTACCTTTCACAAGAGCTTCTATTTCTGTGGTAGGAAGAAACCTTTGGATTATCCACAAAAATATTCCTTACTCCGATCCGGAGGCAGGTCTTAGTGCTGGTAACATCCAGGGATACCAATCAGGTGCATATCCTGCATTTAAAGAAATTGGTGCAAGTGTGAAACTTAACTTTTAATTAAAATATTATCATGAAGAAACTTTTAATAACATTTATTGCTCTTTCAACTTTATGGTCTTGCCAGACCGATGAGCAATATGAAGATCTCAACAGAGATCCGAAAAACCCAACAGAGGTTGCTGCAGATTTCCTTTTTACTTCTGCATCTGTCAACCTGGCTGATCAGTTGGCCAGTCCTAACGTAAACCTAAATATTTCCAGGTTTATCGCACAATATTTAACCGCGACTACGTATCTGGATGAACCTAACTATGACCTGAATAACCGTAATATTCCTCAAAACCACTGGTCTATACTATACAGAAATGTATTGTTTAACCTGCAGGATGCAAAGGAAAGGGTTCAGGCTAATGAGAATCTTGATGCCTCCGAAATATCTGCTAGAGTTGGTCAGATTGAGGTTCTTGAAGTATATGCATGGCAAATACTTGTAGATAGCTTTGGGGATATCCCTTATACTGAAGCATTAAACGGAAAGGAAAACTCCTTACCGGCATATGATGATGCTGCAACAATATATGAGGACCTTCTATCTAGACTTGAATCAGCTCATTCTAACCTAGGTGCAGGGCAGGGATTCGCAGGTTCTGATGTTATCTATGGAGGTGATATGGGAAAATGGCAGAAATTTGCCAACTCATTACAAGTTCGTTTAGCCGCAAGGACAGATAACTGGAGTGAAGTAGAAGAAGCTGTAGGCAGAGGAGTATTTGAATCTAACGCTGATAATGCTACAATGGAATACCAGTCTTCACCACCTAACACCAACCCATTATGGGTCGACCTGGTACAAAGTGGACGTTCTGACTACGTTGCTGCTAATACCATAGTAGATGTAATGAACGAACTTGAAGATCCACGAAGAATGGTATATTTCGATGACAATATCGTTCCTTATACTGGAGGAATCTATGGAGGAAGTAACTCGTTCCAGAGCTATACCCACATAGGGGAAGAATTCAGAGAGCCGACTCACGTTGGAATCCTAATGGATTATGCTGAACTAAACTTCCACCTTGCCTATGCAGCAATGGAAGGAGCCAGTTTGGATAATGATGCCCAGTGGTATTACGAAGAAGGAATTACTGCATCCATGGAATACTGGTTAGGAGAAGGTGTAGATGTTTCTGGATATCTTTCACAACCAGAGGTTGCTTTCGATGGCACCTTAGAGCAATTAGGCACCCAGTTCTGGATTGCTATGTTCGACAATCCATTAGAAGGTTGGAGCGTGTGGAGAAAATTTGATGCACCGGAATTAAACCTTCCTGAACAAACAGGTAATCCAGTGCCTCTTCGTTACACTTATCCAGTGAATGAACAGAACCTTAACGAAGCTAACTACGAAGCTGCTTCTTCTGCAATTGGAGGAGATACGCAACAAACCCCTCTTTTCTGGGATAACTAGTAGTAGTTTTCATTGATATTCAAAGGCTGCCTTAATCGGGCAGCCTTTTTTGTTTTCAATAACAGGGAAAATAACCATCAAAGTCCTTTAAAATTTCCCTCTTTTTATTATTAAAACTTACCTTTGCCGTATGGAAGAGAACACAAAAATCTTCGGTATCCGCTCCGTTATTGAAGCCATCCAAAGCGGAAAAGCTATCGATAAAATATATATTCAAAAAGGACTCTCAGGCCCTTTATTTCAGGAATTAAATCAGCAGCTCAGCAAAGGCGCCTATAATCTTTCTTATGTTCCCGTAGAAAAGCTCAACAAACTGGCAAAAGGAAATCACCAGGGAGTAGTAGCCTCAATTTCCCCTGTGAGTTTCAAATCTATTGAAGAAGTGGTAGAAGAAGCTTTTAAAGAAACATCCACTCCTCTATTTCTCTTACTGGATCAAATTACTGACGCAAGGAATTTTGGCGCTATCATCCGAACCGCGGTATGCACTGGGGTGAATGCGATAATTTTTCCTGAAAAAGGTTCAGCTCCTGTCAATGCCGATACCGTCAAGACTTCGGCAGGGGCCGTTTTCAATATCAGGCTTTGCAAGGTTAACCACATTAAAGATGCTCTTTATTATCTTCAGGCATCAGATGTTCAGGTAATCGCGGCCACCGAAAAAACAAATGATACAATCTACCAGGTAGACTTTAAAAAAGCAAGTGCTCTTGTAATGGGAAACGAAGCTAAAGGAGTCTCTAATTCTATTTTGAATGCGGCAGATGTTAAAGCTAAACTTCCTATGTTGGGAAGCATTGAATCCTTAAATGTTTCAGTGGCCTGTGGCGCAATTCTTTATGAAGCAGTCCGACAAAGGAACTAAATTAAATTAAGATTTATTTTCTTGATCCTCCTTTTTGGGAGCTTCCCGATAGAAGTATTTATACCTAATTGTCTTCGGCTCTTCTTCCTCGATTTCCTCGACCTGATCTTCGGGTAGTTGCTCAACGAAATTTCCATTTTCGTCGAAATGTTGCATAAACAGGTCATTTTCTTCGTTATATTCCGGTTTCTCCCATTCATATTTAGGTTTTTTGGCAATGTTCTTCCTGTATATAAGGGACAGTACGAAACCGGTAATCAAACCGGAGAGATGCCCCTCCCAGGAAATACCTGGTTCTATAGGAGCTACATACCATAACATCCCCCCATAAAGAAAAACCACGATTAACGAAAGGGCAATCAGACGAAAATACCCTGAGAAAACTCCTTTAAAAAATAAAAAGGCTGCAAGCATATAAATAACGCCACTAGCTCCAATATGGTTTGAAGGCCGACCAATAATCCAAGTCAAAAGCCCTGTTACCAGTAATCCAACCAAAAGTACATGCCAGCTTATTTTCCGATAGAAATAAAACAATGACATTGAGAGCACCAGTAGTGGTATAGAATTATTGAATAAATGCTTCAGATCACCATGAATAAATGGGGAGAACAAAATTCCTCTAAGTCCCGAGATTTCCCTAGGCCGTACTCCATAAATATTAAGATTTACATTAAACCTAACTTCAAACCAGAATACCAGCCAGATAAGAAGAACAAAGAGTATAGGATAACCCACAACCCTAGTGGAAAAAACGAAAGATTCAGCCTGCTTCAAAACGCGATTTTAAGGTATTATCCACAAAAAATTAACCATATCCATTAATAGTGACAAAGTGTTATCCAATTTACTAATTTTGTCAGATGAATGAACCATTAGCAGAAAGATTACGACCCAAAAATTTAGACCAATATTTAAGTCAGCAACATTTGGTAGGACCTAAAGGTGCCTTAAGACAACAAATAAAATCAGGAAACATTCCCTCCCTCCTACTCTGGGGCCCTCCAGGGGTTGGAAAAACTACTTTAGCTACCATAATTTCCAACGAAACCGATCGTCCATTCTATACGCTAAGTGCTATTAGTAGTGGGGTGAAGGATGTACGGGAAGTTATTGAAAAGGCGAAAAAGAGTGATGGCTTATTTACAACTAAAAATCCTATTCTATTTATAGATGAAATTCATCGTTTTAGCAAATCGCAACAAGATTCACTCCTGGGGGCTGTTGAAAAAGGCTGGGTCACTTTAATAGGAGCAACAACTGAAAATCCGAGTTTCGAGGTGATCTCTGCCCTCCTATCACGTTGCCAGGTATATATCCTCAAACCTTTTTCTCAGCAAGACCTCATCGCACTATTACATCGTGCGATAAAGGAAGATAAATATATAGCCTCAAGAGAAGTTAAATTAAAGGAAACGGAAGCCTTGATCCGCTTAAGCGGAGGTGATGCCAGAAAACTGCTCAACATTTTTGAAATTTTAGTTAATGCTACGGAAAGAGGTACTGCAATCACCAATAAGATGGTCCTGGAAAAAGTCCAACAGAATACTGTTCTCTATGATAAGGCCGGAGAACAACATTATGATATAGTTTCAGCATTTATAAAATCCATAAGAGGGAGTGACCCCAACGGGGCTGTTTACTGGCTTGCCAGAATGATTGAAGGTGGGGAAGATGTCAAATTCATAGCCAGAAGATTACTTATCCTGGCCAGTGAAGATATCGGAAATGCTAATCCCACCGCCTTAGTCATCGCAAATAACACCTTCCAGGCTGTAAGTACCATTGGGTTTCCAGAAAGTCGTATCATTTTAAGTCAATGCGCTACCTACCTGGCAACTTCTCCTAAAAGCAACGCGGCATACATGGCCATTAACAATGCACAGTCTTTGGTGAAAAAGACCGGAAACCTTTCAGTTCCACTAGCCATAAGAAATGCCCCAACCAAGCTTATGAAAGATATTGGCTACGGAAAGGATTACAAGTACGCCCATAATTATGAAAATAATTTCACCGAAACCGAATTCCTGCCGGACCAGATTAAAGGCACTCAACTATACGACCCAGGAAACAACCCACGCGAAAATGCCCAACGTGAATTCCTAAAAAAACGATGGAAAACCAAGTATAATTATTAGTCTTTTACTAAACTGTAAAGGGTTTTTATAGACACTCCTTTACTGGCATCGAAATGTTCAACCACTAGATCACCAGTACTAGAAAATGTAGCAATTCCCTGTTTGGTGACCGAATTATAAATAAAGCTACCGGCTTCCTGTGAACGGATGAGCAGTGCGAATGGTTCATCCATATCTTGTTGGTATAAGGCAAAGCCATTCTCGTTCTCCTTAAGTATAAAATGAGCTCCTTCCTTTTCGAATCTTTTTAGATATTCATTCTTCAGGGTCTTTTCTTTTGTATTTCCCGTTTTAAGTTCAAAAGAAGGCTCGGGAGATTGTTTTTCTTTTCGCAAGGCTTCAACAGGTGCCTGACCAACAACCATTACAGTTGGCGTTTCAGTGGCAGCATTACCTTCATAATTATAATTCAAACCTTCTACCGATTTGAATGCTTCCCTAAGAGATTCGTGCCAGGCAGTTCTATAATCCTTTTCCCGGCTCGTTCCTTCTTCTGAAGTAAAGATTAAGTTTCCGCGGCAATCTTCCAGGTTAATTTTCATTCTCGTAGTAAAAAGACCTGAATCATCTGTTACATCAGCATCAAGGCCAAGACAAGGATCTCGTTGTAAATCAACTGGGCGATTAGCTTTGTCCATCAGGGTTTCAAACCCCTCTCTCTCAAAAAGAAACTTTAACAGGGAATTTAGTTGGTACTGGTTCTTTTCTTTGGAAAATTCAAAGCTTTCCGGAATAATTATATATTTATAATTATTGAGATTTTGAGCATTCAAACCCTGAAAGCTCAAAAAAATAAGTAGAGAAAAAAGCAATATTTTCATAGCATTAATTTTAAAGATCTTTGAAAACCATTTGCATCCCCATTTGTATCGAGGTACTTCTGGCTTTTGCCAGGTTACGGAATCCAAGTAAATTATTGGCTGCAAGGTAAAGATTAAATTTATTAAAAGTCACCGAATACAGAAGACCGAAATTAGCAAAGGAATAATCATCTAAAGTATGGGCTATTCTGAACCGTTGTTTTTCAGTAAGTTTCTTATCCCAGTAAGTGGTAAAGGCATATACCAGTCCGCGAGGGCGCCACACCCCTGCAAGGTTCATCCCTATCTGATTCATATATCTAACTTTATTAACCGTTAGGTAATTACAGGGAAGAAAGGCCTGGCCAAACCCGTATTCCACAGAGAGATTCATTTTCGCTGGTCGCCACGTAACATAAGAATCATTAAAGGTTCTATCAATTAAGTTGCGGTCCACTTCATCTTCAAAAATATCCCAGTAGGGAATGGCACCACCCGTTTCATCAAGCTCAGGAAAAAGCGGTTCCAAACCATCAATTTGATAAGATCCGTAGTAGTGATAATTTTCCACATCCTGCCTTTGAAACATTACCCCAATATCCTGAACCGCCGCGGTAACCACCAACTGCTCATTTACCAGATAGCTTAATCCAAGGTCCATGCCCACTCCCATATTGCCACCAAAAAAAGAACGTTTTAGCAATTCGGCCGTACCTTCTTCCACAGTCATTCCTTCTTCTTCATTTAATGAAGCAAAACCTGAAGTATTGACCTGAACATCCATATTCTCAACAATGTGCCGATATTTATTTGGACCTTTCGGGGTGGTAATGGTGGTAAAAGTACCTGTATTCCCGGTACTTTCAGCATTAAATATGCCTGAGTACAATTTCCCGCGCACTCCAACGGTAAGCTTTTGATCGAAACGGTGATTAAGCCCTAGATGATAAACTGTCATAATTTCACCGGTAAAAGCCGCCTGGGAAAAATCAAAAACATCATTGATATAATTGGCATTCCCTTCATTGACCAGTATCGCCAGATCTTTAGGAAAGTAGGAGAAGAAATCCAGTTCCTGGTAAATTCCAGTGGAAAGATAATTCCGTCGGTCTAATTGCCAGCCCAGAGAAATAATCCCCACCTGCTCGTTAATTGTAAAATGGTCATAAGAAGTCATACTGTGCATGGCTTCCCTAATCCTGTTATTGATATTTGTCCCATCATCTCTAAAAATATCGTGCAAACTAACTCCGCTTGTCCCTGCAGAAAAGTGAATTTGAGATAAAAACGGCAAACCAACATGTCCTTTGAAATCTATCTGTGCACCAGGATTTAACAATAAACTTTGCGGAAGATCATCCACATTATAGAGCAGGGGTTTGTTTTGTGCGTTAAGCAGTGAAAAGTATAAAAGGCATGTGATTAGGACCCAGCATCGCATATCTAAAAAGCAAACTTAAACAACCCCGTTGATGCGAAATCCAGTTCTCCTCTAAATTCTTCCGAATTTGAGTGAGCCTCAAGCTCTACAACCATTTGAATCGAATTCCGAATTAGGTGAATACGGTTTTCCTCAATGATTTCAGTATATTCCGTTTCTTTTGGACTATTAAGTCCGCCAGGCGACACCTCATACTGGATAAAAATTTGTTCCCTTCCCCCTTCAGAAAGGAACTTCACAGTGTTTGTAAAGCTTTGGGAAAAAGTATTGACATGTTTAAAATAGAGTTCAACCTCAGTCAGGTCTTTTTGAATATAATCATCATCCAAAAACTCAAGGCGTACTGTGTCTCGTATTACCGGCTGAAACACACTGTTTTCTGACTGATAAAAATAGTCTTGGTTAATTTCATAAATAAGTAAGTCGACATCAATATCAGGGCTGAGACTGATTTCATCGGCCTGATCAAGATCAATATCCTTGATACATCCAGTCAAAACCACGCTACAAAAAAGGCATAGGATCAATTTATTTACTCCACCAGATAAAGACATTCGGTTTAATTTCGGGTTCTAATCCTAACGAAATTAACAAACAAATATTACTAAAGATAGTCTCTTAGTTCATTTAACGTTTGAATTTGTCTTACATCGATTTTTTCCTTTTTCTGATAATAATCGAAGTAAATCGAATTCATTCCAAAATCTAGTGCGCCTTTTATATCGGCAACAAGATTATCACCAATCATAAGGCTTTGGGAGGGAAGAGCACTGGTTTTATTTAAGGCAGTTTCGAAAATTAGGGAATGAGGTTTCTTCACACCAGCTTCCTCCGAAGTAGTCACGGTGGCAAAAAAATTACTAATGCCAGAATTAAAGAGCTTTTTATGCTGAACTTCCTCGAACCCGTTGGTAATGATATGAAGCTGGTAATTAGCCTCCAGATAATTCAGTATTTCCAGACTCCCATCCAGCAAATGATTATTTTGAGGCAGATATTCGATATAGTCCACCGAGAGTTCTTCAATAGTTTTAGTGGAAGTATCCATTTGCAATAATTCAAAACTATCTTTTAATCTCCCAATGCGCAAATCTTCTTTACTTACTTGATTGTCCCGGTATAATTCCCAGTATTTAAAATTTACTGGCACATATACTTCTAAAAAATCCTGAATCCTTATGGAGATTTTTCTTTTACTAAATATCTGCTCGAAAGCCAGGGCTGAATTTTTATCAAAATCCCACAGGGTATGATCAAGATCAAAATAAATATGGTCTATATTATTTAATTTCATGGATCTGTTTTAAGATGGAATAATATAGTTCTTTATTAGCATAATCCGAAAAATCCTGGTTCTTAAAGATAGCATTGAAATTTCCTTTAACTGCCTTGACATCACGCAACATTTTAGCTACCTCACTTTTTATTTTTCCGTTTAACTCATTCTCCAGAATATTAGAATTAAAAGCGTAAGAATGAACTCTTAAAGGTGTAGTAACTTCGGTATTGATGTCATAAAACAAAAAAGGCGTACAGGTGCCCGCTCTAAAACCAGGTGTATCAGGATAACCCATAGAATAATCATCGGGAATTTCCAGTTCGGTTAAGTTATTATAATGTTCAGGAAGGCTCAGGTTATATTTGCTATTCAAAACAGCCTGCAAGGGAGAATGAACAATTTCTTCCAGTCTGAGCTTTTCCTTTCTTAGGGTCTTAATATTCTGTAAGGCATAAAAACCCAGAAGCAAACCCACCATGGTATAGTCTGCAACGTATTTAATTACCGACCTATGCGGCATCCTGTTGGGATTAATATTTCGGTCATGAACGGTAAAATCACTAAGCTGAAACAAGAAAATAAGCTTTAAGCGGTGTTTTTTTATAAGGAAGATTAAATCCTCAAAAATATTGAAAGGATCTTTTTTGAATCGCAATAATACCTGTATCCTATCCAACACCTTCCCGAATTGAAGTTTCACCAGATCCATAAACATTCCAACAAGGCTCCTTACAAAACCTTTATTCCGATAGCTAAAGGCATGTTCTACTGCAATAATACTTTGTACAGAAAAATGACGTTTTTTTTCATTGAGATCAGGAAAACGCTGTTGAAGGACTTCGAGAAAGTTATAGGCCCAAACATCCACTACAGGTCTTTGAAGAAAACCCTCCTGTTCTGCCAGACTTTCAGAGGCTGGAAATCGTCCATATTCATCCTTGACATGGGGTAAATACTCCTCATACCGGCTTAGCAAATAAAAAGAAGCTGCAAAAATATCAAAGGGAAGATCGCTTTTTTCAGTAGCGGGAAAAAAACAAAAACTATCCCCCCAGGGCTGAACTTTTATTTCTACTTCGGAGAGCCCCTGCTCCATTAGTAAACCGGTATTCTGAATAAAAAGCTCATTTCCAAGCGCCTGTTTACCATAGGAGAGTTTCATTCCATCATGGGCTATAAATTCTTCAATTTTAGAAGTAAATCTTATCGAAATCCCCAACATATTTGTGCAAATATGCTTAAAAATATAGATGATCCTTGGGGTGATTTTCTGAGTATAAATTAAAAGCATTCCTGGGTTTTAAAGCACACCTTCATCGGCAAAGCTAAAATAGGCGTTTTCAGTTACAATAACATGATCCAGCACTTTAATATCCAGACTTTGGGCGGCAGTCTTAAGCTTTCGGGTAAGTTGTTTATCAGGCTGACTGGCCCGTAATGTTCCCGAGGGATGGTTATGAACCAGAATAATGGAGGTAGCCGAGAGTTCTAGGGCTTTTTTGAGAGTTAACCGGACATCCACAAGAGTTCCAGTAATCCCCCCTTTACTAAGCTGCACCTGTTCAATTACTTTATTGGAATTATTTAGATAAATAATCCAGAATTCTTCGTGTGGAAGCTCCCCTATTACTGGTTGCATCAATTCAAAAACGGAAGTACTCGAGGTTATTTTTCTTCGCTCCATGGCTTCCTCGATACGTCGACGACGCCCTAATTCCATAGCTGCTATAATACTCACAGCTTTGGCTGTACCAACCCCCTTGAATTTACACAGCTGTTGAACCGAAAACTTCCCCAATTCACTTAATTTATTCTTTCCGGAAGCTAAAATGCGTTTACTAAGTTGTACCGCGCTTTCATTAGGACTGCCTGAACCAATAAGAATGGCAATCAATTCAGCATTACTTAGGCTTAACTTCCCTTTTTGGATTAGTTTTTCCCGGGGACGATCATCCTTTGCCCATTGTTTAATACTGAAATTTAATTGTTGTTCATTCTTCATGGCCTGTTAAAGATAAAAAATACTTTTATATCTCTCCTAATCAACCTCAAAATGAATCACTTATACCTAGAAACCTACTTATTCTTCCATAACTTTGAAATCGATAATTGCTTCATAGAAATCATCTTCATCAATCCCCATGTGTTGGCATATCCATTTGGCTCCGGCGAGATTATTGATATTTTGTGGCCCGGAAATCTCCAAGGGCATCTCTCCTTCAGGGGTATCAAGAATAAAAGTTTTATCCACGACATGATACTCTGGACTGGAATAAGGATGTTTTCTTATTGGGTTTTCAGTTTTTTCGGCCATTTCAGGAAGATTTTTATCCTCCTCATTATAAACCAGGATACCGCCGTTTACAATGGAATCGATAAAAACCTGGGACTGACCGACAGTATCTTGCTCAGGAGCATTATCCCAGCCTATCCCGCTCAATAAAGCTATGTTTGGTTGGTAAAGATGAAATTTCGGTCGAGAGTCAAAAGCAGATACAGATGATTCATCGCCTTCAATCACAATAAAATCACTCTCTTGGTTAAGATTTATCGTTTCTTGAAAACCGGAAATTGGTGTCTCAAGCATGAAATCCACCCTCTTCCCATGGTAATTCATCACGTGAAGAACCATTGCGGTAATAACGGATCTTCCCTGGCTCCCAGCAATAACCACACGGGTCGTCTCCCTTGACATTTCAAAAATAAACTCAGCAACTGAATATATTTCTAAGCCGAGCTCTTTGGCTCGTTTATACTCAGGATTATCATCCCCTACTTCTCGCCCCAGGATGACGGCATCTAATTGTGTCGTTATTTTTTCCGGAAACCAGCCCAATGCTTGAGGATATAGTTCATGAGCTCGCAAGGCAATCTCCGATGGATCACTAATATCCTCATCGCTTCCGTTAATTTGATATCCTTTGTTTTGTAAGGCAATGGCAAGACTTTGCATTGCACTTTCACCAATCGCGACAAAGTGCACATTCATAAAGCAAAAATTTTCAACAAATATACTTATTTAAGCCTGAAGATTAGACAAATTTACATTTGAAGAATGCGCATTTTTTCTTTTTCAGCCTCAGGAAAAATAACTCTATGGCTAAGTGCTAAATTGATATTTTTAAGTGCTTCTTCCCTTTTATTTTGAAAGGCCTTAATTCTGGCAAGATGCAAATAAGCATAGGCCGGGGATTTTAAATCCTTATAATCGTAATTGGCTATGTATCGTTCTAAAAACGCTGAGGCTTTTTGAGGATAAATATTCAAAACCGCTGCGCTCTGGCCTAATTCATAATTGATGTAGTTTCTGGTGACAAGCTCAGGATTATTCACGGCAACTTTTATAGCTTTTCCGATTTCTTCCTTAAATGCTTCCTGCTCCTCCTCCATGTCATAGATATAAGCTTTGGCCAGATGAGCATCTACCTTATTGAGGTCACTAAGTTCATCAACGTATTTCATGGCGGCTGTTTTTCCTCCACCAACAAGTGAAGGTATTTGCATATAGAACTCCACCAGTGCTCGCCTAGCTCCAGCATGTTCGGAATCAAGCTTGGCAGCAGCAAGCAAGGATTTCTTTATTTCATTAACCAGAAGGGCTGCCCGGAATTTAGATCCTGCCATGGCTTTCATGCCAAGAGCACCTCCTAACTTATAATGATAGTGGGCTGAATCCGGGTTCTTTTTAACCAGATCTCGATAATATTCAATTGCTAGATCCCAATTCTTATTATAACTGGCAATATCACCAAGAAGATCCATAGCCTCCTCTTTTTCCTTGAATTCTAGCAAAATACTCTTTGCCCGCTGTATTTCTCCATTTTCAAGCAACTTTACCCCATCCTCAAAGGAACTCTGAGCCATAGCTAAAGGCGAAACCAGGATAAACGCAATGAAAAATCCTTTAAAAAACAACCTCATATATTAAAATTTTCTTAAATTTAGACCAATATTGAAACAATTTATCATTCCTGAATTCTTACAAATTCTTAAAACGACCTATAAATGCTAATTATTGTTAAACTAGCATGCAATAAGACTGCCAATGTTAAAAATAATTTTAATATTTGTGCTACTTAAATCAGTTTAAATCTAATATTTAAAATTAACACCTAGCCTATGCAAAATTTTACTTTTGGGAGGAAGGGAACGAATTGGTTCCTTTTTGCCTTTGTAATGTTAATTGGAACCTTGCCCTCATTTGGGCAGTGCCCCACAGAAGGAGGAACCGATTCCGAACAGACCTTCTGTTATTTGGAAACTGTCGGCGATATTTCGACCGATGGGGATGCGATCTACCAAACTGCGGATAATACCAATGACACGCAGCCCATTCCTGAGTCTGAATTACTAACCGATGGAGTTACTTACTATGTTGGCTCAACTTCCGGGGACTGTACTAGAATTGCTGTAACAGTCACAGTAAACAGTACTCAAAGACCTCTAAATGAGCTTACCAATGACCGGACTCCTGGTTTTGAATACACCACATGTGCTTCTGAAGATTTCAGTGCAGCCGATCTTGCCACTATCTTTACAGCAGATACCGGCTATGATATTGAAGTCTACGATTCTGAATTCGGAGAAACTCCATATACCGGAGTCTTAGATGCAGGAGGTAGTTACTTCGTAGGCCAAGTGCCAATAGCTGGAGAAGATGCGGAGAATGATATTTGCCCGTCTTTAAGAACAGCAGTTGGCTTCAATCCAACTCCTATTGAGGGCCCCACTGCAGACGCTACCCAAACTTTTTGTGAGAGCGCTACCATAGCAGATTTGGATGCCAGTGGCACTTATACCGATACTCAGGCTTTGAGATGGTATCGTTCCGAATTTGCCAATTCACCTTTATCTACATCCACTGAATTAATCGATGGCCAGACTTACTATGTTGGCCAAGTGGTCAATGATAGAAACAGTCCACTGCCACCTTGTGAGACTCCTGTTGAAGACAGGACAGCAGTTACGGTAGAACTTGTTGAAGGACCCGATGCTGGTGAAGATGCTACCGGGGTTATCTGTGAGTCCGATGTGCAGGATATATTTCCTGGAGAACCAGAAGTTAAGGAATATTATCTTAACCTTTTAGATGAAGGAGTTCCAAGGGATGGAACTTTTAATCCAACTATTGACCAGCTTATATCACAGTATCAAAATGATGCAGATGGTGTTGGTGATTTCACCACTACATATACTATTGGTGCAGATGATTGCACAGATTCAGTAGAGCTTACCGCAACCGTTATTCCAGCAGTAGATGCTGAAGCAGGTGATGATGTTACCTTAAGCTACTGTGTGGAACAAGATGAGGAAATAGATCTTTCTACCTTCCTAAGTTCAGATGCTGTGACAACAGGAGAATTTTCTACTCCTTATGAAGATGGAATTTTTAATCCGTCCGTCGAAGGAGAAGGTACCTATACAATTACTTATTCCGTAAACGAGGATAATTCATGTGTAAATGGTTCAGATGAGGCAACCTTTACCATCCAGGTGAATGAGGTCAATGAGGAAAATATCACCCTTACTATAGATCCTGCTGAATTTGAAGGCATGACCAACATTGAGGCGTTAGATGAAATATCCAGCAGATTTGCGCCATATTTTGATGATCCATCACCTGATCCAAATGACTTTGATCCTGCTTTAGAAGTAGCATTCGCAGGTTTGGATCCGGAAAATCCAGAAGGAACGTACAATATTTCTTATACCGGTAATTCTTGTGAGGTATTAAACTTCACAGTGGTGATCGAAAAGGATGAACCAATTGTGGACGAACCAGGGATAGGAATTGTATGTGAAAGTGATGTTCAGGAAACTTTCCCAGGAAGACCAGAAATCAGAGCCTTTTATTTAGATCTACTTCCTGATGGCGTAGATGAGGGAGGAACATTCGATCCTACAATAGAAGAAATGGTAGAAATTTACAATAATGATGATGATGGTTTGGGAGATTTCACCACAACGTATACCGTAAACAATGAATCTTTCGAACTTACAATAAGGGTAATACCAACTATCGAAGCCAATGCAGGAGTTGGCCAAAGCATTACTTACTGCACTGGTGCGGGTGAACAAGACCTCTATGCCCTTCTCAGTGATGATGCTAATGAAGATGGTACATTTGAAGGTTATGAAGATGGTTTATTTAATCCATCTGTAGAAGGCGAAGGTACTTATGAAATCACCTATAGCGTTACCGACGAAACTGCCTGTGTAACAGGAACTGCTTCAGCAACCTTTACAATTACTGTAAGTGAAGGAGATGCAAACGCAGGAAGTGATAATACTGGTGTTGTTTGCCAGGCGGATTTACAGGAAATGTTTCCTGGAAAACCAGAGATCAGAGAGTATTATCTTGATCTTTTAGATGACGGTGTAAGCCGAGATGGAACTTTTGATCCTACTATTGATGAATTGCTAGAAATTTACCAAAATGATGAAGATGGCATTGGTGATTTTACAACGACTTATACTCTGCAGGATGGAGAATGCTCAGATTCCGCTGAACTTACCATTAGAGTAATTGAAGCTGTCGAGGCTAATGCAGGTGAAGATATCGAAACCACCTTTTGTTCCAATGAGGAAGATCAGGACTTATATAATTTATTAAGTGAGGATGCTAATCCAAATGGATATTTTGAAGGTTATGAAGACGGAATATTTAGCCCTTCTGAGCAAGGTGCAGGTCTTTATGAATTCAATTACGTTGTAGATGATTCTTCAGCATGTGTTGAGGGAGTAGATTCGGCTGTATTCAGCATTGAAGTGCTAGAGGCTCCGAATGCGGGTGATGATTTTGCTCAAACAATCTGTATTACCGAAGCTCAAGAAATGATTGCAAACCCACAGGACGCCATTGATTGGTTTAATTCGATAGTGGATGTGGATGGTGTTGATCAGGACGGAGAATTTGATCCGGCTTTAACTAGCCTTGCTGCTGATATTTTTGCATACGTTAGCGCACCGGATTCCCCAAGCGCCACATTTGAAACTTCTTATTCAGTTTCTAATGAAAACTGTGAAGATTCAGCGAATATTTCCCTGACTATCACCAATCTTGAGGAAGCAGAAGCAGGTGAGGATGTTGAATTGACATTCTGTCTTTCACAAGGTGATATGGATCTTAGGGACTACCTAAGCGATGATGCCAATATAAATGGTTACTTCGAAGATTTCGATGGTACCATAAATACATCAGACCTCGGGGAAGGAGAATTTAATTATACCTATGTAGTTGATGAAACTGTAGATTGTGTAACCGGAGAAGATTCAGTCGAATTTACAGTTACTATAATTGGAGATTTAGATGCCGGAGCTGATAAGTCAACATCAATCTGTAATGCTAATATTGAAAATGGAATGTTCCCTAATTCTACCACAGTTAGAGAATATTATTTGAATATGCTTGATGAGGGAGTTTCCAGAGATGGTACTTTCAGCCCAAGCATTCAGGAATTGGTAAACTGGTATAACAATGAAAGTGAGATCGGTGATTTTACTACCACTTATACTATTAGCGAAGGAGAATGTTCTGATTCAGCTGTCTTAACTGTAACAGTATACGAATCAATTCCTGCAGAAATCGATCCTATTGATGATGTGACGCTTTGTTCCATCGACGACGATCAGGACTTGTACTCTTTCTTACCCGATGGTGCCGATACTAATGGCTATTTTGAGGGATACGAAGACGGAATGTTTAGTCCTTCTGCCACAGGCGCAGGTGAATTTGAAGTAACCTATACTTTAGATGAAACTTCACCCTGTGTGACAGGAGAAGCTTCTGCTACCTTTACAATCACTGTGCTGGAAACCGTAACTGCAGGTCAAGATATGACTGCTAGTTTCTGTGAAACCGATGGAGAGCAGAACCTTTACAACTTCCTTGATGCAGAGGCATCAGCTGAAGGTGATTTCACCTACAATGATGAAGTCCTTGTTGATGGTATGTTCGATGCCAGTGTGATGGGTGCCGGATCTTACGAGGTGACCTATACTGTTGAGCCAATCAACGATTGTGGTGTGGCAACTTCCATTCTTACTGTTACAGTAAATGAAGTTCCCGACGCTCCAACAGCTCCTGAATTGGATGCTTTCTGTGCCATCGAGATGGCAACTGGAGCCGACCTTCCCGTGGCAGAAGGACAAACCTGGTATGCCGATGCTGAATTAACCACTATGGTAGAAGTAGAGGACATACTTGAAGATGGGCCTTATTACTTAACTGTGACTTCTGACAACGGATGTGAATCTGAAGCTACCGAAGTTATTGTTAGCGTCAACGACTCCGAAGCGCCAACAATTAGTTCGACAAACCTGGAGTTTTGTGATGCCGATAATCCTACCATTGCTGATCTTAATTCCGAAATAATGGAAAGCGGTGAGATCACCTGGTATGATTCAGAAGACGGAACCAATGCTCTTGGTACTTCTACTACCCTAACCTCAGGAACTTACTACGCAACCCTAACCGGAGAAACGGGATGTGAAAGTTCCCAAAGATTGGCTGTAACGGTATCTGTTGAGAACTGTCCTATCATTTACCCAGAGGCGATTACGCCAAACGGAGACGGCAGGAATGATACCTTCATTATTGAAAATATCACTAATGAATATCCAAACTATTCTATTGAGATCTTTAACCGATGGGGTAATGTGATTTACAAAGGAAATGCCTCTACCCCAGCTTGGGATGGAACAGCTAACCAATCAGGTACCTTTGGAGACGATGTGTTACCGGTAGGTGTTTACTTCTACGTGATTGATTTCAACGACGGAAGTACCGAACCAAAACAAGGTAAAGTATACTTAAGTAGATAATCAAAAGGATAAACACTAGAAAGAAATGAAAATAACAATCACAAAATATCTAATATTCGCGGGCATTATCCTTTTCTCTATTAAGGGTATGGCTCAGCAAGACCCAATGTTCACTCAGTACATGTACAACATGAGTGTCATTAACCCAGGGTATGCTACTGATAATCCCGGTATGCTTAACCTAGGTGGTATTTACAGGTCTCAATGGCAGGATGTTGAGGGTGCTCCAAGCACCTTCAGCTTCTTCGCTCATACCCCTGTAAGTGAACGCGTAGAACTTGGCTTAACCGTTGTGCATGATGAAATTGGTAATATTGTAAAAGAAAACAATATCACAGCCGATTTTGCTTATGTACTACCAGCAGGACAATCAAGTAAAATTTCCTTTGGTTTAAAGGGAGGTTTAAGCACCTTTGATGCTAATCTTGCAGGTCTTTCTGTAGTCGATCCGGGTGATCCAGCATTGCAAAATGTAAATGAAGTATTTCCTGTATTTGGTGTAGGAGCTTTCTGGTTCGGAGACAACTATTATTTAGGTGCCTCTGCCCCCAACCTTTTTACTTCAAAATACATTGAAAATGAACAAGGTCTTCAGGCATTGGGTAAAGAAGAAATTCACTATTACCTAACTGGTGGTTATGTCTTTGATATAAGCCAGGATGTACGCCTAAAACCTGCATTTATGGCAAGAGCTGTTCAAGGGGCTCAATTAGCGGTGGATGTTACTGCAAACGTGCTCCTTTACGACAGACTGGAAGCTGGAATCGGGTACAGGTTTAACGAAACTATTACGGGACTTGTGAACTTCAAGATCACTCCTTCCTTAAGAGTTGGTTATGCCTATGATCATTTTACTTCAGATTTCCTGGGGTATAATGTGGGAGGAACCCATGAGGTTATGTTATTATGGGACATCGACCTCTTCGGCCTTACAAAAGGATACGACAAATCACCTAGATTCTTCTAAAAACCGCGAAACATGAAAAATATATATAATACATTTTTATTATTGCTAATAAGCATTACTGCCATTGGACAGAGCTCCCAGATTAGAGAGGGCGATAAGCTTTTTGCGCAACGGGCGCTTATCGATGCAGCAGAGGCTTATGAGCAGGTTGTAGATAAAGACAAAGAGGTATTGCAAAACTTAGGTGATGCCTATTTCTACACCAACCAAATGGAAGATGCAGTTGAGACTTATCGACTGCTTTTCCTAAGACATGAAGCTGAAGTATCTCCTGAGTACCGATTCAGATTTGCACATGCATTACGGGGTACTGGAGAAAATGAAGAGGCTGATGAGCATATGAGCGAATTCACTGGAAAGGATGTTGATTTTGATCAGTTCCAGAGAGAACTCGATACTATCGCTCCTCATGTTTACACTACTGATCAGATTATGAACAATAGTGCAGCTGCCGATTTTGGAATTGCTTATATGGGGGACCGTATCGTTTTTGCTTCTACAAGAAATCAAGAACGTCCTATTTATCCCTGGAATAAGAAGCCTACTTTAGATTTATATAGCGCAGAAATGACCGACGAGGGTGAATTGGTTGATATCCTCCTTTTTTCCGAAGAAATCAATACAGATTCTCACGAAAGTTCTGCCACATTTAATGAGGATGGAACCGTAATGTACTTTGATCGCACCAGCGAAAAAAGAGTGAAAAACGAAGAAGGCGTACGAGTTGCTCACATTAAACTTTACCGTGCTGAATTGGTAGATGGGGCCTGGACCAACATCGAAGCGCTTCCATTCACCAGCGACGAGTACTCTACCGAACACCCTAGCCTTAGTGAAGATGAGAGCAAACTATACTTTGCCAGCGATATGCCGGGCTCCGAAGGCTCTTTCGATATCTATGTAGTAGATATTAATGAAGACGGAACTTACGGAACTCCACAAAATCTTGGTACTGGAATTAACACGCCGCAGCGCGAGCAGTTTCCCTACATCAGCGAAGAGAATGTTCTTTATTTCGCTTCAGATGGACACCAGGGATACGGAAATCTGGATGTTTTCAGAAGTGAAGGAGATTTCTCAGAAGCTCAAAACCTTGGTGCGACTGTAAACTCCAATCGTGATGACTTTGCTTTCGTTATTAAAGAAGGTGACGAAAAAGGTTACTTTGCCTCTAACAGAAGAGGAACAGACAACCTTTACTTATTTGAACGCGAAGACTACGAGCCTCCAGTTGTTGATTACGATGATCGAGAAACCAATCCTGAAACAGGAAGACAACAACTTAGAGGAGTAGGAAATATCTACTTCGATTTTGATAAAGCAACAATTAAGGACGAATCTAAGCCCACTTTAGATAAGGTTGTAGACATTATGAACAAATATCCTTCAATCGACATTGAGATAGGTTCTCACGCTGATGCCAGAGGTTCTGACCAGTATAACATGGGACTGTCTGAAAGACGTGCAGCTTCTACTCTGGAATATCTTGTTGAGAATGGAATTGACCGTAATAGGTTAACCTCTAAAGGTTATGGCGAAAGCATGCCGCTTAATGATTGTACCCAACCAACTGGTTGTACCAAAGAGCAATATGCTGTAAACCGTAGAAGCGAATTCACTATTATGAATGAGCAAGGTCAGCCTGAAGATAGAGATGACTACCAAACTAACGAGGAAGAAGTAGAAGACGAAAATTAATTCGCTTAGCTAACTAACCAACCTTTAAAAGCCCCGGAAATTCCGGGGCTTTTTGTTTGCCCTGCATGCAAACAATTCCGGGACTTGAAAGAAAGTCTGCTCACCTGATCGGAGGGAAGAGCAATGCGAAGTCAAGTGCGTCACTGGCAACGGTGGGGTGTAAAGGAAGACTTAGCAAGTTAGTGGAACATAGAGAAATCGAACCGATTCTGGCATATATTGGGGGTAAGGTTGCAAAAAGTGCCAACGCCCAAAATCCGAATGGCAATATATGTTAAAACGGATGGCTTCACTACCAGGAATGTTTTAGCTTAACAGGGGAAGCCTGATTATTCGCCTTTCTAGGCTAAGCAGAAACAAGTCGAGAGACAAGGATTTGTTATGGAAAATCAGGTGACAGATGAGTCCGTAGTAGTGAGAAAATTTGGGCCTGAGAAGCACTGGTAACAGCGTGGAGGAGAAAACCCGAATGACATTACACAAGAATCGCATAATCAGTTGTAATGACTGTCACAGATTAGATGTGACGGATGCGAAGGGATGAAGTTAAATCAAGTACAGGAAGTTCTTTAGAAGGATTAGCTATAAGCGAAGACAATCGGAATTGAAACATTCTGAGGAATTGCAGCAAAGAGGAGTGACGAGCTAACTCTGGCTGTTAATCCGCGCGAGCATTGAGTAGTAAGATTTTTTTTTTTTTTTACTGTTATAGATTGCCACAGTGCTAAAGACAACAGTATACCTTATGAACAAACAATCTATCTAATTCTGCTGAAGAAAATAAACCGTACTGCAAAGAAGAGAAAGTTTCATTATGCGAAAATGGTACAGTCTTATAGACAAGGTATATGCATTACCGAGACTGGAACAAGCCTACCGTGAGGTAAGGAAAAATAAAGGTTCCAGAGCCAAGGGAGTGGATAACCAAAGTATAGCTGATTTTAGTTCAGCTTTAGAGGAGAATTTGTGCCAACTCTCCAGGGAACTGAAAGAGGGGAGGTATAAGCCACAGCCGGTAAGGCGGGCCTATATCGACAAACCAGACGGGAGCAAGAGAGGATTGGGTATCCCAACCATCAAAGATCGTATTGTACAACAATCGCTGCTTAATGTGTTGCAACCTATCTTCGATCCCGAATTCCATCCCTCCAGTTATGGGTATCGTCCTAAACGAAGTGCTCATCACGCCATTGCCAAAGCAGAGCGCTTTAGTCGGTACTATGGTCTGGATCATGTAGCAGACATGGATTTATCCAAATGTTTTGATACTCTAGACCATCGGCTGATAGTGCAAAGCGTGGGCAAACGGGTAAGTGATGGAAAGATACTTAAACTGATAGGGAGCTTTTTAGAATCCGGCGCACTCGATGGAGAGCGCTTCACACCTACAAAGAAGGGGAGCCCACAAGGGGGAATTATCTCACCGCTCCTGATGAATATCTATCTGGACGCATTCGACCAGCATATGAAAAATTCAGGCATACGAATGGTGAGGTTCGCCGATGACGTCTTGTTGTTTGCGCCAACCAAAGCTCAAGCTGGAAAATATATGGCTAAAGCCACGAGTTATCTGGAAAAAGAGCTTCGGTTAGAAGTGAATAAAAACAAGAGCAGTCTGACAAACCTCGAAGAAGGCATTCACTATCTAGGTGTGGTAATAAAGCCCTTTGGAGTAGTGGTATCCCACAAAAGCATCAAGAGGTTCAAAAAGAAAGTAAAACTACTAACCCCTAGAACTAAAGGGCAAAGTATAGCTTTCTATATTAAAGAACTGAACCCGCTATTAAGGGGCTTTGCCAACTACTTCCGAATAGGCCTGACCAAAAAGCTGTTCCAGGATCTTTTAGGCTGGATCAGGAGAAGGTTACGAATGATGGTGATGAAAAGCTGGAAAAGTTGGAAACCTCTTCACCGACAACTAAGGCGTATGGGTTATAAGGGGAATTTTCTTAAGATATCGGTAACCCGATGGAGAAACTCCTCCACCAATTTAATACACTACGCCCTGCCAAATAAGTACTTCTCAGAACTAGGGTTGTACGCCATGGACACAGTTGAAGGGAATACTTTGCATCAGTACTATCAAACAGTACTGAATAAGATTTAACATGAGCCGTGTACGAGACCCGTATGCCCGGTTCTGTAAGAGGGATGAAGATAATAAATGCTCAAATATTTATTATCTTCACCCTACTTGATTATTTAAAAATTTTCATGGAGAACCCCTTACTCAAAGTTATATTTGTCCCCAAGCTATTTACCCTATGCCTCCAATAATTAAAGTAATAATCCCAGCTTTTAACGAAGAAGCCTCGATCGCCAAGGTAGTTGCTGAAATCCCTAATTTCGTAGAGGAAATCATCGTAGTCAGTAACAACTCTACTGATAATACCGAAAAAAATGCCCATGCAGCTGGGGCCACAGTTTTGAAAGAAGAAAGAAAAGGTTATGGTTACGCCTGCCTAAAAGGGATAGAATATCTTGAAAGACAGCATATCCAAACCAATATCATAGTCTTTCTCGATGGTGATTATAGCGACTATCCTGAGGAACTAACAAAAATTATATCTCCCATTTTAGAAAAAAATATGGATATGGTCATTGGTACCAGAGTAAAAGAATTACGGGAAAAAGGTTCTATGACCAAGCCACAGATCTTCGGAAACTGGCTTGCAACTTTTTTAATGAAATTATTTTTTGGAGCAAGATTTACAGATCTGGGACCATTCCGGGCTATTAAATTTGAAAAATTACTTGCCTTGCAAATGGAGGATAAAACCTATGGCTGGACTGTAGAGATGCAGTTGAAGGCCCACAGGAAAAATTTAAGCTATTCAGAAGTCCCGGTAAGGTATAAAAACCGTATCGGCACTTCAAAAGTTTCAGGCACCGTGAAAGGTGCTATCTTTGCAGGAGTAAAAATCCTGGGATGGATCTTTAAATACAGTTTTAAATAATGGAGATAGCAATTCTAATTTTATATACTCTTGCTCTACTGATTATTTTCATCTACAGTATATCACAACTCCAGTTATTACTAAACTTTCACAAAGCCAACAAGAAAGCCCCCACCACAGAGAAATTTGATTTAAACGAAAAAAATCAGATCCCCCTTGTAACTATTCAGCTTCCTCTTTATAATGAATTATATGTAGTCGAGCGGCTGTTGAATAATATCTCTAAAATTGAATACCCGATAGAAAAAATGGAGATCCAGGTTTTGGATGATTCCACCGATGAATCGGTAGCCATAATAGCCAAAAAAGTTTCAGCAATGAAAGAAGCTGGTTTCGACATCAAACATTTACATCGGATTACACGAACTGGTTTTAAGGCAGGGGCTTTAAAAGAAGGCTTAAAAACAGCCAAAGGGGATTTCATTGCTATTTTTGATTCCGATTTTTTACCAAAAAACAACTGGCTTCTACAAACCGTCCCTTATTTTAAAGATCCAGAAATAGGGGTGGTACAAACTCGCTGGGTTCATATCAATAGGAATTTTTCCTGGCTTACAAAAATTCAGGCTTTCGCACTCGATTTTCATTTTATTCTGGAACAAACCGGTAGAAATTTTGCTCGGCATTTCATAAATTTTAATGGTACAGCAGGGATCTGGCGAAAAGAATGTATTCTGGATGCAGGGAACTGGAGTGGCGATACCTTAACCGAGGATCTGGACCTTAGTTACCGGGCACAACTCCGAAACTGGAAATTCAAATATCTCATGGATGTTGAGACCCCAGCTGAACTCCCGGTAGCGATCAGTGCGGCAAAATCTCAACAATTCCGCTGGAATAAAGGAGCAGCCGAAAACTTCAGAAAAAATTACCGGGAACTACTCAAAGATAAATCTGCCTCCTTTAGCACCAAATTCCATGGTTTTTTCCATTTACTGAATTCCAGTATGTTTCTGATCGTATTATTACTGGCAATTTTAAGCCTCCCCGTTTTATACATAAAAAACCAGAATACACAGTTAGGCTGGTATTTTAACTGGATGGGAGGATTTCTAATAAGCACCATCATTTTTTTCTTTTGTTATTTTGCAGCCTGGAGAAAGATTCACGGTGGAGGATTTAAAAGCTTAATAAAATTTATTGGAATGTTCTTAAGCTTTTTTACCCTTGTTTTGGGATTTTCCCTGCATAATTCCATAGCAGTTATTGAAGGGCATCTAGGTAAAAGATCTGAATTTATTCGAACACCAAAATTCAATATAAATACCATTAACCAAAACTGGAAAGACAACAAATATTTAAGTAAGAGAATAGGTCCACAATTATTTTTGGAAATCGGTCTATGGCTGTATTTTGGCTTTGCTCTATATAGTGGATTCTTATTAAAAGACTTTAGCCTGGCAATTTTCCATTTAATGCTATTTATCGGTTTTGGGTTTGTGGTCTTTAAAACGGTTAAACCTTAATTGGAATAATGAAGGTATTCTTTCATAATCATCGCTTCAGTATTCTTATAGCATTAACTGGTTTCGCTTTTTATGTCTCCTTCGCTTACCAACTTGACCGAAGCAACTTCATAAAACTCATTGGCCTCTATGGAGGACTATTTTTTATGAGCGTCAAATTGATTCAGCTCAAAAAGTTCAATTTTTGGTTTCTCGCTAGCATAGCGCTCTTCTACAGGCTCATCTTTCTTTTTGCCTTACCTAGCCTATCCCAAGATTTTTTTCGTTTTATCTGGGACGGAAAACTGATTCTGGAAGGAATTAACCCTTATTTGCACCGGCCATCTGAACTCATTGGAAGTTTCCAGGGTATTTGGAATGAGCTTTATGCAGGCATGGGAGACCTAAGCTCAGGAAATTATACCAGTTATCCACCGGTAAACCAGTTTATTTTTACCCTTTCAGCTTTATTGGGCGGAAAAAGTTTACTTGGCCCTGTCCTGGTAATGCGCCTTGTTATTATTTTAGCCGATCTCGGCACGCTCTTTATCGGCAAAAGATTGCTTGAGCATCTCAATCTCCCACAGCATCAAATTTTTTGGTATATTCTGAATCCCTTTATCATCATAGAACTTACCGGAAATCTCCATTTTGAAGGGGTGATGCTGTTTTTCCTGATTCTTGGGTTGTATTTACTTCACAAAGGAAAGTGGATCTGGAGTGCAGTAGTGTTTGGAATTTCGATTTCGGTAAAATTAATTCCACTGATGTTTCTGCCATTTATTTGGAATTATTTTCAGAAAGGACAGAAACTGGAAAGTAAAAAATTAGGAGCTTATTATCTCGTGGTCGGAATTACTATTTTACTTAGTTTTCTGCCATTCCTTTCATCGGAACTAATCTCAAATTTATCATCCAGTATATTGCTCTGGTTTAAAGAATTTGAATTTAATGCCAGCATTTATTACATAATTCGTTGGATTGGTTTCGAACTTAAAGGCTATAACATTATCGCCACCACAGGAAAAATATTACCAATTGTAACACTCCTAATTATTCTCGTCTTAGCTTTCTTTAGAAGAAATAACTCTATTAAAAAAATAATAACTTCTATGCTATTAGGGGTCACAGTTTATTTCTTTCTTTCCACTACTGTGCATCCATGGTATATAGCTACTCCTCTTCTGCTTTCGGTCTTTACAAAATATCGGTTTATGATTTTATGGTCATTTCTTATATTTCTTAGTTACTTTGCTTATTCCAATGCCGAGTTTAAGGAAAATTACTGGATGCTTCTGGTAGAATATCTTACCGTTTTCAGTTATTTATTTAAAGAAATTTACAACAATGAGTTCTTAATAAAAAAGCCTGCAATTTGAATTACAGGCTCCCTTACAATTAAAAATATATCTCTTTTACATATCAAGTAAATAGGCGAATACCAGGGGTGCCACAATGGTCGCATCACTTTCTATAATATGTTTTGGTGTGTCGATATCCAGTTTACCCCAGGTAATTTTCTCATTGGGAACGGCCCCTGAATAAGAGCCGTAGCTGGTAGTAGAATCTGATATCTGACAGAAATAACTCCAGAAAGGAGTATCGGTTCTTTCCATATCCTGATACAGCATAGGCACTACACAAATTGGAAAATCTCCGGCAATACCACCTCCTATCTGGAAGAATCCAATACCTTTTTTAGAATTATCGGTGTACCAATCGGCAAGAAAGGTCATATATTCTATACCGGATTTCATAGTACTGGCTTTAAGCTCTCCTTTTAGAACATAGGATGCAAAGATATTCCCCAGGGTACTGTCTTCCCAGCCAGGCACCACCATAGGTAGATTTCTTTGGGCAGCAGCATACATCCAGGAATCTTGGATATCAATCTCGTAATGATCCTCTAAGACACCAGAAAGCAACAACTTATACAAAAATTCGTGTGGAAAGTAACGCTCCCCTTTTTCTTCAGCCTCTTTCCAGATATCTACGATTCTATGCTGAATTCTTCTGAAGGCTTCTTCTTCGGGAATACAGGTATCAGTAACCCGATTGAGGCCTTTTTCAAGCAAATTCCACTCTTCTTGAGGCGTAAGGTCACGATAATTGGGAACACGTTTATAATGAGAATGTGCCACAAGGTTCATGACATCTTCCTCCAGATTGGCCCCGGTGCAAGAAACGATATGCACCTTATCCTGGCGAATCATCTCTCCGAATATTTTACCAACCTCTGCAGTGCTCATAGCTCCAGCCAGAGAAACCAACATTTTTGATCCTCTTTGCAGCTGCTTTTCATAATCCTTAGCAGCATCTACCAAGGCGGCTGCGTTAAAATGTAAATAGTATTTTTCTATGAATTGCGAAATCGCTCCTTTATTCATCTTCGTCTTCGGGATTATGATTTAAATACTTGAATTTGTAGCTTAACATTTTATAATAAAGTTTTGCCGCAAGAAAATCAGATGATTTCTCATTTTCATTTGGAGAAAGTTCTACGATATCAAATCCTACTACATTTTTCTTCTTAAACATCAACTTGAGAAACTCTAAGGTTTCATACCAGAAAAGCCCACCTGGTTCAGGGGTTCCGGTTGAAGGCATAATAGAAGGATCGAAAGCATCCAGGTCTATCGTGATAAATACATTAGGTGTCATTTGACCTATAGCATCCTCCATCCAATCTTCATAAAGATCATCCGCAAAATAAACCTGGTTCTCATCCATATGTTCCACTTCGGAGATATCCATAGACCTTATGCCCACCTGGACCAGGTTTGTTCGTTTGCTTGCCTCGTATACCGCACAGGCGTGGTTACAAGATGATCCTTCATATTCCGGTCTAAGATCAGCGTGAGCATCCAGCTGTACCACGGTTAGATCCTCAAAACTTTCATTAAAAGCACGAATTGTTCCAATTGAAACCGAATGCTCCCCTCCGAAAATTGTAACAAACTTTTCTTGCTTTATATAATTCTTTACGGTTTTATGAACTGCTTCCACCATCTTCTCAGGAGAGGAGTTTTCTGTAACAGCCGGAGCCAAATATACTCCCTTTTTGTACACCTCACTTCGTGTCTCAATGTCATAAAGTTCCATGTTTTCTGAAGCTTCTAAAAAAGCTTTCGGGCCTTTATCTGCACCTTTTTGCCAGGAACTTGTTCCGTCATAAGGAACAGGAATTAATACCACTTTTGCATCGTCTATGCGAGAATACTTATCTGGTATCCCGGCGTAATTCTTTTTGTTCATTTTAAAAGTTGATTGAATAAGAGTTAGTTGTATAAAGTTATAAAAATTTTAGTTGCTATTATAACCAAGAATTTGCAACATATCTTCGGCTTTTTGCTGTTCACTGAATAATTCGGTCTTAAAATTCCCATCTTCATCTTTATCAATGAGGATATGTTTTGGTTGTGGGATTAAACAGTGATGTAACCCTCCATAACCACCAATAGTCTCCTGGTAGGCACCCGTGTTGAAGAATCCAATATATAGCGGTTTATCTTTTTTATACTTTGGAAGGTAGATCGCATTGACGTTTTGTTCCGAGTTGTAATAATCATCGCTATCGCAAGTCAATCCTCCCAGTAATACTCTTTCATACTCATCATTCCACCGATTTATGGCCAGCATTACGAATTTTTTGCTTATCGCCCAGGTATCGGGAAGCGTGGTTATAAATGAAGAATTAATCATATTCCATTTCTCACGGTCGTTTTGCTGTTTTTGATAAAGGATTTCATAGATAGCGCCACCACTTTCACCTACAGTAAAACTACCGAATTCAGTAAAAATATTTGGCACCTGAACTTCCGCATCATCACAGGCTAACTTTATCTGATTGATGATCTCATCTACCATATACGCATAATCGTATTCAAAATGTAGCGAATTCTTTACAGGAAAGCCCCCGCCAATATTTAAACTATCTAATGTCGGACATACCTTCTTAAGGGCGATATACACTTTTAAACACTTATTCAACTCGTTCCAGTAATAAGCAGTGTCACGAATACCTGTATTGATAAAGAAATGTAACATTTTAAGTTCTACCTGCTTATTTTCCTTGATTTTCCGGTTATAAAAAGGCACAATGTTTTTATACCCAATTCCTAAACGAGAAGTATAGAATTCAAATTTTGGTTCTTCTTCCGATGCTATTCTGATCCCGATGGGATACTTCCCTTCTATGCTATCCGACAAAAGATCAATTTCTTCGAAGTTGTCGATAATCGGGATACAGTTTTTATGGCCATTGTTAAGTAAGCGAGCAATATTTTCTATGTATTGATCTCTTTTAAAACCGTTGCAAAGCACATAAGTTTCATCTGTGATCTTCCCTTTTGCTTTTAAATTCTCAACGATATTAATATCAAAAGCTGAAGAAGTTTCAATATGAATATCATTTTTCAAGGCTTCATTCAACACGTGCTCAAAATGGGAACTCTTGGTGCAGTAGCAATAATTATAGGATCCCTTATAGGAATGTTTCTCCATGGCATCAGCAAACCATTTTTTAGCCCTTTGGATATTATAAGAAATTTTTGGCAGGTAATTAAATTTAAGGGGAGCACCGTATTTTCGTACAAGCTCCATAAGATCAATCCCGTGAAACTTTAATTCATTATCAGCCAGAGTAAATTCCTCCTGGGGAAAATAATAGGTCTGGTCTATCAGATCGTTGTATTTGGTATTCAATGATGTAGTTTAAGTGTTATAGAGGTAAAAATTAGGGATTATATTATCGCATCAAAAGATTAGATTGGTAAAATATTGTTAAGATGAATTTAAAAACCGCCTGGTCCAATCATGGAAATTTTAAAAAACCTGAGGACCTGCGGAAAAATACTCAAAGAGTATAGCCAATTTTACTGGTACATCAGAATTTAGAAATTAAAAAACCCGGATTCTCATAGGAAGATCCGGGTCAAAAATATTAAAAAACTTAATACGAATATTTTTTTTATAGCATTCCAAGATTAATTACTTCCTGTTCGGTTAGTCTTCTAAAACGTCCTCTGGGAAGGTCTTTTTTGGTGAGTCCACCGAAGACTACACGATCGAGTTTTTCGATTTCATAACCCTGGCTCTTAAACAGTCTCTGGATTACATGGTTTTTTGTGGAGTTTGTTTCCAACCCCACTTCATTTCTGGGCCTCTCAGCAATATAACTAATATCCTGAACCTTAACCTTTCCATCTTCAAGAGTTACGCCTGCTTTAATCTTATCGAGATGTTCCGGAGAAAGTGGCTTAGTTAGACTTATATGATAAATCTGCCTTATTCCGTTCTTAGGCTTTCCTAATTTTTTGGCTAAAGTACCATCATTGGTAAAAAGCAATAATCCCATTGCCTGGGTATCTAGCTTGCCAACGGGATCAAGTTTTGCTTTAGTTGCCTTAGTCATAAGATCCATAACGGTTTTACCTCCTTTTTCCATGCTTCCGGTGACATAGACGCCTTTGGGTTTATTGAGTAAAAAATATTCTGGTTTTTCCGGATTCAAGGTTCTACCGTCAAACTTTACCTCATCGGTGAGTTTTACTTTGTACCCCATCTCCGTAATGACTTTTCCGTTAACTGTTACATTTCCAGAAGAAATATAGATATCGGCATCACGGCGTGAACATATTCCAGAATTCGCTATGTATTTATTGAGCCTGATTCCATCAGCTTTTTTACCGGAAGTGGGGTTAGCAAAAACCTTGTTACCTGTCTTTTTTACCGGAGCATTTCCCCGAGTATATGATTTTTTCCGTGGTCCACCACCTTGTCTTCCGCTAATTTTTCCTCCTGAAGATTTATCGTTTCTGCTCATAAGGCTAATTTTTTGCAAAGGTACTGTATAAGTACAGATTAACTAAATTATAAAAGAATAATATAAAGAATTCAGGTTTCCTTTAAAACACACGGCCAAGTACTTCGCGAATATCGATGAGCAGGATACTGAATACTCCAGCCACAATGATCAATTTAAGAATGTTATGCAGAAACAAATATTGCCATTTTGCTTTACTGAAATAGAGAAATAACACAAAGAACATCAATAAGGCAAGAGATGTATAAAAATAATAATTCATATACCCTGTATCAAACCTAAGTAGAAGCAAAGTAGGAACTATTGCGATTAGTGTTAATACTGATAAAAAGAATTTACTCCATTTTTCTCCATAAACCACCGGTATGGTTTGATAGTTCTGCGCCAGATCCCCCTGCATATTCTCAAGATCTTTTACCAGTTCTCGCATAACGATCATAAGGTAAAGAAAGGTAGCATGTATAAAGATGACAGTCTGAAAATTCCTGTAATAGACGAAAATGACGAAAAAAGGAGTGATGGTAAGGATCGATGCAACCAGATTTCCCAAAAACAGTATTTTTTTTACCCGATGAGAATAAAGCCAAATTGCAAAAATGTATATTGAAAAGAAAACTACGGTTTTAAAAGACACATAACTTGCAAAAATAATGGCAAGTAAATTTAAAATAAAATAAACTGATAATTTTGTGCGCTGACTGACAATTCGATCCAGCATTGTTTTTTTAGGTCTGTTGATCAGGTCTTTTTCGCTATCGTAAAAGTTATTGATAATATAACCTGAAGCAATAGTAGTTGCTGAAGAAAGGATAATAAAGAATAAATTATCATCAAAGAGAATTTTCCGCAGTGGTAATTCGGGAGCAAGAATAAAAGCAGAGGTAAGATACTGGGCAATAATCAGTACCAGAATATTATATCCACGCACCACCGAAAACAAACTGAGCATTTTCAGCAACAAACGTTTGTTGGAGATGGAAACCATTATGAGGTTGTTTAGAAGTTGTAGACCACTTCTAATTTATACTCTTTTAATGCTTTTCTTGCCTTTTCTATGTCCTGTGTAAAACCGAGAATGTAACCACCCCCACCTGAACCACAGAGTTTAAGGTAATAATCATTGGTTTCAATACCTTTTTGCCAAAGCTTATGGAACTGTGCGGGAATCATAGGTTTAAAATTATCCAGCACTACGTGAGAAAGACTTTTTACATTTTTAAAAAGGGACTTTACATCTCCCTTCAAAAAGTCATCAACACAGGCATCGGTATGTTTTACGAATTGATCTTTAAGCATTCGCCTGAAGCCTTCCTGCTTCATGTTTTCCATAAAGATACCCACCATTGGCCCAGTTTCCCCCGTACTCCCGCTGTCTAGTAAAAATACGGCTCCCTGACCGTTTTCAGTCTGGGAAGGTATTCCTGCAGGTTCAATATTGTCCTTGGAATTTATAAGGATTGGAATACTTAAATAGCTGTTTAGCGGATCTAAACCTGAAGATTTCCCATGAAAAAATGATTCCATTTCCCCAAAGATCTTTTTCAGCTTTAATAATTTATCACGAGTAAGATTTTCAAGGACCGTGATTTTATCGGTAGCATACTTATCATAGATCGCTGCCACCAGGGCACCACTGCTTCCTACTCCATATCCCTGTGGGATGGTGGAATCGAAATACATTCCTTTAGCAATATCCGCCTTCAAAGAATTAAGATCGAATTTAACCAGCTCAGGATTTTCCTGTGACAGCTCCTTAAGAAAGTCGGCGAATTTACCTAAACTCCTGTTAGATTTTATAGCAACCTCAGAGGGATTCTCATCCACCTTCAAGGCACCATTATAAAAATTGTAAGGGATTGATAAACCTTTGGAATCTTTAATAATTCCATATTCTCCAAAGAGAAGGATTTTTGAATAAAATAAAGGTCCTTTCATAAGCTCAGGTATAAACTGTACCGGTTTAAGGCAGAGAAATTTGCGTAAATCTACAATTTTTTCGCTCCTTTTCCAATACTGTCGCAAATATACTGCCCTTTTTCACAATAGGCAACCAACTCATTCTTAATGAATTCCAAAACTTCTGTCGTATGTTCTTTTGGATAAAGTACATGTACATTGGCTCCGGCATCTAGAGTAAAGCAGACCGGGATTCCTGTGGATTCCCTGTAATTCCATATTCTATTGATTATTTCCAAGGTATGGGGTTTCATTAAAATAAAATAGGGGTCACTGCTCATCATCATAGCGTGTAAACTCAGTGCTTCGCTTTCTACTATGCTTATAAATTCAGCCAAATTTGCTGTCTCAAAAACCATTTGTAACTTTTCCAGATTGGCATTGGCCTGTGCAAAACGAGCTTTAGAATAAGGATGCCCATGCATCAAATTATGTCCTAGGCTACTGCTCACCTTTTTTTGGCCTTTATCTACCAGTAAAATCGTGTCTTGAAATGATTTAAAAACCTCATCCACTTTATATGGATACTTTATTCCAAAAAGATCGCTACTACCCGCTATGGCCTGGTGCTCCCCCCATTCTATGAGTTCCCCTTCAATGCTTCTACAGGCGCTCCCGGATCCTAACCTGGCAAGGAAGGATGCCTTTTTCATAAAATAATCTTCTGTTAGACCAGGATTCAACTCCCTTTCCAAACTCATAACACAAAGGGCCAGAGCACTCATTCCACTGGCTGAGGAAGCAATACCACTGCTGTGAGGAAAAGTATTTTCGGTATGAATAAAAAACTTATAATCCTTTAGAAATGGAGCATATTTTTCTATACGTTCAAAAAATCCTTTGATTTTTGGCCTAAAGTCCTCCTTTTTTTCTCCTTCAAAAAACAGTTCAAAATCAAAATTTTGACCTCTGGTTTCTTTCTTATGAAACTCAAGCCTTGTAATGGTTTTACAGTGTTGTAAAGTGAAACTCACCGATGGATTGGCCGGGATCTGATTTTCTTTCTTTCCCCAGTACTTCACCAAAGCAATATTACTTGGTGATTGCCAGGTCACCTCTCCAGATTGCAACAACTTCTGAAAATCTCCCGGAATAAAATCCTGTTCGTGCATCATAAAAAATTTTAGCAAAGATAGTTTTTAACCTGAGATTGCCCATAACATAAGTTGTATCCTGAAAGTTTCATAATTGAATTTAATTCCTATTTTAGTGGTACCTAACCAACTCGAAGATGACAAGGAAACTTCTCATACGTAGTTCTATTGCTATTGGCATTTGTTTGCTCTTCGGATTTGTGGGTGCCGTTGCCACCCAAACGGCAATGAATGGCTGGTATTCAGCTTTAGATAAATCTTGGTTTGATCTGCCAGAATGGATCTTTGGCCCGGTATGGATGTTAATGTATGTGCTTATGGGAATCTCAGCCGGGATAGTTTGGAACAGAGGTTTTTACCACAAATGGGTAAAAACGGCGCTTTACCATTTTGGATTCCAACTCCTTTTCAATGGATTTTGGTCACTGCTTTTTTTCGGGCTTAACAAACCATTTTGGGCCTTACTTACTGCCATTGTCCTGCTTATTCTGGTTATACTTACAATTAAATGGTTTAAAGTTGTAAATAATATCGCGGCCTACCTTCTCTTACCATATGCTCTCTGGGTGCTTTTAGCCCTGACTTTAAATTTTGAAGTGTGGTATCTTAATTAGCGCTCATTGCCCTGGCAGCAAGAAACGCGCCGGTCCAGGCATTTTGAAAGTTAAACCCGCCGGTAATGGCATCAATATTCAGAATTTCCCCGGCCAGAAAGAGGTTTTTATGTAATTTACTTTCGAAGGTCTTAAAATTCAACTCTTTGAGATCCACCCCACCAGCAGTAACAAATTCTTCTTTAAAAGTGCTTTTACCATTAACCTCGAATTCCCCTTCACAAAGTTGCTGGATTAAGGTTCCCAGCTGCTTTTTATTAACTTCGGACCAGGTACACTCCGAATTTATTCCTGCTTCATGTACCAAACGCTGCCATAAGCGTTTTGGAAGGTCAAATCTGTAATAATTTACCACCTTTTTTCTGGCCTCTTCAAGTTTAATGGCTTTTAATTCTTTTTTAATTTGTTCGAATTTTAACTCCGGCAACCATTTCACTCTTATTTTAAACCTATAATGCTCAGCATTAAGTTCCCGGGCACCCCAGGACGATAACTTGAGGATGGCGGGTCCGCTTAACCCCCAATGAGTGATCAGCAAGGGACCAGTACTTTCCAATTTATCCTTTTTAGAATTAAGTTCCACCCCTACAGAAGCTTCAGTGGAGATACCTGCGAGTCCTTTTATTCGGTTATCCTGAATATTAAAGGTAAACAATGAAGGTACAGCTGGAACAATTTTATGTCCAAGCCTTTCAAGCAGTTTCCACATTTTAGGATTACTCCCTGTGGCCAGCATAATTTTTTCTGCTTTAAAATCTCCCTTTTTAGTCCTTACCCTCCAGTTCTTTTCCATTTTTTCAAGGTCAAGAACCGGATGGTTTTTTAGCACATTAATCTTTAATCTTTCAGTTTCGCTCAAAAAACAATTGATTATACTATCTGAAGAATCTGAAACCGGGAAGACACGACCATCGTTTTCAATCTTTAAATCAATTCCTCTCTTTTCAAACCATTCCATAGTATCGCCTGTCATAAAACTATGAAATGGACCCAGCAATTCCTTCTGCCCACGAGGATAGTTGCGGCTAAGTTCCCTGGGGATAAATTCAGCGTGTGTCACATTACAGCGGCCTCCTCCAGAAACCCTTACCTTGGAAAGCACTTCCTTTCCTCTTTCCAGAATAACGATTTTCAACTTCCGGTTCCTATCGGCAATATTAATCGCGTTAAAGAATCCCGCGGCGCCTCCCCCGATTATAATTACATCGTATTGCTGCATTTATATATTTTAATTGACTATTGAATTCAGCCTGTCCGGAAAATCCGAAATAATACCGTCTACTCCGAAATCCTTCATTCTGATGATATCCCTAAAGTCGTTAACCGTCCAGACATTTACCTTAAATCCTGCCTGGTGGGAATAATTAACATTATCTCTGGTAATTATCCCTAGAGAAGGGTGGATGGCTTGTGCCTGCAACGATTTACCCAGATCGATAGCTTCGCTCACACTAGCCTTACTCAAAACCCCCATTGGAATTCTCTCATCAAGACGCCGAATTTGAAAGAGTTCATTTTTCTGAAAACTGGAAATGATAAAATCCTGATATTCCCAGTTTTTTTTAAAGATATAATACTTAATAATCTCCGATGTCCCTTGTGCTGTATTTAAGCCTTTGAGTTCAATATTTATTCCACATTTCCCTTCAAGAAGATCAAGAACTTCTGTGAGCAGAGGTATAGCATAATATTTCTCCACCTTAAGCAATTTCAATTCCTCCCAAGGTTTATTAGCAATTTCTCCGGTTCCATTAGTGGTACGATCCAAAGTAAAATCATGAAAAACCACGATTTCTCCAGTTTTACACCGATGGACGTCGATTTCAACTGCATCAACCCCTAAGTCAATTGCTTTTTGTATACTTTCCAGAGTGTTTTCTGCAACCAGGCCTTTGGCGCCTCTATGTCCTATTTTTAAAATAGATTTCATTGAGACAAAGGTAAAAGCTTTCCTGTAATGAATTAAGCTTTAAACAAATCTTTAGAAAGGCTTATTACTACTTAACATTTTTTTAATGTGAGGCTTCCTTAAATTTATGAATACAACTAAAACCATCTAAAATGAATAAACCAGAGAAGTTCCCAGAACAAACGCAACCTCAGCCTGGTAATGAGTATGAAATGAATCCTGAACCAGAGATCATAAGAAACAATTACCGTGGTAGTGGGAAATTAAAAGGCAAAACCGCACTTATTACAGGCGGGGATAGTGGCATTGGCCGAAGTGTAGCCGTACATTTTGCCAGGGAGGAGGCCGATATTGCAATCATTTATCTCGAAGAAGATGAAGATGCCCTAGAAACAAAAAAACTCGTTGAAAAGGAGAATCAAAAGTGCCTCATTTTAGAAGGAGATTTAAAAAAGGAAGATTTTTGTAAAACGGCAGTTCAAAAAACCATTTCCGAAATGGGCAAAATAAATATTCTGGTCAATAACGCCGCCGTACAGTTCCCGAAAGAGAATGTGCAAGATCTCAGTTCAAGGCAAGTCAAGGAAACTTTTGAAACCAATATTTTCCCATATTTCTATATTACAAAAGAGGTTTTAAAGCAAATGAATGAGACAGATTGTATTATCAACACCACCTCGGTTACTGCATACCGTGGGAGTGAGCATCTTCTGGATTATTCCAGCACTAAGGGGGCCATAGTCAGTTTCACAAGATCTCTTTCAAAGATGTTAGTGAAAAAAAATATCAGGGTCAATGGGATTGCTCCCGGTCCTATCTGGACCCCTCTTATTCCTGCAACCTTCAAAAAAGTGGCGGAATTTGGCCAGGATACCCCCATGGGTCGTGCAGGTCAGCCCAGTGAAGTAGCACCGGCCTACGTTTTTCTCGCCAGCCTGGATAGCAGTTATATTACCGGCCAGGTAATTCATATTAACGGGGGAGAAATAATCGGAGGTTAAAAAATGGCTGTCGGTTTTAATTGAAAATCATCAAAATTTATCAATAAGGAATCTGCCAGTTAAATTTTAAATATCTAAAAATGGAAAAATGGTTTGAATCCTCTACAGAATCTTTAATCGCTATAACGATAACTGCTGTCGGAATTTACTTCGCGGTCATTCTTTTCACCCGAATAGCCGGAAAACGGAGTTTTTCGAAAATGTCCAGCTTTGATTTCACGATGACTGTTGCCGTGGGATCTTTAATCGCCGCAACCATCCTGAATTCTTCCATTAGCTTGGTGGATGGAGTTACCGGTTTAGCCTCGATTTATGCTCTGCAGATCTTTATCGCATTGATACGTCGTCACACCTTCCTGCAAAAGGTAATTGATAATGCTCCCCTACTTCTTATGGATGGATCAGAAATACTGAATGAAAACCTTAAAAAAGCCCGTCTTACCCAGGGAGACCTCCGGTCTAAACTGCGGGAGGCCAACGTAACTAAGCTATCCCAGGTAAAAGCAGTGGTTTTTGAGACTACCGGTGACATCTCAGTTTTACAACACAATGATGGAAACCTGGAAGTAGAATCGTGGCTACTAAAAGACGTTGAACGATGAATTGGACCGATGTATTAGGATTGACAGCCGGATTTTGTACTACCGTGGCTGTCATACCCCAGATCAAAAAAGCCTGGAAAACCAAAAAAGTGAAGGATGTTTCTCCGGGAATGTTCACTATCTTAATTATAGGTGTTTTCTTATGGGTGATATACGGTATAACCCAAAAGGATATACCGATAATTGCCACAAACGGTGTTTCCCTGGGGTTAAATGGAATAATGCTATATCTCATGATTCGCTATCGAAACACAAATGAGGATCAATAGGTGTTAATCTTCTCAAATCTTAATTTAAAGTCTTCTTAAACCCTTGCAGAAAGTTTATGAATACCATTATTTTTAAAAAAAGTAAAAATGATGAATGCTGTAGGCGATAAAACACTAAAAAAGAAGAATTCCAGAAAAAAAACTTATAAAAAATTTCGGGAGTTTATAATGGAAAACGACCATCCATGTCTGATGGCTCAGACAGTATTCAGTATGGATAAGGCGGAAATTCATAACTATGATAATTTCGGATCTATTCAAACTGCAAGAGCGATTATAAAGGATCTCGAACAATACCTGGAAAATTACGATTTTTCCTCCAATGAATTTTACACATTTATTGCGGTTTTCCCGGATCAGGAATTTTTATCTGAAGTGAAATTTGAAACATTACTTTGGAAACAATTGCAATTAATTCATCAGGCCGATGAGAAGGACTGGGATCCAAATGTAAGCATAGACCCAGAAGATAAAAACTTCAGTTTTAGTATCGCCGGAAGATCATTTTATATTGTAGGGCTACATCCCAATAGTAGCCGAAAGGCTAGACAAAGTCCTTATCCGGCGCTCACCTTCAACTTGCATTGGCAGTTTGAAAAACTCAGGGAAATGGGAGCCTATCAAAACGTTCGGGATAAAATACGGGAACGTGACATCGAACTCCAGGGAGATTTAAATCCAATGTTAGAAGATTTTGGTCAAAGCAGTGAGGCTAGGCAATATAGTGGGCGAAAAGTTGGAGAAGATTGGAAATGTCCGTTTCTTCACGGGAAAAATAAATAAATGTACCAACCGAAGAAATACCAGAAAAAAGACCTCAGTTACATTTATAGTTTTATACAACAACATCCCTTCGCTACCTTTATTCTAAATGGATCCCGGCTTTTGGCGACTCATATTCCGGTTTTAACTGAGGGCGACTATAGAGATTTCAGACTTTACGGTCACATTGCCAATCACAATGAACAATTACAACATCTTAAAAACGGAACTGAAGTCTTGTTAATTTTTCAGGGGGCACATGGATATGTTTCTTCATCCTGGTACAAAGAAAAAGACATTAGCACATGGGATTATTCGGCTGTTCACGTCAATGCTAAGGTTATTATTCAATCAAAGCAAGAATTGGAACAATCGCTGATTAACCTGGTTCATAAATTCGAAAAGGATCAGGAAAAACCCTTATGGTACAAAGATATTCCTTCAAAGATAATTTCAGACCATTTACCACAAATTACCGGTTTTTGGTGCGAACCTTTTAAGATTGAAGGAATAGCCAAACTTCATCAGGGTCACGATTCCGAAGACCTCATACGAATCAGAAAAAAACTAAAGGAGCGTGATGACCCGATGGATCCCGTACTTGAAAAGAATTTAAGAACTGAGAATGATACAAAAGATTAATAAACAAAGTGGCGCGGCCTTTCTAATTAAAAAAGGACAAAAATTAAAGGTGATGAGCCCGGAAGCCGAACAGGTAAGTGACATGGTCTTATTTAATGGCAAGGACACCAGAGAGAAACTCTCATCTGGTAAAACCCTGGATTTTGAGGAAAGCATCCTTATTTCAAAAGGAAATTTTCTCTGGAGTAACCGAAGTCGCAAAATGATGGAGATATTGGAGGATACCAATGGGCGAAATGATTTTTTGCTCGCTCCATGCAGCCCGGAGACTTTCAAAATCATGTATGATTATAAAGGCTACCACCCGAGTTGTTTTGAAAATCTTTACCGTAACCTTGAGGAGTTTGGTATTGAACCGGATGATATCCCCACGGCATTCAATATCTTCATGAATGTACAGTTTGACAGCAAAGGAAAATTAAGAGTAGACCCTCCACTAAACAAAGCCGGAGACTATCTGCTCTTTGAAGCAAAAACAGACCTCATCGTAGGTCTCACAGCTTGTTCTGCGGAAGACAGTAATCATGGAAGTTTCAAACCAATTCATTTCGAGATTATTAGCTAAACCTCTAGAATGTGAATATATCCAGTGAAAAAGTCACATTAGTGACACAACAAGCTTAAATACGAGCTGATTGGTAAAATAAAGGCCATTCAATGACGAATGGCCTTTATAATTATCAACTGCGCTAACTTATTAAGAGACCGCTTTTAACTTGTTAATAGTAGATTTATTGAGTTTATCCGCAGCGTAATCACGATCCACAATCAGCTTTGACTGATTACTTTCAGGCATCTCGAACATCGCATCGGTAAGTATAGCCTCACAAAGGGAACGTAGTCCTCGTGCGCCAAGTTTATATTCAACAGCTTTTTCCACGATGAAATCCAGAGCTTCTTCAGTCATATCGAATTCAATATCATCCATCTCAAAGAGTTTCTGGTATTGCTTTACAATCGCATTTTTAGGCTCAGTAAGTATCGATCTAAGGGTCTTCTTATCCAGAGGATTCATATAAGTTAGGGCTGGTAACCGCCCGATAATTTCAGGAATAAGCCCAAAGTCCTTTAAATCTTTTGGAATAATATATTTAAGTAGATTAGTGCGCTCTATTTGATCTTCGTCTTTTGAGGCGCTAAAACCAACAGCCTGCATATTGAGGCGTTTACTAATGTTTCTTTCGATACCATCAAAAGCTCCACCTGCTATAAATAAAATATTTTCGGTATCGACTTCAACAAATTTCTGATCGGGGTGTTTACGTCCTCCTTTTGGAGGTACATTTACCGTCGTTCCTTCCAGTAATTTGAGCAAAGCCTGCTGAACACCTTCCCCAGATACATCCCTGGTAATTGAAGGGTTATCACTTTTCCTGGCAATTTTATCAATTTCATCGATAAATACGATTCCACGCTGTGCTTTCTCGACATTATAGTCGGCGGCCTGAAGTAATCTGGTTAAGATACCTTCTACGTCTTCTCCAACATAACCAGCTTCAGTAAGTACAGTGGCATCAACGATGGCCAAAGGCACATTCAGCATCTTTGCAATGGTTTTTGCAATAAGAGTTTTCCCGGTTCCGGTTTCCCCAACCATAATAATATTACTCTTCTGAATCTCTATATCATCATCCGATTTCGGTTGCAACAATCGTTTATAATGATTATAAACCGCCACCGACATTACTTTTTTGGTTGCCTCTTGACCAATTACATACTCATCCAAAAAGGATTTGATCTTCTTGGGTTTGCTTAACATTAGATCTGAAGAAAGCTCACGGGCCTCGCCTTGTTTTAGTTCTTCCAGAACAATGCCATGAGCTTGCTCAATGCAGCGGTCACAAATATGAGCATCCAGACCTGCGATGAGCAAATTGGTTTCAGGTTTTTTTCGTCCACAAAAGGAACATTCTAATTCTTCTTTCGCCATTTAGTTTAATTTAGTGCAAATTCAGGAAATCTGACTTGCTTAAATTATTTTCCTTCTCTCGTTAGTATCTCGTCTATCATTCCATATTCCAGTGCTTTTTCAGCTTTCATCCAGTAATCACGATCACTATCTTCCTCAATCTTCTCATAAGTCTGTCCTGAATGCTTAGCAATAATCTGGTATAACTCTTTTTTTAGAGTTAAAATCTCCCTTGCGGTAATCTCGATATCACTAGCCTGACCCTGGGCGCCTCCAAGAGGTTGATGAATCATTACCCTGGAGTGTGGCAAGCCGCTTCGTTTGTTTTTCTCTCCAGCACATAAAAGCACTGCACCCATTGAAGCCGCCATTCCCGTGCATATCGTTGCCACATCAGGCTTAATAAATTGCATGGTATCGTAAATTCCAAGTCCCGCGTAAACACTCCCTCCTGGTGAATTGATATATATTTGAATATCCTTAGAAGCATCTGTACTTTCCAAAAACAACATCTGCGCCTGTACTATATTAGCCACCTGATCACTTATTCCGGTTCCTAAAAATATAATGCGATCCATCATAAGTCGTGAAAAAACATCCATAGCCACCGCATTCATCTGGCGCTCCTCAATAATATTGGGCGTCATCCCTAATGGGTTCATACTGCTTACGATCTTAGCGTAATAATTACTATTTATGCCGTGGTGTTTGGTGGCGTATTTTTCAAATTCTTTTCCGTAGTCCATTACTATACTTTTTTCTCGTGTTAAAAAGAGGGGTTTTCTAACCCAAAAAGGCGTTATTCCAAACGGTTTAACGCCTTAAAGATAGGTATAAAATTCTGAAATTTCTTATTGATAGATCTCTTTCACAAATTCATCATAAGTCACTTCTTTCTCCTCAAATTTCATATTTTCCTTGTAAAAATCCAGAAGTTTTTCATTCATCAACTGTTCTGATAAACGCTTAACTTCATCCTGATTTGAAAGGATTCTTGCCGCGATATCATCAAGTTCCTTTTCTGAAGGATTCATTTGACCGAATTGGGCCATTTGTTGTTTGATCTTTTCATGAGAAAAGGCCTTCAGATCTTCAAAATTGACCTCAAGGTTATTATCTTTTATGATCTTTCCTTCAATTAACTGGTAACGCAGCCCTTTTTCACTCTTTTCATATTCTTCTACAGCTTCCTCTTCTGTAAGAGGTTTTTCTCCCACTGTACGAATCCATTTCTGAAGAAATTCTTTTGGAAGCTCAAATTTTGTTTCTTCAATCAAAGTTTCAGTGACATCATTCATCAACTGTTGATCACTTTGCTGTTTAAACTGCTTGGCAGCATCTTCCTTGATCTTATCCTTGAGTTCAGTTACGGATTTCACCTGATCTTTCCCAAAAAGCTTATCAAAAAGTTCCTGGTCAAGATCGGCCAACTCTCTTTTGTTTACTTCAGAAACGGTAAAATCAACCTCGATATCGAGATCATGAGCTTTATCGTGTTCTATACCAAGAAGCTCAATTAACTGGTGGTCATCCTTGAAAAGATTTTTGGTTTTCAGGGTAAGGGTATCTCCAGCCTTGGCGCCCATGAATTTATCAAGATTCTTTTTCCCGTTAATCTTTTCCAATTCCACAGAAGCCTCTTTCTGAATTCCTTCCTCCTCATTTTTGAAAGTTCCGGCAACAATATCGGCCTGATCATCAACTTCATTTTTGGAGATAAGTTTTCCATATTGTTTCTGAATAGATTCGATCTGATTATTGACCATTTTTTCATCGGCAACAATGTTATAGTTGGTAACCGGCTTTTCAAGATCAAGATTTACCTCAAATTCTGGGGCTAATCCAAGTTCGAATTCAAAACTGTATTCCTCCTTATTCCAATCGAAGTCTTCCTGCTCTTTTGGGATAGGGTTCCCTAAAACATCAAGTTTTTCCTCCGTAAGATATTTATTAAGGGCATCCTGTAGAAGTTTGTTCACCTCATCTACCAAAACTGCCTGTCCGTACTGTTTTTTCACCATTCCCATTGGAACATGGCCTTTTCTAAAACCGGGTATATTGGCGTTTTTACGGTAATCTTTTAGTATTTTCTCTACTTTAGGGGCATAGTCTTCCTTTGCGATATCAACTTTCACTACCGCATTAAGCTCATCAATATTCTCTCTGGTAATATTCATCTTGACTTGTTATAAAAATTGGAGTGCAAAATTACACTTTTTTCCCAAGCCCGCAAAGTTTCAAAATATTGAATTTCAGCCTAATTCTAATCTTTCCCAAGTAGGGAAAACAAGATGGATTGAAATAGTGATAAAAGCAGACTAAAAAGGATGGCGATAAAAAATCCATTCACTTCAAACCCACCCACGAAAGCATCAGCCAGAAGTATGATAATCGCATTTATAACCAAGAGAAAAAGTCCAAGAGTGAGAATGGTCACCGGTAATGTAAAAAGCACTAAAATAGGCTTAACCAACAAATTTAAAATTGCCAAAACGATAGCCACAATGATTGCTGTTAGGTAGCCGGCGACAGTTACGCCAGGTAAGAATTTAGCCAGTATAACAACGGCCAGAGCGGTAAGTAAAATTCTTAAAATGAAGTTCATAGCTTATGATGTTAGTTTTACAAATATGCAAAAAACGCCGGACTATCCGGCGTTTAAAGAAAATATCGATAAAGAGAGTTTTTTAATTCACCTCATCATTAAGTGTAATAGTTGGATAGTTACCTATATTAACCACAGGAACCGATGATTTATAGGTACTGTTTATCTCTTTAATCAACTCATTGGCTATTATTGCATTACCCCTGGGGGTTAAATGAATTCCGTCCAATGAAAAGACACCACCTGTAGCAAAAGTAGAAGTCGCGGTACCAGCATCAAAATTATAACCATTTTGAAAAATATCATTAAGTAAAGAATTTGCATCCAGCAAAGCCAGTCCATTGGCATCTGCAATTGCAGAAATAGCTTGATTATAGGCTGCAGTAGCATTGTTGATATTTTCAATTTCTCCGGCATCAAGCACATCGGCATCAGTTATTCCAGAAACCGCATCAAAAAGCGTATTTACCTGTTCTTGGGTTGGCTGTCCACCACTTTGAAGAACACCAAGGACCTGCATTACTTCCGGAGTTAATTTCACAGAACCATACCCCTGAGCTAAAGCTCCCTGGTCTATAGTCAAAAGCAATAATTCCTCTTCAGTCATTTGACGGAAACCAAGAGGATTCATATCTGAAGGTTCTACAGCAATCACAAATCGGTTAGGACCTTCACTAAAGGTTAAGGCATATTGACTAGCCATGGCCATGGCCTGTTCTTGGGATGCGCCTTGTTGCATTAAAACCCCTGCAAAAACCTGTGAAACAGCCTGGAAAAATCCGGTAAGGTTCCCAGCAGTTTCAGCGTCCAGCACTAAGGCATTGTTTGGTACCGTAGTAAAATATGGTGCCGAGGTTACATCTGGAATATTTACCAGTGCGCCACCGGTAGCGGTTGTAGTTAAGGTCTCCACAATTCCTGAATAAACCGAAGCAAAAACATTAGCATCCGTAATATCATTTGGGCCATAAGTCGAAGGATCTGTATTGTTGGTTTGATCTTCTCCTGTTCCACCCGAGGTAGCGTAGCCAAGCACATCATTATTCCCAATCCAAAGGGAAAAAAAGCTAGGATTCATCGCCATTGCATCAGCCAGAACTGTAGTAGAACCAGATGTAGCAAATCGGGCGAAATATGGATTTGCCATTCCAGCAGCAACTCCTTCAGTATTACCATAACCTGGTGCCACCAGATGATAGCTCTTAGCACCAGGAACACCCATATTACTGAATGGTCCTTCAAGGGTGTTCACGATATCTGTTGTAGGCTGGCTCCCTGTATAACGTTCTGGTCCAGGATTACCGTTTCCATCAACAGCCAAAACCAAACGGTTTTCTGCGATAACAGTGCCACCAAATAAAAGTCCACCAGTATTGTCTTCCACATATGGTATCGTGAACTCATTAGTTTCCTGGGTAAGCGCAAATTGTTGCGCCATTATATTAGGATAAGAATTTTTCTGACCAGTAACATACAAAGCCCCATCTGCATAACCAGCGGTTAAAGAGTTTCCAAGTGCTACATAATTTGAAAAATCCGCTTCCCCATTGCTATAAGTCCCCAACTCATCGACTGGGGTTTCCAACTCCGGTTCACAGGACAACATCCCTGCCGCCATTACTACTGCTATATATCTATAATATTTTTTCATTGTATTCAATTAGATTTTATAAGTTAAACCAAGACCAGGAATAAAAGCGGAAGTTTTATAAGAACCTTCAAAAGGCACTCTTTGTCCATCCTCACTATAGTAATCATAAGATTCATCTACTTCCTTATAACGATTATATAGGAAAGAGGCATCTATTGACAATTTGTCGTTAACATTCACAGAAAGACCACCGGTAAAACCGTGGGCATCATTTCGGGGAGTTTCAGGAGCAAAATAGCCCGATTGTACCGGGGATTCATCATAGTAATAACCTACCCTGAGGGTAAACATTTCATTGGCCAAATACTGCATTCCGAATCGATAGGTAGCCGCATCCTTATAATTCCTTGCATTTTGCGAATCAGGAATATTTGGATTTGTAAAATCAATATCTAAGGATTTATATACACTCCAGTATGTCCTATTATAATCCACAGCCAACAACCATTTATCGAGTAATTGATAAGAAATTCCAACCGAAAGTTCAGCCGGAAGCGGCAGGGAAGCGTCGAAAGTAGTATTTTCAAAAGGAGTCAAAGAAGACTTAGGGATATTTTGGAAATCCGCATCCCCATCTTCAGCATCCATTATTATCTCGGAGCGGTAATTAAGACCAAGGGTCAACCTTTCTGTTGGTTTATACATTGCACTGGCAGACCACCCAAAAGCACTTACACCACTTGCATCCACAGTAACGTTAGCCCGGTTGCCCTCAAGATCGGTTAAAGTTCTGTTCAGATTTCGGTTAAAATTCACTCCACCTGTGACATAAATTGGGCCGCCGCCAACACTTAAATTATCACTGATTTTCACCGAGGCCAGCGCCTGAATATAAATGGCCTTTAGGTCGATATTATTCACCAGGTGTGAGCCTGACCAATCAGTAGGCCACTCCACCGTACTCCCATACGGAGTATAGGCCGCAAGGCCAAGACTCAACCAATCGTTCATCCTGTAAGAAAAATAAGCATAAAAAGGAGTACCTACCGGGCTATCGGTACGATAAGTTTCTCCAAATTGTTCATTTTGCCATACTACTTCAGAGAATACAGCACTGGCCCCAACGGCCATATTAATTTTATTTTCTAAATAAACCAAGCCTGCTGGATTAAAGAAAGCGAGTTCGGCATTGTTCACTACAGCCACACCGGTATGACCCATTGCAAGAGAACGCTGACCCTGGAGACTGACCCGGTAACCTCCGGCATATGTAACGGATGCAGCCAAAGCAAAAAGGCACAGAAATAATAGTTTTTTCATAATTGAATTGGGATTAATAATGGTATTTAATAAAATAGTCTCTTCAAAAATAGAACAAATTAGAAAGTATGCAATGAATCAAAGCAATTTATTATGCATACATAATATATTTGGAGTGAATTTAAAGAAAATTCATCACGGCCTCATAAAAAGATTCACTATTCTCGGCGTGCACCCAGTGACCCGCTCCCGGAATACTGGTAATTTTTGCTTTTGGAAATTGTTCTTTTATAGTAGCCTCATCTTCTGAAGTAATATAGTCTGAAAGCTCCCCTTTGATAAATAAGGTTTCCCCCGAATATTGGTGTTTCTTTGGTAATGCTTCTCCTATTTTCTCGATATTTGTTTTTAGTGCGGAAAGATTGAGTTTAAGACTAAGCTTATCCTGTGATTCCCTTTCCAGGTTTTTTAGTAAGAACAACCTGATACCTTTGTTCGAGATAAATTCCTTTAGGAGATTTTCTGCTTCTTTTCTGGAGCCCAGGTGAGCTTCTTCCAGGGCAGTTAATCCATCTAGAATTTGCTGGTGATGAGGTGGATAATATTTAGGAGCGATGTCTACTACAATGAGTTTCTTCACCAAATCAGGGTTTTGTGCGGCTACCATCATAGCGGTTTTTCCACCCATGGAATGTCCAAGTAAAACAATCTCAGAGAGCTTATGTTGCTTACAATATGCCACTATATCATCCGCCATTATTTGATAGTCAAAGTCATCGTGATGTGGACTTTTCCCGTGATTCCTTTGGTCTACCAGATGAACCTGATACCCTGCCTTGGCAAATTGGCCACCGAGGGTTTTCCAGTTATCTCCCATCCCTAAAAAACCGTGCAAAAATAGAAATGGCGACCCCTTCCCTATGATATTTGAATGTAATTTCATGATAAGACTCCTATTTTAAAAGTTCAAGATACCTTTTTACTGTGGTTTCCAAGCCTAAATATAAAGCCTCGGAAACTAAAGCATGCCCTATTGAAACCTCATCAAGAAAGGACACTTCCTGGTTAAAATATTTCAGATTATCAAGGGAAAGATCGTGACCTGCATTGACACCCAGTCCAAGATCATGAGCTTTTCGAGCACATTCTGCGTAGGGTTTTACTCCTGCGCTGTGATTTTCAGAAAAAGACCGAGCATAGGCCTCGGTATACAATTCAATACGATCAGTCCCGGTCTTTGCAGCTCCATCGATTTGATGAACTTCTGGGTCTACAAAGATCGAAGTACGTATGCCGTTATTTTTAAACTCCGAGATAACTTCTCGTAAAAAATCAAGATGTTTCAAGGTGTCCAAGCCTGCATTAGAGGTGATTGCATCTTCAGCATCAGGAACCAAAGTAACCTGCGCAGGCTTCACTTCTAGAACGAGGTCGATAAATTTATTAATGGGATTACCTTCGATATTGAATTCTGTTTTAAGTACTGGTTTAAGCTCCCTTACATCGCTGTAACGGATATGTCTTTCATCGGGTCTCGGATGAACGGTTATTCCTTGGGCTCCAAATTTCTCTATGTCCAGAGCAGTTTGCAATACATTAGGAATATTCCCTCCGCGTGCATTTCTTAGGGTAGCAATTTTATTGATATTTACGCTTAGTTTGGTCATCATTTTGGCTTTAGATTAACAAAAATACAAACTTGCCAATGCCCTAATGAATTTTATTTTAATTAATTTGCAGAAATAAGGACAAGGGTTATGAACATAGAAGATTTTATTATTAACGATGTCTCGATTTGTCATTTCTCCGATAAAGTTGGAGAGATCCAAAATTTGTTCAATCAGCTCACCTATTCCCATCTCCCGGTAGAAAACAATGGGATCTACATGGGTTGTATTTCCGAAAATGACATCCGATGTTTTGAGGCAGATAAAACACTGGAAGATTATCAGTATGCCCTGGAAGGATTCTTCGTCAGGGAAAGCGGTTATTGGTTGGATATTCTGGATGCTTTTGCTCAAAATAACACCAATATTCTACCTGTGTTAAATGAGGAAAATAAATATTTGGGTTATGTAGAGCTCAATGAGATTATCGCGATTTTTAATGAAACACCTTTTTTAAGTGAACCGGGAAATATCATTGTCCTCGAAAAAGGATTTAAGGATTATTCCTTCAGTGAAGTGAGCCAGATTACAGAGTCCAACAATGGCAATATTCTTGGTGTTTTTGTCTCCAAATTTGAAAATGATCTTGCCCAAATCACATTGAAAATCAGCCCCACTGGCATCAACGAAATCATTCAGGCCTTCCGGCGGTACGGGTACAAAGTGGTTTCCGAGCATCAGGAAGACAGTTTCAACAAAAACCTAAAAGACCGCTCAAAATACTTAGATAAATACCTCAATATTTAATATGAAAATTGGCATCTACGGACAGTTCTATCATACCAATGCCGGAGAATATATCGGGCAGCTTTTAGAATTACTGGACAATGAAAATGTAAAAGTTATAATTGAGGAGAAGTTCTTTCAATTAATTAAACTGAATGAAACAGTCCCAGAATCAAGGAGTAATTATGAAACTTTCACCTCATTAGACAGGTCATATGACCTTTTTTTTTGCATAGGAGGAGACGGAACCATTTTAAAGTCCATCAATTATGTAAAAGATATGGAAATTCCAATTGTAGGGATCAACACCGGAAGACTGGGCTTTCTGGCCACCATACAAAAAGAGGAAATTAAAGGTACAATTCATAGCATACTAAGCAGGAATTTCAGCATTTCCCCCAGGAGTGTATTAAAAACCGAATGCCATCCCAGCACTCAGGATCCTGTATTCAACAATGTAGCTCTTAACGAAATAGCCGTTAGCCGAAAAAATACCACCTCAATGATTACCGTCGACACCTGGCTTGATGACCAATATCTAACCTCATATTGGGCAGACGGGTTAATTATTTCTACCCCAACCGGCTCTACCGGATACTCCTTAAGTTGTGGTGGTCCCGTAATCACTCCTAATACAGATTCTCTTGTAATTACCCCTATCGCACCACATAATTTAAATGCCAGACCGCTAGTTATTAAGGACAACACAAGGATTACCCTGCGAGTTTCAGGAAGGGAAGACTCCCATTTACTCTCTATGGATTCCCGAATCGCATCATTAGAGAACGACACAAAAATAACCATTACCAAAGCACCCTACACCATTAATATTGTCGAACTCAATGAACAAAGCTTCCTTTATACTCTACGTCAGAAACTTTTATGGGGTGAAGATAAACGCAATTAAGCAATAAAAGTTTTCAAAAACTGTTTATGAATATGTACAAAACTGCTCAAATTATTGTAGAGCAAACATTATTGTTATATTTGCAAACTTTTGAAAACCTATGAGGTACCTAATAGCTTTTGTAATCATGTTTGCTTACTCGGCTAACACATATTCCCAAACCTTTGAGGCAGGCCCATTTTTAGGAGGAGCTAACTACATAGGTGATGTAGGTAGAACTAATTATGTTTTACCCAATTCCCTGGTATTTGGTGGCCTTGTAAAATGGAACCGCAGCCCTAGACATGCATTTAGATTATCCTTTCTTTTCGCTGAAATTAATGCAGACGATAATAAATCTTCTGAAAATCGAAGAGTTCAAAGAGGCTATTCTTTCAGCAATAACATTGCAGAGGCATCCTTAGGTGTAGAATTTAATTTTTGGGATTTTGACCTTCATCAGGGCCATCCGCAAAGTTCGCCTTATCTTTACACCGGACTAACCTATTTTAAGGCAGATCACCTTTATTTAAAGAATGGTCGCGGTGGAAATTTGGTTAACGAAGGCACCAACTGGTCATTTGCAATCCCGATGGTCATCGGTTACAAAGAGAGCATTACCAAACATATTGTTGGGGCTTTTGAAATAGGAGCTCGTTATACATTCACCGACAACCTTGATGGTAGTTGGCCCGAAGAACTATTAGACAGGCGGGATCCGCCAATTGAATTTGGAAACCGAAATACAAACGACTGGTATGTATTTACGGGGGTGAACTTCACCTTTTCCTGGGGTCGAAGACCTTGTTATCGGAATTTTTAATATGGATTACAGAGAAAAAATCAACCTTAAAAACCTACCTGGCCATATTGCCTTAATTATGGATGGTAATGGTCGCTGGGCAAAACAACAGGGTTTTTTAAGGATTAAAGGGCACGAACAAGGCACCAAAGCAGTACGCGACGTCGTGGAAGGTGCTGCTGAGATAGGTATAGAGTACCTTACCCTTTATGCTTTCTCTACTGAAAACTGGAACAGACCTAAACTGGAAGTTCAAACCTTAATGAAGCTTCTGGTTTCTTCACTCCGGAAAGAAATTACTACCCTTCAGGAAAATAATATCCGTTTAAATGCCATTGGAAATTTAAGCAATCTCCCCAAAAAAGCATATCGCGAATTACGGGAAGTAATTGAAAAAACCAAGGATAATAATCGCATGGTCTTAACCCTGGCCTTAAGTTACGGCTCGCGGGAAGAACTAACCAGTGTAGTGAAAGAAATAAGTCTGAAAGTTAAAAACAACGAAATATCTGCTGAAGCTATTGATGAATCAGTTATAAATCAGCATCTTTACACCCGAAATTTACCAGATGTAGATTTGCTGATAAGAACAAGTGGAGAGCAGCGCATAAGCAACTTCCTTTTATGGCAGATCGCATATGCCGAGTTATATTTTACAGAACTATTATGGCCGGATTTCAGAAAAGAAAATCTTTTTGAAGCCATTTACAATTATCAAAATAGAGAACGAAGATTTGGAAAAACCAGTGAGCAACTCAGTTAGCGCATTTATGACGAAGAAGTTTATTGCACTAGTAGCATTTTGTATATTTTTAGGCACCTCCACCCAGGCTCAAGACCTGCCAATTTCCGACGGTAAAAAATACGTTTTAGGAGACATAAAAGTAACTGGTAACGTCAGTTATAACGAACAAACCGTAATTGCTTATACCGGTCTTCAAAAGGGAGAGGAAATTTATATTCCCGGAGATAAATTGAGTGGTGTCCTAAAAAAACTATGGAAGCTGGATCTTTTCAGTGATATTAACTTCTACATCACCAATGTAGAAAATGGAGTTGCCGACCTCGAACTTGAAATTCAGGAAGTTCCCAAACTTTCCAAAGTAAGAATACAGGGATTAAAAAAACGGGAAAAAGAAGAACTCCTTGAGGAAAATAAACTTAGAGAAGGTGCGAAAGTAACTGAGAACCTTATCACTACTACTAAGAATTACGTCGAAAGTAAATATCGCAAAGAAGGCTATTTTAATGCAAAAGTTTACGTGAATACTACGCCTGTTCCAGACACCGCTGATACTAAATCAAACCTGGTTAATATGGTGGTGGATGTAAATAAAGGCGACAGGGTGAAAGTTGACGAAATCGAATTTGCCGGAAATGAAAATTTTTCAGATGCAAAGCTTAAACGCAGCATGAAAAACACAAAACAGAAAAACTTCTTTAGATTCTGGAAGAGATCAAAATTCGTACAAGCAGATTACCAGGAAGACAAGCAATCTATTATCGATAAATACAAAGAAACCGGATACCGGGATGCCCGGATTGTTTCGGATAGCCTAATTAGAATAGATGACGAATCCGTAGCACTTAATCTACAAATTGAAGAGGGAGATCAATACTATATTGGTGATATAGAATTCTTAGGAAATTCAGTTTATTCCGACGATCAATTACAGCGAGTTCTCGGAATCAATAAAGGTGATATATACAATGGTGTATTACTAGACAAACGCATTATGGATCAAACCAGACCAGATGCCCAGGATCTTTCCAATCTGTATAAAAATAATGGTTATCTTTTCTCTAATATCGACCTTGTTGAAACCAATGTTTATAATGACACCATAGATTTTGAAATAAGAATTATGGAAGGTAAAGAAGCTTATTTCAATGAAATAAGAGTCACCGGAAATGACAAGACAAAAGATCATGTGATTTACCGGGAATTAAGAACCAAACCGGGACAGAAATATAGCCAGGAAGATGTTGTTTCCACGGTTAGGGAATTAGGACAGCTAGGCTTCTTTGATGCAGAACAACTCGAGCCTAATTTTGTTGACCCCAATCCCCAGACTGGTACGCTGGATCTTGAATATTCTGTAGTTGAAGCAGGAGCAAGCCAAATAGAGTTACAGGGAGGATATGGAGGAGGAGGTTTCATAGGAACTCTAGGCCTTTCCTTTAATAATTTCGCATTATCGGGTCTGTTTGATAAAGAAGCATATAAACCTCTTCCGATGGGCGATGGACAATCACTTTCTTTAAGAGCACAAGCCAGTACTTTTTACCAGACTTACAGTCTTAGTTTTATGGAACCATGGCTCGGCGGTAAAAAACCGGTTAGCCTTCAGACTTCTTTCTCTTTTACAAGGCAGTTTCTGTTTGATTATCTCACTCGTAGAGCAGATAAAAGCAGAAGTTTTGACATTCTTGGGGTAAATGTTGGTTTAGCCAAAAGGTTAACTGTGCCCGATCCCTATATTACGGTTTCTCATGCCTTAGGATTTCAAAGATATAATCTCAATAATTACAATACAGGCCTCTTTACCTTCGGGGATGGCCATTCGAATAACCTGAGTTATACTTTTGGACTTACCAGAGACAATACTTATGTTAATCCGATTTTCCCTACCGGAGGATCCAAATTTAAATTAACTGCTAAACTCACACCTCCCTATTCACTATGGAATGATGTAGATTATGCAAATCTTGGTGAACAGAGAGAATTCCAGTTAGAAGATGAAAATGGGAACCTTATTGATCGTGATGGCGGACGAGTAACACCTGAAAATGCCGTTCCGGATCAAGGAAAAATAGACCAGGAGAAATTCAACTGGTTAGAGTTCTACAAGATAAAATTTAGCGGCGAATGGTTTACACAAATCTATGACAAGCTTGTCCTACGAACTTATGCTGAATACGGTTTTCTTGGAGCTTATAATAACGATCGTGGAGTTCCACCATTTGAGCGCTTTTTCCTAGGAGGAGATGGTCTTGGAGCCTTTAGCCTTGACGGGAGGGAAACCGTTCAATTAAGAGGGTACCCCAACCAATCGGTAGTGCCTATTGACAGACCTACTGGATCGACGGATGACGGGGCTACTATTTTCAATAAGTATTCCCTTGAATTAAGATATCCCATTACTTTAAAGCCTTCTGCCTCTATTTATGCTTTAACATTTTTAGAAGCGGGTGCCTCTTATGACAATTTTAGAGATTACAATCCCTTCCAGCTTAACAGATCCGCAGGAGCAGGCCTAAGAATTTTCATGCCGGCCTTCGGTTTATTAGGTATTGATTTCGGCTATGGGTTTGACCCCATAGTTGGAGATCCAGGAGCAAATGGTTGGGAAACGCATTTTATCATTGGTCAACAGTTTTAAATTGGCATGATATTTTCTATATTCGGTAATATGAAAAAAATTCTCCTTATATCTTTAATGATCCTCATCGGGAATTTTGGGGTAAATGCCCAAAAGTCCTTCCGAATTGGTTATGTGGATATGGAGTATATTTTGGAAAATGTCCCCGAATATCAGGAAGCCTCCTCCCAGCTAGACACTAGAGTAAAAGAATGGCGAAAGGTTGCTGAAAATAACAGGAAAGAAATTCAAGCTTTAAAAGAAGAACTTGAAAATGAAAAACCGCTTCTAACCAAAGAACTTATTGAGGAAAGAGAAGAAGATATCGCCTACCGTGTAGAACAAGCTACAGAATATGAACAAAAAAGGTTTGGACCGAACGGAGATTATATCATTCAGAAAAAACAATTGGTACGGCCAATCCAGGACCAGGTATTTACTGCTGTTCAGGAAATTGCCGAAAACAGAAATTTGGATATAGTTTTTGACCGCACCTCGGAAAGTGGTATGATTTATGCCTCTCGTCAATTGGATGTAAGCGATCAGGTCCTAAGAAGCATCAACAGGGCCTCAAACCGTCGCCAATTAGATTCAAAAGAAGAAATCGAGCAATTTGAAAGAGAGGAGAATCGAACCGTAGAGGAGGATGCTGAAATTGCTGAGAAGGAAAAAGCCGTTAAGGAAAATAAAAGTGAACGCGAAGCTCTAATTGAGGAACGAAGAAGACAGCGGGATTCTATAAAAGAAGCCAGGCAAAAAGAATTTGAGGAGCGTCGTAAAAGAATTCTTGAAGAAAGACAAAGAAGAAAGGATTCTATTCAGGCAATCAGAAACCAAAAAGACACGATAAACTAAATAAATTTAACCTTTAATAATTAATATCCCTTTAAAATGAAACAATTCAAAACACTTTTTATAGCTTTAGCTTTAACTCTTGGTGCTACCGCTTTTACCAATGCGCAATCCAAAGTAGCTCACATCGCTACTCAGGAACTCGTTGAATCCATGCCTGAATACAAGAATGCCATGGATCAACTACAGAAGCTGGAAAAGACATATGATGCTGAGATAAAAGACATGTTGACCGAAGCACAAAATACGATGCAACGTTACCAGTCTGAAGCTGAAACCCAAACAGAAGAAGAGAATGCTAAACGTGCAACTGAACTTCAGGCTACTGAAAGACGAATCCAAGAGCATAGCCAGAAAGCAAGACAGGATCTTCAGAAAAAGGAAAATGATCTTATTCGCCCCATAATTGAGAAGGCACGTGAAGCCATTCAAAAAGTTGCCAGAGCTCAAGGTTACGATTATGTACTTGACTCTACTACCGGTACTGGGGTTATCCTTGCAGATGGAAAAGACCTTATGGCCGATGTGAAAAAGGAATTGGGAATGTAATTTCATTCTCGGTATCTATTCAAGAACAAATAATGAATAAAACTGCGCCCGATTGAGGCGCAGTTTTTATTTTTGTGATTATGAGTTCAACCCAACCAATTGGTATCTTTGATTCAGGTGTAGGCGGTACCTCCATTTGGAAAGAAATACACGAACTTCTTCCTTTTGAAAAAACGATCTATCTTGCCGATAGCAAAAATGCACCATATGGGGAAAAACCCATAGATGAAATTATTAGCCTTAGCAAAAAGAATACTGAAAAGCTCCTGGGAATGGGAGCAAAAACAATTGTTGTAGCCTGTAACACGGCAACAACCAATGCTATTAAAGAACTAAGAAGCACTTACAAGGTTCCATTTATCGGAATAGAGCCCGCTATTAAACCGGCTGCCTTACATTCCAGGACAAAAGCTATCGGTATTTTAGCCACCAAGGGTACTTTAAGTAGTGAACTCTTCCATAAGGCTTCAGAATTATATTCCAAAGACATAAAAATTATAGAGGTAGAAGGCAATGGCCTGGTAGAGCTTATAGAAAGCGGAAGAAAAGACTCTCATCTTACCAAAACTTTACTCATAAAACTTCTAAAGCCAATGATGAAACAATCGATAGATTATTTGGTTTTAGGATGCAGCCATTATCCATATTTAGTGCCTGTATTAAAGGAAATTCTTCCTAAAGATGTAAGGGTAATTGATTCTGGTGTAGCCGTGGCAAAACAAACGAAAATGGTGCTAAAGCAAAATAATCTTCTCGCCCCTGAAATAGGAATTCCACCCATTCCTGAATTTATCAGTAATACAAATCCAAAAGTACTTGCTTCTCTGATTGGGGCTAATCAACGAAATTACGTGGTTTCGCAGCTTGATTTTTAATTAACTGCAGGACACTTGCAATCATATCGCCCTCGGTTTTCACCGAAGTCATACCCCAGGGTTAGCTGATGAAATCCATTATTACTTAATACCATTGAATTAAATTGATGAGTGTAGGTGTAACCAAATACAAAGCGTTTATAATCTATTCCTAAAAACGGGGTTAAATACCGTAATTGTTGAGTTTTAACCTCCTGCCCCTGACTGGTATACTCAGCACCTTCAAAACTGTTTCGATAAGATAAACCTCCCCAAACCTGACCAAAATCAACTTCATGATAAAGCTTCATGTTAATATCAATATTCTTTTCAGCTGTTTGTTCACGTAATTGAAAGAGCAATGAAGGCTCATAACTCCAAGGTCCCTCGCTTTCAAAAACATACCCACTAGAAAAGAGATACTTTCGTTGGTTGCTCGGTACGGCATCGGAATAAAACAGTTCTCTTTTAACGGATAAAATATTTTTAGCTGCAAGGTGAGCATAGAAATTAAGGTAATAATAGGATAGGCCAAGATCCATATTTCCATACATGTCCGCCTGATCATCACCTCCTAAAATGGGATCAAACTCCGTAAAGCTACTCTGATCCAATCTATGCTGAATCACACCCGCATTTAAACCAAATGATAATTGATTAAGGTCAAATTCACTCCGGGAAAACCTAAGATGGTAGGCAAAAGTGAAGTAAGCCCCGATTTTCGAAAAATTCCCATTCTGGTCATTAAACAGAATTCCTCCCAACCCAACACGCTCTCCTGTACGTGCATTTACTGCAAGGGTTTGTAAGCTAGGTGCATTATCTACGTCAAACCATTGCTGCCTAGCCGTAAGCCTTATTTGATTAGAATTGGCAGCACCTGCCATGGAGGGGTGTAATAAATAAAGGTTGTCTGTAAGGTAATCAGAATAAGTTGGAATTACCTCCTGAGCATTAGCACCAAACCCTAAAAATACCAAAATAAATAAAGGTGTTTTAGAGGCGAAAATTAGCCTGACACCATTGGAAAGTTCTGAAAAACAAAAAATTAATTGAAAAACTAATCTCATAAGGAAAGTAAAGATATCGATTAGCTAAGTTTTCTTTACTACTTTTGCACAAAAATTTTACTATGAGCAATTTCCATATTAATATACAACAAACAGATAAACCCGGGATTATTAAATTTGAAGCCAACAAATTTCTTACCCGGCATAAGAGTTTTGAATTTCACAATATCGATGAGGCAAAGCAATCCCCTCTTGCACAGCAACTATTTTACCTTCCATTTGTAAAGACTGTTTATATCGCTCAAAATTTTATAGCAATTGAAAAATATGATATTGTAGAATGGGGTGATGTGCAGGAAGAAGTTGCCAGCCAGATTATGGACTACCTTAACAAAGGAGGGCTGGTGGTTGAAGAAGAAACAGAGGAGAAAAAAACGGTCCCCGTTACCGTTTATGCTGAGAGCACCCCAAATCCTGCAGTAATGAAATTCGTAGCCAATAAAAAACTAGTGCTCCAAGCAACCGAATTTAAGAATATCGATGCGGCTAAAAATGCACCATTAGCCCAAAAACTCTTCTATTTCCCTTTCGTAAAAGAGATCTTTATGGATGAGAACTATGTTTCTATTCAGAAGTATGATATTGCAACTTGGGATGAAATAACCATGGAGTTAAGGGAATTCATTCGTAATTTCATTCAGGATGGAAACGAGGTGATTACGGATGAAAGTCTGGACAAAACTGATAAAATGACCGGAACAGAAAAAGTGAAACCCCAACTTGATCTTGACAGCCTGGACGACACATCACAACAGGTGATTGCTATATTGGACGAATACATTAAACCGGCAGTTGCCAGTGATGGAGGAAATATTCTTTTCGATTCTTACAATTCACAAAGTAAAACCGTAAAAGTAATCCTCCAGGGAGCTTGCAGTGGCTGCCCCTCCTCTACCATGACCCTAAAAAGCGGTATCGAAACTATGTTACGGGATATGCTTGGCGGTAAGGTAGATTATGTAGAAGCAGTTAACGGCTGATAAATTTACAAGGTTCGCTTTGCCTCATTATTAAACTCCTGAAACAATTGAAGTAAACTCATCGTAGAACTTATCAGGTCCTTTGTTTCAAGCAATAACCCAAAATATAGCTTTGTATTCTTTGGACTGGTTTCAGAGGTTCGGATACGATTAATTTGTTTCTGTATCAACTCGGAAACATAATCCAATAATTGTTGCTTTTCAGCGAGGATCTCCTCGATATTCCCAAATTCGTGATTATCGAAAGTTTCCTTGATATCGTCGAACAAAACCTGCATTTTTTCATCTACCTTTTTAAGGTCCCTGACTTGGTTAAACTTAAGGTTTTTATGATTGTTGTTTACATGATTATAGGAATTACGTGTAATAAACCCAATGGACTGTACCATATCCTGTAAGTTATCAAGAATCAGTATATAGAATTTACTTGCTTCAACCGAATCTTCATCCAGGGACTTGATAAAGTAGAAGATATTACCTTTAAGCTCATCAACCTCGGATTCCAGCTTTTTAATTGCTTTACTATTTTTCTTTAATTTCCCAAGATCGTGATAACCCAGATTATCAACGGTTTTTGTGTACATTTTATTTACACCCCCGATAACACTAGAGATGTTTTCTGAGCTTTCCGCGGTAATTTCATTTATGGTAATTATATCCGTCCTATTATAGCGTTTCCGGCTTTCCTTCTCCCTGGTTTTTTTCGAATGGATCATGGTACTTCTCACCACTAAAACCACAGCAAGTATGATAAGCAGAGCAAGGGCAATCATTCCTCCAAAATATATAATTGCCACAAAAATAGCTGCAGCACTGAAAGCTACCAGGGCAGTAACAAACCAACCACCAACCACATTGAGTACACCTGCCACCCTGTAAACTGCACTTTCACGATCCCAGGCTCGATCCGCCAGAGATGTCCCCATTGCTACCATAAAAGTGACATACGTGGTAGAGAGTGGAAGTTTCATACTGGTTCCAATAGAGATAAGAATACTGGCCACAACAAGGTTCACTGAGGCTCTGACCATATCAAAGGCCGGAGCATTAGCTCTTTTACTTCTCACATGAGTTGTAGACTTTTCAAATTTTGATTCAATTTTTTTCTTTAATCTTAACGGAAGTATAACCGAAATTGCATTACCGAAAACCACGGAATAACGAACAATACTACGGGAGAGGAAATTAGGTTCAAAGCGCTCAGAGCCGTCTCCCTGTCTTGCGAGATCAACCCCGGTTTCAACCACAGTACGAGCTTTACCGGAAAACCAAATAGTGACCACCATAATCAAACCTGCCATGACAAGCAATAGTTGCGGAGTGGGGACACTCCCAGATAGTTCTGTCATCAGAAGGTCGGAAGGCATCACTCCTGTAGCTTGGTAAGCAGATTGCCAGATATCGAAAGATTGCCATGCGGCTATGGGAACCCCAATAAAATTCACCAGGTCATTTCCTGCAAAGGCCAGAGCCAGTGCAAAAGTTCCGATTACAATCACAACTCTTAAAATATCCATCTTAAGAACACTCATTATAAACTGGGAAAGAAGGGTGAAAACTACAAAGCTTACCCCAATTATAATTAGAGTATTATCGTTGAGGTAATCCAAAAAAGTGTCGGGAATGAAAGATACCCCCTTAAGGCCTTTCATAAGTATAAAATGTAGAATTGCTGTAAGGGAACCCCCGCCAAATAAAGCGCCTACATACTTTATTTTTCTTTCAAACTGAAAGGAGAAAATAAGCCTGGAGATATATTGAATAATCGCCCCCAAGGCAAAAGCAATAATCACAGCCATGAGGATTCCAATAATGATTTCCGTGGCTTTTGCCGTATTGATATAGGAGGTCAGCTGGCTGTAATCACCCGTTTCCATATAGATTTTAATCATAGCCATACTGACAGCTGCACCCAATAGCTCAAATACTATGGAAACAGTCGTAGAAGTAGGTAGACCAAGAGAATTGAAGAAATCCAATAGTAAAACATCAGTAATCATAACCGCCATAAAAATGATCATGATCTCTTCAAAGTAAAACTGATCTGGAACAAAAATTCCCTTCCTGGCTACTTCCATCAGGCCACTGGAGAAAATTGCCCCAACCGCAACTCCCAGACTTGCCACTATCAGGATAGTCCGCATAGAAACCGCCTTTGAACCTATTGCGGAGTTTAAAAAGTTTATTGCATCGTTACTTACTCCAACCACAAGGTCTGTGATTGCAAGTGCAAATAATGCGACCAACATTACAATGTATACGTCTTCCATAGGCTTTAAATAAACGCAATCTACAAAATTGATTTTTTTTTTCGGAAAGTTTGGTTCTATAAGATTATTAAATCTTTATTTAATAAAAGTTTACATTTTTTAAGTTCTTCTTGTTTTGTATCTTCCTAAAAACCGTATCCATTAATATTTTAACATCAGTTCACTACTCAAGAGTAAACACCAGAAAGATGAAAAAAGAGGAATCTAGACATACCAATGAGCTCATAAATGAAACTAGCCCTTACCTGCTGCAGCATGCCCATAACCCTGTGGAATGGAAAGCCTGGAATGAAGAAAGTCTGGAAAAAGCAAAGAAGGAAAATAAACTTTTAATAATTAGCGTGGGTTATTCAGCCTGCCATTGGTGCCATGTAATGGAACATGAAAGTTTTGAGGATTCCCGGGTAGCCCAAGTAATGAATGCCGACTTTATAAACATTAAAGTAGACCGGGAAGAACGGCCTGATATCGATCAGGTTTATATGAATGCTGTGCAGGTAATGACTGGCACCGGAGGTTGGCCAATGAATGTTGTTGCACTTCCGGATGGGCGTCCGGTATGGGGTGGCACCTATTTTAGAAAGGAACAATGGGTAAACGCGCTAACTCAGCTTTCAAATTTATATCAACAGAAGCCGGAACAATTATTGGAATATGCAGAAAAATTGCAGGATGGTCTCCAAAAATTGCAAATCATAGACCTACCGGAGGAGGTACAAGCCTTTTCCAGGGATTTTTATCCTAAAATTATTCAGAAATGGAAATCTGATTTTGACCTTGAAAATGGTGGTTACAAAGGGGCTCCGAAATTTATGATGCCAAATAATTATGAGTTTTTATTAAGGTATGGATTTCAACAGAAAGATGAGACAATACAGAATTTCACGGAAAAAACCCTTACCAAAATGGCCTGGGGTGGAATTCATGATCCGGTGGGCGGTGGGTTCTCCCGGTACTCTGTAGATGAGCGTTGGCACGTGCCACATTTCGAGAAAATGCTATACGACAACGCACAGCTAGTTAGCCTTTACAGCAAGGCTTATAAAAATCATCAAAATGAGCTCTATAAAAAGGTGATTAAAAAAACCCTGGAATTTATAAAGGAAGAATTAACCGCACCCGACTATGCTTTTTATTCAGCTTTAGATGCAGACAGCCTGAATGAAAAAGGCAAATTGGAAGAAGGCGCCTTTTACACCTGGACTAAGGCAGAACTTGAAAATCTACTTCAGGAGGATTTTTCTCTGTTTTCAGCATATTTCAACATCAATAATTATGGAAAATGGGAGAAAGACAGGTATGTACTCATCAGGACACAAACACGGCAGGCTATCGCTTCAGAATTTAATATTTCAGAAGAAAAACTTCAGGAGAATATTAATTCCTCGATAAAAAGACTTAAAGAATATAGAGAGAAAAGAAATAAACCTGCCCTGGATGATAAGACGCTCACTTCCTGGAATGCCCTTATGCTTTCCGGTTATTTAGAAGCTTATACAGCTCTTGAAGAGGAACAGTACCTGGAAACTGCTTTGAGAAATGCCGATTTCATAAAGACCAAACAAATAGCAAGTAATGGTAGACTTTTTCACTCTTATAAAAAGGGAAAAAGTTCAATTAACGGCTATCTGGAGGATTACGCTTTTACAATTGAAGCATTTATTAAACTTCATGAGGTTACTTTTGAGCCCTCATGGCTAATCCTTGCCAATAAATTATGTGAAATATGTATTGAAGATTTTAGTGAGGACTCCCCGATGTTTTATTTCACTTCAAAAAAGGATAGAAAGCTTATTACCCGAACCCTGGAGGTTACGGATAATGTGATTCCGGCTTCCAATTCAGTGATGGCGAAAAACCTCTTTAAGCTTGCAAGTTTATTGAATAAAGAGGAATATAATAACCGGGCAGAGAAAATGCTTAATAGTATACAACCCCAAATTAAAAGCCACCCCGGATCCTGCTCCAACTGGTTAGACCTAATGCTGGATTTCACCCATCCATTCTTCGAGGTTGCTATCACCGGGCAAAATGCGCAAGTCTTAAATAGGGAGCTTCAGAAAAAATACTTACCAAATATTTTAATCACAGGAACCGATAGTGAAAGCAGTTTGCCATTATTACAACATCGGTTTAAGAAAAATAAGGACTATATCTACGTTTGCAGCGAAGGAAAATGTGACCTCCCTCAAATAAGTGTTGAAAAATCTCTGAATTTAATTAAACAGTTTTAACAAAATTTAAACAAGGAATTTTCTGAAAATTTTATTTAATGTATTCTCTTTACAAAAAACATTAAAATGGATAAATTAAACGATTGGGGCGCTATCGCAAAAGAATACGCAGAAAAGTTTATTGATTACCTCCCTACTTTATTAGGTGCACTGGCATTGTTAATCATTGGTCTCTGGGTTATTGGATTAATTGTAAAATATGTCGATAAACTATTTCAAAGGAAAGATTACGATAGGACATTAGAGATATTTACTCTAAATTCCATTCGGTGGGGACTCCGAATTATTCTATTTGTACTGGTAATTACTCAATTGGGTGTAGAAAGCGCATCCCTGGTAGCTGCTATTGGTGCCGCAGGTTTGGCCATTGGACTTGCCATGCAGGGATCACTTTCTAACCTTGCAGGGGGTGTGTTATTAATAGTTTTAAAACCATTTAAAGTAGGTGACTGGATAGAAGCCCAGGGAGTTTCAGGTTCAGTAGTTGAAATCACTTTATTTTATACAAAAATAGACACATTTGGAAACCAGCGAGCGGTAATTCCTAATGGAGAATTGAGCAATGACAATATAATTAACTACAGCTTTAACGGCACCAGAAGAGAAACATTAAGCTTCGGCATTTCATATGATGATGATCTTAAAAAGGCAAAACAAGTTCTTAGAGACCTTGTTGAAGAACAGGAAGATATTTTAAAAGACCCTGAGCCACAGATTATTGTTGCTGAACTGGGAGCCGATTCTGTGAATTTCTCGGTAAGGTATTTTGCTGAAAATAGTAAGTTCTGGGACCTTCACTGGTATATGATCGAAGAAGGAAAAATAAGACTTGAAGAAGCCGGCATGACAATTCCTTATCCGCAGCGTGATGTTTATCTTTATGACCAGACAAAGATGAATGGTACCAAAGAAAAAAAATCGCAGATTAATAAGGATTCAAATACGACCAATTAACCCACTTTGAAATCTTTAAGATAATAAGGTTCAAAATAAGCGACATCCTCTATGTCGCTTATTTTATATTTTTCTACTGCTAAGGTACACATCTCTTTTGCCGATGGCAGCGATTCAGGAACAAAGGCAGCATTGGGATGGCTGCAAATTGCCTGGAATTTTGTCACTCCTGAACCAATAAAGACCACTTTACCTTTTTCCAGATATTCATTATAGAGATCTGTTTCAAGAATTTCAGCACGAGTTTCCCTGATTTGTTCCAATTCAGTATTAAATACCGCAGAATAAACTTCCATTCTACGAGCATCGATTAATGGAATGATTACGGCCTCCCTATCTATAACCTGGAGTGCAAGTGCTCTAAGAGTGGCGATGGATATAAGAGGGATTCCCAGAGAGAAACACAAACCTTTAGCTGCTGAAACCCCAATTCTCAATCCAGTGTATGATCCAGGACCTTTACTAATGGCCACCGCATCCAGATGAGCTGTCTTTAGGTGATTCTCCCTAAGAATTTCATCTATAAAAACGTGGAGTTTTTCGGCATGGGAATAATTATTACTCTTATCTTCCTTAATATCAAGCATTCCTTTTTCTGAAGCAATAGCTACTGAACAGTTTGTACTGGAAGTTTCTAAACAAAGGATTTTTGGCAAAACAGTAATTTTTAAAACGGGAGATTATTTCTCCCGCCTAAAGGCAAAATTACTAATTTTCTTTTGATGTTGCTTTCACCTTATCACCATCTTCCAATGATTTGGTGACAAGAGTATAAGGACCCGTTATGACCTCTTCCCCTTGCTCAAGACCCTCAATGATCTCGATATGGGAACCATCTTGAATACCAGTTTCCACAAGGCGAAGTTTAGCCTCATCATTTTCCTTAACAAATACAGCTTCAAACATTTCATCTCCCGAATTTGCTGTTGAATTTCCATTGGCGGTAGTATCAGTTTTTATCACAATAGCACTAATAGGTACTCCAATAACATTTTGTTGTTTATTAGTGATGATATCTACCGTAGCAGTCATCCCTGGCCGAAAAGGCGAATAATTTTCCTGTTTGCCTTCAACAAGGTCTCTATAGGATTCTTCAAGAATTCTAACTTTAACTTTGAAATTAGTCACCTGATCCGTGGTAAGCTGACTATCGGCGGAATTGGAAATTTCAGTAACCAAACCTTTAAATTCTCTGCGTAAGTATGCGTCAACTTCAACAATAGTGGAATCTCCAACTTCAACTTTCACAATATCATTTTCATTCACATCAACTTCAACTTCCATATTTGCCAGGTTTGCCACCCTCAAAATCTCCGTTCCTGCCATTTGCTGGGTTCCAACCACTCTTTCTCCCAATTCCGCATCTAAACGGGAGATCGTACCGCTCATGGGTGCATAGATCGTTGTACGAGCAAGATTATCTCTTGCTTCTGTAACGCTAGCCGCTCCACTTTGCATATTATAGTAAGCCGATTCTTTGGCAGCCTGCGCTACTTCGTAATTTGAGACTACAGCATCCCATTCGGCCTGCGATATTACACCATTTTCAAAAAGAGTTTTATTTCTGTTATAATCCGCTTCAGCTTGTTTCAAATTAGCCTGGGCCTGATTGTAATTTGCTTTCATATTCTGTAGGCCTGCTTCCATTCGCTGAAGATTGGACTGATAAATATCAGGATTAATTTTGACCAGAAGGTCACCTTTTTCCACACTTTGGCCTTCCTTGATCGGAAGTTCAATAATTTCTCCCGAAACTTCCGAAGAGAGTTTAACTTCAACTTCCGGTTGGATTTTTCCAGTGGCTGCAACAGTTTCCGTAATATCCATAGGTTCTGTTGTAGTAAACTCAACTTCTTTTACATTGGCTGAATCACCAAACCAGCCTGCTCTTTTACCGATTACCAGTAAAACAACCACGACCAAGGAAACCCCAATAATAATGAAAAGTGTCTTTTTTTTCATAATTTAAAATTTAAGCTCTGTTGCCGGTACCCCGAAATAAAGCTCTATGACTTTAAGTTTAAAAATATAATCGTATTTTGTTCGTACTACTTCACGCTGGGCATTTTCATACCTTAGTTTAGATTGACTATAATCAAAAGCATTGGTTAGCCCAACATCGTATCTTTGGGTAGCATAATCATAAGCCTGTTCCTGGGCTTCGGCAGAAACAAGAGCTGCTTCATAAGCTTCGAATGCACCTTGGGCATCTACGTAGGCTTGATAAATATTAGCTTCCAGATCAAGTTCCGCCTGTTCCATTTCATATTCAGCTCGCCTGGCATTTACCTGAGCTCTTTTTACCTGGTTCCGAGTGGAAAAACCATTAAAAATCGGGACACTTAATTGCACCCCATAGGTCATACCATCATTCCTTTGAAGTTGTTCAAAAAAAGGTAATGGACTTCCAATAGTACTCATTGTATTGGGCGCAACTACAACCTCCCCTGTACTCTCCACCACTCCAATCTCCCGGGTTGGATCCTGTGGATCAATGGTCACACCTGTGATCCTTCCCATCCCGGATTCACGGGTATTGTAGTTAAAGAAAGCTCCAAGACTTGGCATATAAGCTCCTTTGGCTATCTCAACATCCTTCAAGGCAAGATTGCGATTGGCCTCAGCTATTTTAAGCTCCGATCGTTCCTGTTTGGCTTGCTCAATAATTTCATACACCGAATTTTCAAGTATATCACTTCCGAAGATGTCATAATCGCGATCTACAACATCAAAATTTTCATAATCATCTATTCGTAAAAGCTGGGCCAGATTGATAAGGGAAATCTTAATATTATTCTCAGCAACTATCATGCGTTGTTTCTCATCTGCATCAGTAGCCTTTATTTCCAACAAATCACCCCGGGGAAGAGATCCGGCTTCAACAAGTTCACGAGTGCGTTCTAATTGCTGAAGGGTCACCTCGTTTTGCAACTTTAGTACTTCCAGATTTTGTTTGCTAAAGAGCACCTGAAGGTAGGAATCAGCAACAAAAAGAGTGATGTCGTCTTTCATTTTTTCCAATTCATACTGAGCGGATAGCTGGGATATTTTGGAGCGCTGTATTTGTTTAAAATTACGCAAACCATCAAATAAATTCATGCTAGCCGTTATGCCCGCTGAAAAGTTTCTTGTTGTTTGTGTTTGAAGGATTCCCGTGGTTACATTTTGTGTAAGCCCCGTATTCCAGGAATTGGTAGCAGAGGCATTAAGATTTGGCAAAAGGTTTCCGATAGCATCGAGCTCTTCAATTTCAGAGATTTCCAGATTTAGTTCTGATTGCTTTATCGAAATATTATTCTCCAGGGCATAATTAACACATTCCTGCAGGGTCCATTTTTCGGTTTCTTGTGCTTTAACAAAAAAAGCTGAAAATAAAAATAGGGTTAATAAGCTGTATTTTTTCATAATCGGAATTGTAGTTGATGAGTCTGTGAAATTCTAAACTTGTTACATTTTGATATAAATATCTAACTTCCGGCAAATTCAGGAGTTGGTTTTACCTTATTCCAAACCTTTATCCTATCATCCTTAGAAATCCCCTTTTTCACCTCAACCTGAATTCCATCACTAATTCCTAATTCTATATCCCTTCTTTCGAATTGCTGGTCTCCGGTTTCTACTTCCACAAATGGATCCTGGGATTTTGAATCGAATTGAACCAGGGCTTCTTTAATGGCCAATACATCATCCGCTCTATCTAAAATAATAGATGCATTTGCACTTAAACCTGCACGAATAAAAGTGGTATCAGCCTTATCCAAGGTTCCTTTAATTTCAAATTGTATCGCTCCGTTTTCGTCTACTCCTTTTGGAGCGATATAATCCAAGACCGCATTAAATGTCTTGTTCTCTATTGCCCCAACCGTAACTTCAAGAGGTAAATCCTCTTTAATTTTTCCAACCTCACTCTCATCAACTTTTCCTTCAAAAATCATTTGGTTAACATCGGCAAGTGTAGCCAAAGTAGTACCATCGTTAAAATTATTGCTTTCTATTACCTGGTTTCCGACTCTAACTGGAACATCGAGAACCATACCGTCTACTGTTGATCTAATAAGGGTATTGGCCGCACTCCCAATTCCACTAGTAGTTCCTGTTTGTACAATTTCAAAATTTTGTTGTGCTGATCGATAATCCTGCGACATTCTTTTAAAGTTGGCTTCAGCATTATCAAAATCGTTTTGGGAAATCACTCCTTTTTTAAATAAGGCTTTTTGCCTTTCAAATGTCTTCTTTTCGTTATCCAAATTGATTTTAGCAGTAGCTACGGCATCCTTTGCGCTTTGTAGCGAATTTACATTTGGAATCACCCGAATTTTAGCAATAAGGTCTCCAGCGTTTACTTTCTCACCGGCTTCGATATATATTTCATCGATAATTCCAGAAATATTCGGCTTTATAAGCACTTCCTCCCTCGGAACAATGTTACCCGTAGCAACGGTTTTCTTCACTATAGTTTCTATAGATGCCTGGTCTGTTTCGTAAACAGTCGGATCCTCCTGATTTTTCTGAAACAAATAGTATAAAGCGCCTGCAAAAACCACGACGATTAATACTAAAATTGAGATAGTTACTGTTTTTTTCATTTTTAGATTGTATTTTATCTTCTTTAATTTTCTTATTATTCAGTTCTTAAGGCATCTACCGGTTTTATTTTTATGGCATTTTGTGCTGGAATTAGACCAGCCAACAAACCTGAACATACTAAGATTGCCAGGGCTGTAAGCACCACCCCTAAATCAACACTGGGGTTAGCAAACATCATTTCAGTAGTATCCATTCCACTTAAAGCATAATTGATTCCGGCGATTACTCCTGTAGCGAAAATAATTCCGGCCATTCCTGAAATAATTGTTAGGAAAATAGATTCCATTAAAATTTGGCCGCGAATAGACCAGGGAGTCGCCCCAAGGGCTCGTCTGACTCCTATTTCATTGGTTCTTTCCTTTACCACGATTAACATAATGTTACTGATGCCAATTATACCTGAGAGTAGGACCAGAGTTCCGACGAAATAGGCTACTGCTTTTAGTGCCACGAACAAACCATTAATCTTGTTGAATTCTTCATATAAATCAAAGTTCCCTACTGCTCTATCATCTTCAGGATGTATAGAATGTCTGCTTTTTATAAGATCCAGAATTTTTGATTTTAAACTTGTGATAGAATTTCCATCCTGAGCAGTAATTGCCATCCAACCAACGTTATCTCCCATGTTAAAAGCTTGTGAGAACGAAGTAAAAGGAACATAAATTTCCTTTTGAGCTTCTTCAGAATTTCCTCCACCACCTTTTTTCTTATAAGTTCCAATAACCATAAAATTGACACCGTTTATCTTAAGATATGTTCCTAGAACCTCCTCATCTTTTTCATAGAGTTCTCTTCTTACCCCATCTCCAATTATGGCAACTTTTCTTTTTTGTTCAATATCCAGGTAGTTAATAAATCTTCCTGAAGTTATGTCCATTGTCTCCTGCTGAATTATTTCTGGATAATCTCCATAAACATTGAAGGCCCCGGTTTGTAAACCCCTCACCACATTATTGTTTCCTCCAAATCCACCTAATTGATTTCTTGGGGAAACAAACCGAAGACCTGGCACATTTTCCCGCAAGGCCTCGACATCGGAGGTTTTAAAATTATAGCGACGCCCTTTAGGCAAACCTTTATATGGTTTTGATGGAGTTTGGGTCCACATAAACATCGTATTGGTAGCTATACCACTAAAACCTTGTTTTACACCATTTTCCAGACCTTTACCAGCAGCCAATAAAATAACCAGGATAAAAATACCCCACATTACACCAAAAGCTGTGAGTATGGTTCTAAACCAATTCGCAGTTAATGCCTCTATAATTTCGCTCCACTTATCCCTACTAAACATATTATTCGTCTCTTAGTGCTACAATAGGTTTGATCCTTGCGGCTCTCCATGCCGGAAAGAACCCGGCAATTGCACCGGCGAAAACTAGAATAAAGACGGTAGTAAGTGCCACATTAAAATTAACCGCTGGATTAGATATATACTGTGTTTCTATGAGAGGACCTACTAGTTCAAGTAGGAACAAACTTGTAATTAGGCCAATGAAACCGGCAATTGCAGTAACAAAAATAGACTCATGCAAAACCATTCCAACAATAGAAATGGGTTCTGCTCCCAAAGCCTTCCTAATTCCAATTTCCCTGGTTCTTTCTTTAACGATAATGAGCATGATATTACTTACGCCAACTACCCCGGCGATAATGGTACAGATACCAACACCCCAAAAGAAGAATTTTATCATATCCATAAGATCATAGAATCTTTTGGCATTCTCCAACGAATTATTAATACTTATCGCACTTTCATCATCTGGAGCTATGGTATGTGTTTCTTTAAGCTGATTTTCAATATCTGCGGAAAAATCATTGGAAGCGGCAAGGGCAGCCTCAAAATTATCCTCAGACTCTAAAGTGAAAGCCATATTAGCAATATTATTAGCCCCACCGAATACGCGTTGTGCGGTGGAAATGGGCATGAAAACCAGGCTTTCTTCCCTTTCCCCACCGGGATCAGTAAAAACACCAATTACTTGAAAGTTTATTCCGGATATTTGGATATACCGGCCAAGAGGATTTTTTTTATCTTTAAAAAGATCATTTCTTACTTTATTCCCTAGAACTACAACCTTTTCAAAATTTTCGTGATCCTTATAATTGACAAATCGCCCCTCTATCATATCGCTGTTCTCCAAAAACTGATAATCTGGATAAACACCTTCCACTCGATAAGAACCTGACTCCTTTTTATAGTTTACTATACCATTCCAAATACGGAAAATAGAGGATTTATATTCTAATTCATCCTGATGTTTTAAGGCCGTATAATTAAAGTCTTCATTTTTCAACTGAATTCTCCTGCCTGGGTTTAGCCCTTTGTATTCCTTTGAGGTAACACCTGTATACACATAAATGATATTAGCAGCGTCTCTTTTAAACTCCTGTGAAATTCCGTTCCGCATTCCTTCACCAATACCCAGAAGAACCACTAAAATAAAAATACCTGAAGCTACTGAAAGGCCGGTTAAAAAGGTTCGTAATTTGTTTTTACGAATCGTATCAAAAATCTCTTCCCAACGTTCTAAATCAAACATTTTGCAGTGCTCTTACCTGGTTGACCTGAGTATCCTGGATTATTCTCCCGTCTTTCAAATTAACAATCCTTTTGGTCATTGCTGCGATATCAGGTTCATGTGTTACTACAAGAATAGTCCGACCTTCATCGTTGATTTCCTGAATTAAATTCATAACCTCATAAGATGTCTTGGAATCCAATGCTCCGGTAGGCTCATCGGCTAATAGCACTTTAGGGTCGCTAGCAAGTGCCCTAGCAATAGCCACCCGTTGTTTTTGCCCTCCGGAAAGTTCATTAGGCAGATGCTCTGCCCAGTCGGATAGGCCTACCTTTTCCAGATAGGACATTGCCTTATCAATACGTTCCCTGCGTTTAATTCCTTGGTAATACAACGGAAGCGCCACATTATCCAGCGCATTTTTATAGGAAATAAGATTAAAAGATTGGAAAATAAAACCCAGAAATTTATTACGATAACGGGCAGCAATTTTTTCGTTAAGATTTTTTATAGGAACCCCATCTAAGGTATAAGACCCTTCATCGGCTTCATCGAGCATCCCCAGAATATTCAATAAGGTAGATTTTCCAGATCCTGAGGATCCCATGATAGAAACAAGTTCACCTTCGGCTACGCTAAAGTTAATTCCTTTTAAAACGTGCAGAGAATTACTGCCCATTCTATAGGATTTATGAAGATCGTTAATTTCTATCATCGTAGTAAAATTACAGGTTAGAGACTTTTAACTAATAAGTCTCACCCATAAGACTCTACGGAATGGAAAACGTTACATCTTATTCAAGAAAAAATTTTTAATTGTTCAAGCTTCCTCCGTTTTTCCGGCTTTCTTCCGAGAACGATAAATAAAATAACCTATTCCCCCGATGAGGATATAAGGGAACATCATCAGGTACAAGATGCCATTATTTATTCCTTTAGCGGTACTTTGATCACTCTCACTCTCCAAAACAGCTCTACACATAGAGCATTGTGCTTCAGAAGCCATTGGGATTAGTAAAAGCAGAAGTAATATAAATAAAAACCTTTTATTCATTTTATTTAGTTAAAGTACAAATTTAAAAATTTATATAGGTCCCATAAAAGATTTAACATGACGAGGACCTAGTAATAAGGCATCATAAAAATATAGACCAAAACACCCGTTAGCGTAACGTACAGCCAGATCGGAAAAGTCCACCTGGCAATTCGTGCATGCTTGTTATAATCTCCGGTCAAACCTCGGTACATGGTAAAAAGGACCAGAGGAACAATTATCGCTGAAAGGAGAATATGGGTAATAAGAATAAAAAAGTAGAAATATCTCAAGACTCCTTCGCCTCCATAGGGGACGGGGTCATTTCCAATTTTTGAGATCACATAACTTACTAGAAAAATTGCAGACAGAAAGAATGCTGTAATCATAGTATTACGGTGCAATTTATATTCCTTAATTCTCATAAAAAAATAGCCCAACATCAGCAAGATAGCTGTGGATCCATTGAGTATGGCATGAAAAAAAGGTAAGGTGCCGGCCCGGATACTCAAAAAGTTAAATCGTTCAGGGAGATACATTAAGATAAGTACGATTAATGGCACAGCAACAGAAAGGGCAATTATCACCGGCACTGCAATTTTATCGGTTTTAGTCAGAGGTGTTCTCACAATAAGTTCTTAATATCTTCAATTAAAATATCAATTTCTGGTGCTTCTTCACCCTCGGCTACAGATTTATTTCTTTCCACATAACCCCGGTAAAATATAATGGGATTACCATAAGCATCCCTGCGTGACCTGATGTAGCCCTCCTGGTCAATTAGGGCAAACATTCCCTGGTGAGCAAAGCCACCAGGCGCGCTCTGGTCTTCCCCGGCATAAATATTAAATCCAGAATTAGCCAAATCATAGATTTCCTCCTTATCTCCGGTCAAAAGATGCCAGTTGGGATTGGTGATACCATACTTTTCGGCGTATGCCTTAAGAACCTGGGGGGTATCGTAAGTCGGATCAATGCTAAATGAAGCGATCCCAAAATTATCTTCATTATTAATTTCATCTTGGACCTCCACTAAATTGCTATTCATAATTGGGCAAATAGTAGGACAGGTAGAAAAGAAAAACTCAGCAACATATACTTTTCCAAGATAATCCTCATTGGTGATGGTATCTCCATTTTGATCAATAAGTTTGAAATCAGGAGCTTTCTTACGCTTCCCATCGATCTCTATGTAGGCAAGCTTATCAGATCGCGCAGATTTCCTTTCAGCTCCCCTTACATTCAAGCGATCAGACTCCACTACTGAATCATTGCTGATTCGATCAACGATTTTTGGAATAAAAATGATCCCAAAAATCAAGATGATTAAAGATATTCCTATATATGAATAATTCTTCATTATAAATGTTTTTGATATGGTTGTCGGAAAAATTAGTTCTTCCTTTCTGCATTATTCTTTTTAAGAGCTAATCGATATTCAGCCAGTATAACCTTCACGTCATCATTCATTTTATTACTAAGGTCAGCAACAGAGCTGGCATCATAGCCATACATCTTTCCATAATCCTTGTCATCTATCCTACCCCGAAGGTTTCTGTCCTTATCGACAATAAAAACATAAGGAGTATGAAGGTTTTCATCCAAGACAAAACCAGAGTCCATGCTGTTAAAAACTGATTGCACTTTTTCTTTGGAAGCGAAAACAAATTTCCAATTTTGCGGATTTCCTATGGCCTCAAATTCTTCAGAAAAACGAATAGCGCTCTCCCGGGCAGACTCCGGCAAAACGATTACGAATTGAAAATCATTAAAATCATAATATTTTTCCAGAATCTTTTGGTCTAGATTAAAGGTATGCCCCTTTATCTGATCCAGATCTTTTCCAAAAAATGCTACAATACTAATCTTATCCTCTAAAGCAACCTCTCCCTGGTTTAAGCTTTCCAAACCTTTTATTTCCTCAATATTTTCTGTGAGCACGGGGAGTTTCGCAAAATTATTCTGGCCAGAAGAAAAAAAGAGGTAAGCGATAATGGGTAAAGCGAATAGTACTAATAGTACAAAAAACTTTTTCATAAACCTGATTATACTTAGAGGTACAAAAATAAAAAGACGGCTTTATAAAACCGTCTTTTCTTTATAATTTAACTTTCAAAAGTTTAAAAATCCCATGCTACATGGTTCGATTTAAAAACTTCATATACATAATCCCCTTCGGTAAGGAGTATAAAAATCAAATAACTTATTAGAAATACTCCGGTCCATACAATTGCTCTTCGTAACCCCTTCACTTCTCCTTCAAGATGCATAAAAGCCCAGGCAATATAATATGCCTTAAACAAGGTTAGGATTATAAAAATCCAATTAAGAAGACTCATACTGAAAAGATCTGTATGAACAAGAAAACCTGGTTTGATGATTCCTAAAAACACCTCTACAATAGTTAGAACTGAAAGAATTCCAAAAACAATCCAGATCCTTTTGGTATTAGATTCGTGATGATGTGCGGTTTCGTGTGCCATAATATTGTTTGTTCTGTCTTAGAAAATTAAACCAGATAAAAGAAAGTAAATACAAATACCCAAACTAAATCCACAAAGTGCCAGTAAAGCCCTACTTTTTCCACCATTTCATAACTCCCGCGTCTTTCGTAAGTCCCAATTACCACGTTGAAAAAAATGATGATGTTTATTAGAACCCCTGAAAAAACATGGAATCCGTGAAATCCAGTAATAAAGAAAAAGAAATCAGCAAACAGAGGTGGACCGTATTCATTTTGAGAAAGATTGGCTCCCTCTACAACTCCAACTGCTTCAGCATCTAATTTTCTCAGAGATTCTTCTCTGCTAAGAATTGTTTTCTCGCCTTCTTCAGTTAAAGTTTGCGTTCTTATCAAAATATTTTCATTAGCTGTAAAACCAGCTTTAACCTCTTCAATGGAGTAAGTTGGAAGGGCTGCCCCTTCCTCAAACCATACACCGCTCTCCCGGGTATGAGGTACGCGCTCAGTAGGCATCACCTGTGCCACATCGGCAAGAGCCACCCTGTGACCTTCGTTATCAACAAACTGAAGAATATTTCCTCCCTTGGTACTTACCGCTCCATATGTACCATTAATAAAATTTTTCCATTCCCAGGCTTGAGAACCAAGGAATATAAGTCCACCAATAATAGTAAGGAACATGTAAAAAATTACTTTCCCTTTTTTCATCTGGTGTCCGGCATCTACTGCCAGAACCATGGTTACGGATGAAAAAATCAGGATGAAGGTCATTAAGGCCACATAATACATTGGAGCATCAACCCCATGAAGGAAAGGGAAGTGGTTAAATACCTCATCGGCTATAGGCCAGGAATCAATAAATTTGAACCTTGAAAAACCATAAGCTGCAAGGAATCCTGAAAATGTTAGCGCATCGGAAACGATGAAAAACCACATCATCATTTTACCATAACTCGCTTTAAGAGGTTCATTTCCCCCGCCCCAGGTTTTACCTTCGGTGCCTGTTCTTACAACAGTCGCGTCCATAGAAGAGTTTTTAGTTTAGTTTTTGAGTATTGCGCAAAAATAACGTAAATTTTGTTATCTGAAGAAATATAAAAATAAAAACAGATAAACCCACAAAAAATCTACAAAATGCCAGAAGGTGGCACCTAGCTCGATACCAAGCATTTGGCCCGGCCGATAGCGTTGTTTAAAATGGTTATAAATTACAACCAATAATACTATTAAACCTGAAGCTAAATGAGCCAAATGCACCAATACCAACACGTATATAAAAGAGGTGGTAATATTGCTTTCACTACCGGTAAAATAATAGCCCTGGGAAACAATATTATTAAATCCTTGAAACTGAAGTGCTACAAATAAAAGAGCCAGGATTAAAGTCCCAATCAAAAAAGCTGTTCCGTTTTTTGGTCTAGAAGAAGCTATGTTTTTTTTGGCCAGAAAAAAAGTAAAACTACTGGCCACAATCACAAAGGTACTCCATAAAAAAGCATCCGGAAGATCAAAACCGGTTAACCAATCTGGCCTAGTTTTACTTACCACGTAAGCACTGGTAAGACCAGCGAAGGTCATCACCATACTTATAATTCCAAACCAGAGCATCATTTTTTTCGCTCGGGCAAATTTACTTTTATCAGTTCCTTGAGTTAAATCCATGGTCTTATAAATTTATCCAACACATAAATAATTTGAAGTAAAGTTATGTATGATACGCTGGCAAACATTAATTTTTTAGCCGCTTGGGCTGATTTTTCCTTATAAAGATTAATTGCATAATATAGCATCCCCATGCCGAGGAGAAATATTAAAATACCTGCAACTGGAGTAAGATATAGCTTTCCTGTGACTCCAAAAGCCGGTATCAACGAAACAAGGAGAGTCCAAATGGTATAAAGAACAATTTGTATTGCCGTTCCTTTATTTCTTTTACCCGTGGGCAACATAAAAAAACCGCCCTTTTTGTAATCATCATACAGCCACCAGCCCAAAGCCCAAAAATGTGGAAATTGCCAGAAAAACTGTATCATGAACAAAATACCTGGTTCAATGCCAAAACTATCTGTAGCAGCCACCCAACCTAACATAAAAGGAATCGCGCCAGGAAAGGCTCCGACAAACACAGAAAGTGGAGTCTTAGTCTTTAACGGGGTATAAATACTTACATATATAAAAATACTAAGCGCACCAAACATCGCCGTTTTAGGGTTGATAATATAAAGTACAATCAAGCCAAGAATAGTAAACACACTTGCGATGATGAAAGCATGGGTCACAGTCATTCTGCCGGCCGGGACTGGTCGATTCTTTGTACGGTCCATCAAAGCATCAAGATTTTTCTCGATGATTTGGTTAAAGGCATTCGAAGCTCCAACCATAAAATACCCCCCGACTGCCAGCAAAAGAACTACTACAAAATCTATGGATTCTGCTCCAAGAAAATATCCCGCAATAGAAGAAAACACCACGCTAACGGCAAGCCGCATTTTGGTAATTTCTTTAAAATCAGTTAAACGGGAAACAGTTGGGGTATGTACGCCGTAGCTACTCAAAAGCAGTTTTTTAAATTGGCGCAAAGATAGCCCTTAATTAGTTTTAGACAAGGCCTGACAAATGTTAATTTAGGAAAGCACTTATAGCTTTAATAATCATAGTACCAATTAAATATATCTGTTCTAATTCCAAAGTTAATCCAGATAGTAGAATTCTCAAACTGGTTAAAGGTTTTTACCTCCGGCTTAAAATTTCGATAAATAAAGTTACCATATAATTTAAGGTTCGTGGCGGGATTAATTATAAAGCCAGTCTCCACTTCAGCAAAAAGCGAAATAGAAGTATTCCCCTGACCAATCTTAACACCAGTATCAAGGTTCTCAGGCCGATCTCTTTCACTTCCATAAATATCACCACCATAATTATAATTATCCGCAAAATTATTGAAATTATACCCACGGGTACCGTAGATAAGTTTTCCATGGCCATACCACCTGTCTTTTTTGTACCGGGCTATTGCCAGAATTTCCCTGAAACTAGCACCCCACTGATGGGCCATTGACTGGTTATTATGGCCGTAGTTGAGTACTCCGGTATTATGAGAATAAGTATAGGGCCTCACCTGGTTATACTCGGCTCTTAGGAATAATCCTGGCACTGAAAAAGCATTGAAGTATTTAACCCCAAACTGATAACCCAACTTATTTTTCCAACTCTGTTCCCCCCCAAAAACATCAGTAGAAGAGAATTCATCTATTACCCATTGTCCGTAAACATTTACTTGATTACTAACTTTATATTTGCCGGTAAGCCCAATTATGGCATTTCCGCCCCGAGCACCCGTCGAAAATTCAATTGCCCGGTAAAAGATTACGGGGTTTAGATAATTTAGATCAAATCCTCGGTTATTATCGTTTTCCCATACCACAGATTCAAAGAAACCAAGGTTAAGCCTCTTCGTAACATTGTAGCTCAAATAATGATTTGCCATGTATTTAGTACGGAAAGAACCGCTTTGGGTCACCTCAGGACGTACATCTCGCAGGGACATCCAGGTGTTCGTGTATTTTATCTTCCAAAAAGCAGTATTGAGTTTGAAATAAGGATATGGCGAAGCATTGTCACTCATCAATAGCGAACGATAACCATCCCCGATAAAATTTTTTCCATGACCAAATTCAAGATTGAAGAATTTCCCCGGGGTATATGTAAGGTAGCCTTCAGCTACCGGATAATCATATCCGCCATCCATAAATGGCTTTGCGATTCCGCGACCGGGTATAATTGCGGGATCCCCTCCATCTGGTTTTATCGATTCCGCATAGCGATTGAAGTAATCAGCAAATCTTCCCTGGTTTTCATATACTACTGAATAAAAATTTAATTTTTCCCCAAGTCCTCCCTGAAAGATAGCGGCTCGGGTATTGTTATAGGTGAATTCGTACTGGGTTTGTTCAAAATCTTTACCAAGTTGCAGATCCATAGCGAAATCAATGGTAAACCAATAATCCTCGGTTTGAAACCTTATTAAATGTTCGTTCCAGATTTTACGACCAAGCGTCGAACCTGCAGGTTTCAGCAACATCGCTTCCTCAGCCCCAAAATCGTAATAGGGAGCAACCTCATCAAACCTTAAAGGCTTTGAGGCCGAATGGGTGTTAGTGCCTACTTGATTAAAATCAGCATCAAACCTTGAATAATATTCATGACTCAAAGGAATGTTTATTCGGCTTTGATATCTGGGATTTGTAAAATCACCAGACTTGATGCGGTCATATTCCTTCAAAGTTTGGCTTTTAGATTTCATTCTAGGTGCAATTCCCATCCCGGAAAGTTCATCCGATTTTTCCTCATGCTGGGCAGGTACTTGCTCCAGAGAAACCTCCAATGGAATCTTCAATTTCATCTTAAATTGCATAAAAGAAGGCCTGGAATCATATGTAGCTGGAGCAATGTTAGGAAGAAGAGTGAACACACGATGTAGCTCTTCCTTAATTTCTGAATATGCCGCTTCAATATACAGAGGATTAAAAGAACCCGTTTCATCGACCTCAAACACAACAGTAGCAATTCCTCGGTAATTTTCAGCTTCTACTTTTGCTGGCATCTGAAAGTTGTCAATGACAAAGGCCAAAAAGCTCTGCTTAAAACAATCAGCTTGCTGCTGGTAAGCAATATTCTCACATTCAGAAAACCGAGGGTAAACCTCTAAGTTATGGTTGGTTTGTGCAGACAGGTAGCCCGAGGTAAGAATCACAAAAAGAAGTAGTGTATACTTCATACCACTTGCAAGTAGGTTAGTTTCACAATGGAAATATACATTTTTTAAAACAGAGTTCTAGAATCAAAACAAAAAAATCCCGGGAATTCCCGGGATTCGAAATAAAAAATAAATATTATTTAATCCTGAACCTGAAATACAATTGGAAGAGAGTACATAACCCCTACAGCCTTACCGCGTTGTTTACCGGGTTGCATTTTAGGTAGTTTATTGATTACCCTCGCAGCTTCCCTTTCAAGTCTGGGGTGTGGAGCACGAGACATCACATCCACAATATTTCCTTTTTCGTTGATCTTAAACTGAACGATCACCCGGTTTACTCCAGACAATCCGAGTTCTGAACCCAGGTCTTTATTAAATTCCCTGTTTACGTGCTGTTGAATCTTTTGACTCATACATTGCTTACGCTCCTCATTGTTATTCATGTTTTCACAACCAGGATAGATTGGCACATTTTCAATAACAGCAAAAGGAACATCTGCAACTTCTTCTTCCACTGGAGCTTCAACTACCTCTTCAACCTCTACAATTTCTTCAAGATTGGTTTCGGTAGACTCTATCTCATCTTCTTCGACCTCTTCCTCATCTTCAACAACCTCAATCACCTCTGGCGCCGGTGGCGGTGGTGGTGGCGGTGGTGGAGTATTTTGCATTTCTGTAATTGGAATTTCTTCATCATCCAATTCATCTAAATTAAGCTGACCGGTATCGAGGGCTTCCTTGTCATAGGTTTTCCACTCAATAGCCTGCCAAGTAACAAAAAGGACTAAAATAAGACCCAACTGAAGAAACAATACGCTTCTCCTGGTTAGATCTGCTTTAGGATTTTTCTTTGGTTCCATAATGGGTTATTGATTAATAAGGATTGCTAAAATAAATATTTTTTCTAAAAAACTAAATTAATCTTGCTTTTTAACCTTTGCAGGACTCTTTTAGATAACAGTAGTAACATCGCGGCACTCATCACACCCAAACTATTGGCTAAAATATCATACCAATCGGGTTCTCTGAAGCTGGTAAGGGCTCCTTGTAAAACCTCAATTAACATACCAAAAGCAATAGCAAGAACAGATATCTTTAATAAATATGAATAATAGTGTTTAAAATCCCGCTCTCTAAAAACAATATAAAACTGCCATAGTATAACCAGTACAAGATAGGCTATAAAATGCAAAAATTTATCAGTGGGGTTAAAATTACCCACACTGATTTTTCCCAGTCGCACCAGGGAAGCAATAGTAAGGGCAAGGGTATAAAGACTTGCACCGGATAAAAGGATTCTAGCGACCAATAATTTCTTTGTAGGCTTCAGGGGTTAAAAGATCTTCCAGTTGAGAAGCATCAGAAAATTTTATTTTAACCATCCAGCCATCTCCATATGGATCTGAATTCACCTTTTCAGGTTCATCTTCCAGGCTGTCATTAAATGCTACAATCTCACCGGAAAGCGGAAGATAAAGATCAGATACTGTTTTTACGGCTTCTACCGTACCAAAGACTTCTTCTCTTTCCAGAGTCTCATCCAGAGTATCTACTTCAACGTAAACGATATCACCTAATTCTCCTTGAGCAAAATCGGTTATTCCTATCGTTGCGGTATCGCCTTCAATTTTAACCCATTCGTGATCTTTGGTGTACTTTAATTCTTGAGGTATGTCCATAATTAAATATTATATATGCGCAAAGGTAATTTTTTAATGCAATTGTTCAAACAGCCATTATTTAATTTCCAAAATTATATCGTAATGTAATCCCAGACCTTATAGTAGTCTGAGGAAAAGCAGTTGAGACGGCGTATTCAGAGAAACTATGATCATAATAAAATATTGCTGTGAGATTCTGAGATAAAGCATAGTCAGCAGTGAAATTAATGCCCCATATATCCTGACCTGCAATCACCTGACTGGTTTCTAAATCTAAATACCTAATTACGGTATTATTCCTTCTAAAGGACACATCTCCTTTAAAATTAAGGTCACTGCTTAAGATCCTATTTTGACCAGCTAAACTCGTTGCTATTTTCAAATCCTTGATACGATATCCCATTCCAAGCCTATATTCATTCCCGCGAGTTTCTGTAAGCAGGTTATTATCAAAACTTAAAGCCAGAGCCCTGTCTTTTCGAATTTCGGCAAGCACCTGTATAGAAGATTTTGTTTCCAGATCCACTCTTAGAAGAGGTGTAAATAGTTCAGTTAAGACTATATTAGAAAAGAGCATAGGATTTTTGAAATCTCCCGCCTGGTTAACCGCAAATACATCATCAGGATCATAATCAAGATTACTTTGAAACTGATTAATTGTATAATTGGACTGATATCCGTGATTTAAAGATATTCGCCTGAATTTATCCCTAAACCAACCTATTCTCATAAGACCTGTATACTTAAGGTCCCAGTTAGGCAAAGGCACATCTCGAAAGGCTCCTAATTTCACATTATCAGGATCAACCCCGGCATAAGCCGAGATAAAGGCAGGTAATAGCACAGCTTGGTTGGTTTTTCCTAACCCAACCGGGTATCCGTCATCATCGGTTTCATTAGGGTTAAGTCCTCGTTCTTCAGCCAAGCGGCGGGCAACTGTCAATCTATTCTCCCTGAAGGTCTCAAAAGTTTCTGAAGATGTCTCAGAAGATTGATTAAAGGCCGTCTTTAGCAAGATCGTCGAAACATTGAAGTTCCCGTAAGTATAAGGTGTGAGAGATTGATATTCGAGCGTCGTGGGATCCACCTGGTAATTTTCATTAAACGTTTCTGCATAATTTCGGTTGGCACTGATATCTATTGTAAGATCTGGAAGAAGGTCCAGGGAAGCCTGAGCAGTAAGCTGTTCATTTTCTACTGTGGTATATTGTTGATTAAAATCCTGGAAAAGAGTGAGCCAACCTCGTCTGGCGGCCATATACCTGACTTCATCCTGAAGCCCGAAGGTAAATCCCATAGATGGCTTTAAGGTTCCCATAAAACCTATTTCTGGAGTGTATCCTGGCAAAAAGGTGCCCTGATTGTTCCTGTAGTTCACCTGGATTCGCTTTAAGGAAGTAATTATCCCGACAAAAGTATTATATCCTTTATACTCCTTTGTCTCTGGAGGAGATGCTTCTTGCGGATCATCGGGTGTCTCATCGAGGGTAGGCACGCCGGCACTGCGTTCTTTTATTGTGCTATTACCCGCAGTTTTCTTCTCCACTAGTCCAAGGTAATCATATAGATTTTGTAAATCAAGGTTCGCATTGACTTGATGGGTATTGGAGTTCTGAATAGAATTTCCGATATCCGGTATACCTTCAAGGTTATCATAAATCCTGGAACCTCGCTGCCACTGAAAATCACCGGTAAAAGAATAAGTGGCCTTAAGAAATCGCAGTATTGGAAGTTTTTCCAGTGGCAAATCATAATTTAGCTGAAGGCTCTGATAATGGAGATTAGGCTCACCAATACTAAAGAAGTCGTCCCATAATCCTATGCTGTTATCAGGAATACCTTCATCGGTTATATAGTTTCTAACCACCCGGTTATTGGATGCATTAAAACTGAAATTCAAAGATTTGGTCAAATTATAATTAACACCATAATCCCAGTTAAATAAGTAATTCCGCTGATATAGAACCGGAATCCCGAGATCGTTTTCAGACAATTCAAGACTTCGGAATTTCTGTTCATTATACTGGCGAAGAATATTCGAACTCGCATTAATATTGGTAGGGAGAGGATTAAAATTAAAATCTTTTATAATGGTGAAATAATCACTACTATCTAAAACAGCTACATTCTTGAAAGGTTCAATGGGTTCATTGGTAAAATTAAATTCATAAGTTCCTCCCACCCTAACATTTTGATCCAAGCTTTCTTCTATTTCAAAATCCCGATGATCTACCTGATTAAAGGAGGTGGAAAAGGTAAAATTTTCGATATCATATGGCATAGGTTTGGCTTCTCCGGTCCTCTCTTTTCTTAATCCTATCACATTTATACTTTGACGTTTCGTATAAGATTGCGATTGCTTTCTTACCCTATCTCGCTCTACCGGATCAATAATATCATTTAACCTGGTTTCCAATTCCACATCCAGGAATTCCTGATCGTACTTTGGGGTTACAAGCTCTTCTCCACGGCTATAGTTTACAGGTATTCTCAGACCCCACTTTTGAGGAAATAATTGCCCCATATTTAAATTGGTAACCACATCATACTGCTGAACATCCTCCCTGCTTCGCTGATTAGGTCCTTGATCTAGCGTACCAAAGCCAACAGTGCTCTTCCGCCCCGTCGCCGCCAGATTAGCAAAATCGGCAAGGTTGGTATCCATATTAATAATACTTGCCCAACCTCCTTCATTATTGAGGTCCGAAAGTCTTAGTTCATTAAACCAGACCTCTCCGCAGATATCCTGTGCACTATTATTTGGCATCCCGTTTTTTAAACCAAGCATCAGCACACGAACATTTCCAAAACTGGGATTTCCCTTAATACCAATCCGCATCTCTCCCGGATCATAAGGACTTTCCGGATCTGTTAATTCAAGGTCCCGTGTGTAGAAATTAAGATCCCCAGAATTTAAAGAAGGGTCCCCCAAAACACTGGTTTTAACCCTTTTGAGCAACTCCAACGGAAGATCAAGCTGATTTACTGCTGGCCAAATTTCTTCGGCAGACTGTGCCCCGAATAAAGTTGGGCTTAAAGGAATTTCAACCTGATAGAAGTTATCGGTAAAGTCAGTTCCAATTCTAAGGAAAGCCACTAATTGGCCATCTTTTAATGGCGAATGGTTCACAAGGGATTCAGCGTGCAGGAACATTTCAAGATTTTTATATTGCCGCATGTCAATCTGAAAATTCTTATACACTGCACGGGAATCCTGGGGCTCCAGATCGCAAACCCTTAAGGCTAATGATTGTTCATTCTGCCTTATATTGGTATTGCTTTCAAAAAGTTCTTCCCTGATTACTCCCGGTGGTAATACATAAGGAATGGGCTGTCGGTTCTCATTTTCTTCAATGTTAACGGCAGTAACCTCAAATAAGGTATTGGAGTTTTCCGGCCTAGCGTTCTCAGTTTGAAGGCTTTGATTATACCTGCGGTAATCCCCCCTGACAAGTTCCATGGTTCCAAATCTCAATAATGTCGGATCTTGAAAATCCGTGAGAAACATCCTCATAAACCTAATCGATCTGAAATCCGCAATACCTCCTTTGCTATCTGTAGGCTCATAGATCGGTATCTTGAATTGGAGCCACCTAACAGGAAGTTCCTGACCATTTCTTAGGCTAACATTAAGCTCCTTGACATCAGTAATATACTGATTATTATCGATATCCATACCCGGGAAGAAAGGAACTTCATACTCAAAATAACTATCTATGGTATTCATCGTATTATCCCGGTTAATATCCTCGGTAGTAGGCAAAGTAGTATTTCCCCGATTAGTATCTCCTACTTCGGTTGGGGAATTTCCCTCAATCCCGTTATAATCCCTATAGCGATTTACAATACCCCCATCTCTGGAAAGAAAATATTCATAATTGTCCCCGGCAGGATCTTCCAGGTTACCAAATTCTGGAAATTCTACAGCCTCTTCCTCATCGGAAAGACCATCGTAACCTACATCCTGATTTAATCGTTCTTGACCTTCGGAATCAAAAGCATACACCAAAGACTGATCGGAAGGTACTTTCCCGAAATTTGTTGATATTGTATTACTATCGCCCCCGTCTTTTGGCAAACCATTTTCGTACTGTTTTCTTCCATCTTTCAAAACATCTTCGGAAATATTGCCTAAATCAAAGCGGATGGTCCCTCCTGAATTCCCCTGGTTTTCACCGTAGATATAAGGATCCATCACCCAGAATTCAATGAACTCTACGTTTGACTGTTCGAAATTTGTAGCACTTATTCCCCGCATCATTCCTCCAAAATTATCGCCAGGATTTGGTAGTGTATTTTCATTAGAAGCAGCTGGGTTAAAATTATAGGGCCCCCGCTGACCTGGAAAATAGGCCACATCCATAGTATAGACCACCATAGGTTGTCCTTGCACCACATCTGTATTAGGAAAAATTTCGCTCATTGAAACACGCCGGGTAGCATAGGAAGAAAGGTCAGCATCTGTGACACCGGCCGGTCGACTACTACTGTAAAATATAGGATCTATAGTATACCATGCTAATTTTGCCCTTTTAAATCCGACATTTACATCACCATTGGATAGTTCCCCCCCAAATCCCAAGGGTACACTGGAAAGTTCCCAGCTTAAGGGGGTATTAATGCCAATAGAGGTTTGAGCGGCCTCAAAATCATCTATATAAGTGGTCGTTTCTCCTCCGAAATCATTAATAGTGGGTGATCCTGGTTGTAAATAAGCAAATTCACCTGTCACTGCAAAGTTAGACTTCACCTCAGTATCTATATTGGGGAGTTTATTAACCATGCGGGTGAAGAAGGGAACTTCAGTAGAATAATTTATGTTAAAACCGTAAATCGAGTTATTGAGCGGTTCATAACTGTAATTAGCTTTTTGAGTTAAAGGACGTTCTTTCAAATTTAGAAAAGTGGCCCCAACCAGAAAGTTCTCATTGAAAAGATGTTCTACATTAACTCCGGTAAAACGTTTGGTCTGCTGTCCGAATAGGGCATTATTTTCCGTGTTAACCTGAATGGGAATATTTGAAGCAAGCAAACCTTCATCAAGGATTTGAACCCGACCGAGTTCATAGTTCACTACATAATCGACTCCCTCCTGAAGTATTCGGCCTCCAGCCGTTACTGTTACCGAACCAGGCGGAAGATTAAATCCAATGGGGATTCCTTCTACTTCTGCTGATTTGTATCTCCCTTTTAATTGAAATTTATTTTTTTCTGCCTCTTCCTGCTCGGCCTGTGTTTTCGTTGTACGGTAGAGTGATCGGAAGACATATTTTCGTTGGTTTGCATTCCAGGTATCTTTATCAGCATAATCTTCCATACCGGTATTCGGGGTATAATCCAATTTCTTGAAAAGGTATTCGCCAAAAGGCTCTACCGAAGTAAAGATAACATTCCCATTTCGGGGGTCTATGGTAAGACCAGGTACAAAATCAAAGAATCCATCACCACCTACTATTGGATCATTATTGGAATTAAGCTTATCCAAATTAAAAACTCTCAAAAGTGGTGTTTCGCTAACATCTTCAGGCAATTCTGATTCTCCTGCCGGTTTGATATAATTAAGTGGCTGAGGATCGGTATAAAGAATATTCATTCTAAAATCATCTCTTTCCAGCTCATAAGCTCCCAGACTGTAGATATTCTTCATCATCAAGTCCCAAATAGGCTCATTTACATTGGTAATAGTGCTTTTAAGTAGTTTTACAACTAAATTACGATTCGATCGAGGATTGATATTTTGCTCACTCTCCTGCTCTGTTTCATCAGGGGAATCCGAACCGGTAGCATTCACCCCATCGTTAGCGAATTCTCCAACCTGATAAACCTCGCCGTTAACAGTGAACTGAAATGCTACGGCCAGCACCTCATCATTACTTAAACGTTGATTTAATGAGATATAGCCTAATTGTGTATTAAGGGTATATTCATTAGGCTTTAATTGCCTGGCATTTTCGAGTTTAATATAATCCAAGCCTTCTGAAACCTGGACACCCCCAAAGCCACTTTCTATTGTGGAAATATCCCTTATAGCAGGAGTTAGGACAGATTCTTCGGGCCCACTGATTCCAAAGGGGTTAAAATCATTATTTCTGTTGTCTGGATAAGAACCTTCAGGCTGATTAAAGAATCCACCAGGTGGATTCTCTAAACCAATATTCCCTTCTATAAAGGTTTCCCCAAGATCTTGAATTGCCACAATATTACGTGTATCCTGTAAGTTCTGAATGTTATTGGTTCGATTGGTCACCCACACCTGAATTCGCTGTACCTGGATATTCGAATTAATAAATGGATAATCCTTTAAAGCCTGATCATAGTGGTCTCTGAAGTAGTGTGCAAGGAAGAAATGTCGATCCTGATCGTATTCCAGGATAAACTTTTCAAAATCTTCTATGGTGGCCCCTCCTTCAACATTCACTGTTCGCCGCTCTGATTTTTGTTCTGAAAACACTCCAGTAATCCTGGTTTTTCCGAATTGGAGTTCCGTTTTAAATCCAAAAAGACTTTGGGCTCCCTGCATTAGAGCATTGTTCAAGGGCATATTCACATTACCTACCTCGATCTTTTGAATAATATCATCTTCATTGGGCGTATATTCTAATTTCAATTGATTCTGAAAATCAAAGGTGGATTCCGTATCATAATTAGCAATAATTCCAAGACGCTCCCCTACCCGCCCCTGAAGGCTTAAACTGATGCGCTGATCGAAATCGAAGGTGAGGTTCTTTCGATTCCTTGGGGAAAAAGCTGGGTTATCCTGTTTGGTAAATAATAATCCCAAATCCATTTCAACAGTACCCTGGGGAACAATCTCAATCTCGTTTCCTCCAAAAACACTCTCAAAAAAACCAGAATTCACATAGAAATCCGGCAACATATCCTTCTGGATTTCTTCGGACCCTTTTTTATTACCCGCCAGGGCATCCCCTTTTAATTTGAAGTAATTTTGAATCTCCTCCCTAACGACGAGTTCTTCAAATTCTTCAGGAGTAAGAATAAGAGGTTGTGATAAACTGATGTTTCCGATGCTTTCACGAAAGATATAACGGTCTAAGATCGGATCATATTCATATTGTGAAGAAAAACTCTCGGGATCAGGCAATGAAATAGTTCCCAAATCATATCCGGTTCGGGTAGTGTCCTGCAAGGTCTCCTGTCCTGATAAATTTGTTGAAATCACCAGAGACAATAGGAGGGCAAGCGGGACCGAAGTTGACAATTTCAAGTAATTGTTCTTCAATTTCTACAGATTTTTAAGCGCAAGTTTTATAAGAGACTCTACGGTAGGGCTTGTAGATTCCTTTAAAATCTTATCTATAACTTTCCCTGCTTGCTTTCGGGCAAAGCCCAGGGTTTCTAAAGCTGATAACGCTTCTTCTTTAATTGTATTGTCCTGAGAAACAAAAACTTCATCTCCTCCTTGTACTTTCAGGATCTTGTCTTTTAAATCTAAAATAACCCGCTGAGCTGTTTTGGCTCCGATGCCTTTTACACTCTGAATTGTGGCCACATCAGCCGTTGCTATAGCTTCCCTTACCTGACCAGGCTCCAGTGATGACAACATCGTTCTTGCAGTACTTGTACCTACCCCCGAGACCGAGATTAGCAACCGAAAAACTTCTCTCTCATATTGGTCACTAAACCCAAACAGGGTATGGGAGTCCTCCTTCACCTGCAAATGCGTAAAGATATGTATGGCTTCAGCATCAGGAAGTTTAGAAAAAGTATTCAGTGATATATTTAAAAAATAACCTACTCCGTTACATTCTACTACCACATGAGTGGGATATTTTTCAATCAATTGCCCCTTTAAATGATGAATCATAAATCAATTCAAGCTTAGAGATCAAATGTAGTAAAATTAACTTAAGCCTGAAACGCTTATTTTACGGGCTTTTTGATCAAGTTTCTATGACTTTTCTTTTTGTTTCTTTTTTTCTTTCTCCTGGGCATCTACTACGGCAACAGCAGCCATATTAACCATTTCCTCCACACTAGCACCAAGCTGAAGGATATGTACCGGTTTTTTCATTCCCATCATTATTGGCCCAATAGAATCAGCTTGATTTAACTCCTTAAGCATTTTATAATTACTATTGGCAGAATCAAGATTAGGGAAAATTAAGGTGTTTACCTTTTTTCCGGCTAATTTAGAAAATGGAAATTTACTCTGAAGCATTTCCTTATTAAGTGCAAAATCTGTTTGTAATTCTCCATCGGCTTTCAAATCTGGCTGCCAACGATGAAGATAAGAGACTGCTTCTTTAACTTTTGAGGCATGCGGATCCTTGGATGACCCAAAATTGGCATACGATATCATCGCTATAACTGGTTCAAGTCCAAAAAGCTGCACTGTCCTGGCTGTCATTTGTGCTATTTTAGCCAGATCTTTTGCGGGAGGGTCAATATTGATGGAGGTGTCACTGATGAACAATGGACCCCTGGAGGTGTTCATAAGGTTTGTCGCGGCCACACGACTCACTCCTTTTGCCATCCCTATGAGTTCAAGCATAGGTTTTACTACAGTAGGGTAGGCCCTTGAATACCCTGAAAGCAATGCATCAGCATCCCCTGTATTGACCATCATTGCCGCAAAATAATTACGAAGACGCATAAAATTCTCGGCATCGTACAAGGTTACTCCACTACGATTGCGAGTTTTCCAGTAAGCTTCAGCATAGGCATTACGCTTTTCTTCCTGTTCATCCGATTTAGGATCAAGAATCTCCACATCGGCATCAAAATCTATTTCCTGCATTAGTTTCTGAATCACCTCTCTTCTTCCAAGAAGAATAGGGATTCCAATTCCCTCATCATTAACTATTTGGGCAGCCTTAAGAACATCAAGATGATCCGCTTCTGCAAAAACAATGCGCTTAGGATCCATTTTTGCCCTATTCATTAATAAACGTGTGATCTTATTATCACTTCCCATTCGTTCCAGCAACTCTTCCTCATATTTCTCCCAATCCTGAATCGGATATCTGGCACATCCGCTTTCCATAGCAGCACGCGCAACAGCAGGAGGAACTTTGGCGATAAGTCTTGGATCAAATGGTTTCGGAATAATATAATCGGGTCCAAAATTCATACGAGTCTCCCCATAGGCTATATTCACCTGTTCAGGAACCGGCTCTTTGGCAAGTTCAGCCAGGGCTTTTACCGCCGCCATTTTCATTTCTTCATTTATCTTAGTAGAACGAACATCCAGTGCGCCTCTGAAAATAAATGGGAAGCCAAGAACATTATTAACCTGATTAGGATGGTCACTGCGCCCGGTTGCCATTATCAGATCTTTCCTTGTATTAATAGCCAGATTGTAATCGATCTCAGGATTTGGGTTGGCCATGGCAAATACTATAGGCCTTTTTGCCATGCTTTTCAGCATTTCAGGAGTCACGATATCTGCGATAGAAAGACCCACAAAAACATCTGCACTTTTCATCGCCTCTTCCAGGGTATCGATCTTTCGGGATGTGGCAAATTCAGCTTTTTCTTCGGAAAGGTTCGGCCTATCTTTTCGAATAACCCCTTTACTATCCAACATTACAATATTATCGGATTTGGCTCCAAAGGCTTTATATAATTTGGTACAGGAAATTGCTGCAGCTCCAGCACCATTAATTACTATTTTTACCTTTTCCATCTTTTTTTTAGCCAGTTCCAGTGCATTTAACAACGCAGCTGCTGAAATAATTGCAGTTCCGTGCTGGTCATCATGCATAACAGGGATATCAAGCTCTTCCTTGAGTCGTCTTTCAATTTCAAAAGCTTCGGGAGCCTTAATATCCTCCAGGTTAATTCCACCAAAGGTGGGGGCTATATTTTTTACAGTTTCAATGAATTTATCAATATCTTTCGTGTCAACTTCGATATCAAATACATCTATATCAGCAAATATTTTGAACAATAAGCCCTTCCCTTCCATAACAGGTTTGGAAGCTTCCGGACCTATATCGCCTAAACCAAGCACGGCAGTGCCATTGGAAATCACCGCCACAAGGTTACCCTTAGTGGTATACTTATAGGCATTTTCTTTATCCTTTTCAATCTCTAAACAAGGTTCTGCCACCCCCGGAGAATAAGCAAGAGACAGGTCTCTTTGTGTCGAATATTTTTTCGTGGGAACTACCTGTATTTTTCCTGGTTTCGGTTTCGCGTGATAAACTAAGGCTTCACGTCTTTTTCGAGGATTGCTACTCATAATTATTCTATTTGGCTATAGATACAAAGTTAGGAAGGTTGCATAAATAAAAGACACAAACCAACAGGAAAAAGCCAGCGAAACGCAGCATTTCCAAATTACAGTAAAAGTAAATCAATTGAGTCCCTTTCATGAAACCCAATTATTGTTTCCTTCAGAAACTTTCTCTACTATTTTTAAATTAAAGTTAGGTTTTTAGGAAAGCAAAGTAACCGGATCCTCTGGCAAGACATAAAAATAGATGGAAATAAAATGACAAAAACTTCCCAGTAAAACGAAAAAATGAAAGATTGCATGGTTGAATTTTATCCTTTCCAAACTGAAAATAATCGCTCCCAATGTATAAGCAATTCCACCTGCGAACAACCATACAAGACCCAAAAATTCAAGATTATCTAAAAGAGGTTTTACGGCAAAAACAATTATCCATCCCATTGCCACATACATAATTGTAGAAAGGGTTTTATACCTACCGGTAAAAAAAAGCTTTAGAATTATTCCCGTAAGGGCCAAGCCCCATACTACTCCAAAAATACTCCACCCCAATACACCCTTCAAAGTGACTAAGGCAAAGGGAGTATAAGTACCAGCAATAAGAACATAAATTGAGGCGTGATCTACAATATTCAGTCGATATCTCCAAATTCCATTACTGGTAGCGTGATAGAAGGTGGAAGCCGTATAGAGCAAGATCATACTTGCCCCGAAAATACTAAAACTCACAAGATGCCTAATATCTCCAAGGTCGTTTGCTCTTAATATCAGAAGAATTAAACCAATTATACTTAACACCAATCCAAAACCATGAGAAATAATATTAAATTTTTCCTCTACCGGTGGATAATAATGACAATTGTTTTCTTGTTCCATTCCTTATTATGCTCTCATTAACTCTTCCATATCTTTTATGGTAGTTTCTAATTTTGCCAGCAACCTTCCGTACACGATTTCCGTCGTAAGACGATAACAAAGAATTCCGAGTAAGGAAAGAAATAAAGCCAATCCTAAAATAACCAGAATTTCCGAAAAAATTTCGAGACCTTCAAGTTTTGATAAAACTCCAGCGCCGCGGAAGAAAAACCAATAGGCCGGTATTGTTACTAAAGGTAAACCAATCCCAATTAACCAGGTTGAATACCTTATAATGTTTTTCAGTTGATGTTTATAATCCAGGAGATATCTATAGGTACTATCTTTTACATCCAGAGTTTCAAGGTTTTTCAGCATCTTTTGGTTCACTAAGAACAATGCAAAAATAAGAGTGGCCCCATATATTCCCCCCATGGTTTCTCCAAAAAATGCAAAAAGTCCAAAAAAGATAAGCGCTATAGGAAGAAGGCTCAAATTATCCTTTTTTGAGGTGCTGTTTATTTGCCGGATAATCAATTTGGACTTTTTCTTGTATAAATTGGACACTATTGGAACTGAAAGCTTTTTTTCCGCTTCAAATCCTTCCCTCCAAATATTTTCAATAGATTTTTCCATCGAGTAAATTTTTAAGTTGTTTTTTAATGCGAGTGATTCTCACTCCAATATTATTCGGTGTTGTTCCAATAATAATGGCTATGTCTTTATAGGTGTTCTCCTCCAGATAAAGCAAAATAATAGCCCGATCTATCTCGGAAAGCTGACGTATGGCGCTGTACAAAAGCTGTAAGGATTCATCCTGGAAATAATGTTCCTCAGCAGGAATGTTTTGGACCTTTTCATTTCCCGTAAAGTTAGATGGTTTCCTTTTTCTCTTTTTTAAAAGGCTCATGCATACATTTAGCGAAATCCTGTAAACCCAGGTAGACCATTGAGATTTCTCTTTAAAGTTCTTTCGGCTTCTCCAGATTTGTAAACATACCTCCTGGTAATAATCCTGAAAATCTTCCTCAGTATCGGTATAGGCCCTACATATCTTAATAATTATACCGGAATAAGGCAAAATAAACTGGGTATAGAAATCTTTACTCAAAATTGTCTTTACCTAATTAGTGATAAAAATCCTTCTTTATTACAGACCATGAAAAAATTATGTTTTTCCCTGGCTAACCGTAACATTAAATCAAGATTTTTAACTGCTTAAAAAATCAATATTCCTCCTCAAACCTTCATACTTTGTCCTCTTCACCGCTGATTTTTTAAAGATCTCATTGAAGGTTTCTTTAGTAATCTCTTCCCAGTCTTTTTTATCGTTTTCTAGTAAATCTGGATGTGGATTAAACAAGGGCTCATTATGGGGTTGAGAAAAACGGTTCCAAGGGCAAACATCCTGGCAAATATCACAACCAAACATCCAATCTTCAAACTGCCCCTTAAAGGAGTTTGGAAGTTCATCTTTCAACTCAATGGTAAAATAGGAAATACACTTACTTCCATCAACTTTATAGGGTTCAACGATAGCATTGGTAGGACAAGCATCAATACAAGCTGTACAGGTTCCGCAATGATCGGTTACCGGAGTATCATATTCCAGCTCCAGATCTACAATAAGTTCAGCAATGAAATAGAAGGAGCCTGTTTGCTTAGATAATAAATTAGAATGTTTCCCTATCCAGCCCAAACCGCTTTTGGCAGCCCAAGCTTTGTCAAGTACCGGGGCGGAATCAACAAAAGCACGACCTGCTATTTCTCCAATTTCCTTCTGCATGACCTCCATCAATTCCTTAAGTTTAGTCTTTATTACAAAATGATAATCCCGGCCGTAGGCATATTTACTGACCTTATATGAATCTTGTTTTTGAATTTGATGAGGGTAATAATTCAATAGCAAGGAAATTACCGATTTTGAACCTTCTACAAGTTTAGTAGGATCCAATCGTTTATCGAAATGGTTTTCCATATACTTCATCTGGCCATGCATCCCCTTATTAAGGTAATTCTCAAGTCGAGGAGCTTCCTCTTCAAGGAATTCGGCTTTTGAAATTCCACAAGATAAAAATCCGAGGCGTTTAGCTTCGGATTTTATTAATTGCGTATATTTTTCTTTGGTTGAGATTTGCATCTATTTAAAATAAATCTCCTTGACTATGACCTTTAGTCCTGCCCAGGTGTCTGTAGGCAGCTTCTGTAACCTCCCGCCCACGGGGAGTTCTATAAATGAAGCCCTGCTGAATTAGAAAAGGCTCATATACCTCCTCAATGGTTTCTGCGCTTTCGCTAACCGCAGTTGCAAGTGTGGTAATGCCCACTGGCCCCCCTTTAAATTTATCTATAATAGTTTCCAGTATCTTATTATCCATTTCATCAAGGCCGTGCACATCTACATTAAGTGCTTTGAGACCGTATTTGGCAATTTTTATATCTATTTTTCCTGTCCCTTTAATCTGGGCGAAATCACGTACCCTCCTCAACAAGGCATTACCGATTCGAGGAGTACCCCGACTTCTTCCGGCAATCTCTATTGCAGCGTCAAGACTTATTGGAACCTTAAGAATTTCGGCACTCCGTTGAACGATATCTGAAAGCAACTCTGTGGTGTAATACTGGAGTCGGCTGGAAATTCCAAATCTGGCACGCATAGGCGCTGTAAGAAGTCCCGAACGGGTAGTGGCCCCAACAAGGGTAAAAGGATTTAAATTTATCTGAACAGTTCTAGCATTCGGTCCAGTTTCAATCATAATGTCAATCCGGTAATCTTCCATAGCCGAATAAAGATATTCTTCAACTACCGGACTAAGACGGTGTATTTCATCAATAAAAAGGATATCTCTTTCGTCCAGGTTCGTAAGTAGTCCTGCAAGATCTCCCGGTTTGTCCAATACAGGGCCTGAGGTTACCTTAATTCCGACACTAAGTTCATTGGCAAGAATATGAGCCAGTGTAGTTTTACCTAATCCCGGTGGACCATGAAAAAGCGTATGATCCAAAGCTTCCCCTCTTAGGTTTGCAGCTTCAACAAAAACCTTAAGGTTTTCCAATACCTGGTCCTGACCGGCGAAATCATCAAATTCAAGTGGCCGAAGGGCCCTTTCTATATCAATTTCTTCGGGAGAAAAATTTTCTCCACTTGGATCCAGGTTCTCATTCATAATTCACAATAGGACTTTGGACAAAGATAAAGAAAAGGAAATAAGGAGGAATATTGAACTTTGGGAAAAGGAGAAACACTTCTAAAGGGGAATTCCTTTACTTATTTACTCAACTCAAATAATTCTACCTCTTTAAAAGGAGAAATCTCTATCTTCTCCATCTTCAACCTATATTCTGGCCATTTAGTTTCAAAAAATAAGTTTACTTTTTCTAAGGCCTCTCGTAAATCATTTTCAGCATGAGCCATTAAAGTATTTTCAGTAGAGGTCAGGCCATCTGGCCGACTCCTTACATAATATCTGGCCTGATTTAATCTTGAATGAACTGTCATTTCGCGGCTTCTAACAATACCCTGTCTTTCATCTTCTTCTCCCAGGAATAGGGCAATTTTATTCTCAATAGTGTCGACAATTGTCTGGGAAATCTTAATTTCGTTTTTATATTTTAATGAATCTTCCTTTTTTAGCTTTTCCTTGAACGTACTCGCAGTATTCTTACTTTGAACGAGTTGTTTTACGGCATCAGCTGCCACCTGCGACATTTCTTCAATTTCCTTCTCGGTATCATAAAGCTCAGAAATAGCTTTTTCGGAAATATTCAATCGAGGATCCATTTCTACGTTTATTTCCGCTTCTGATTCAAGTATTCCATATTTCATTACCACTCGATAGGTGCCCGGTCTTACAGCAACTCCACCAGGCTCCTCCTTTGAATCAATAATCTTTCGCGTAGGAGACTCAGCACCTTTCTCATCCATAGCCCAAGAAATGGTATAAACGCCTACAGAATCAGGTGCTTCTCTTTTCAGGGTTCGAATCAACCTTGCACCATCGTAAATATTCAGGCTTAAAGTATCCCATTCTGAAGCTTTTTCACGCTTTTGTTCCTCTTTAGTTTTTTCTTCTGAATGATCTTCTATCACCGCTTTTTTTGGCCTTATAAAATAGGAGATTCTTGCACTTTTACCACGGTTTTCACCGCTATAAATAGCATCAGCTGGAAATCGGCTTCCAGAGGGTTGCTGGTTAGCGGCAAGGTAAGCAGTGGGAGTTGGAAAAACTTTAAGTCTTGGTTCATCTACCTTAACCTTGGTGATTATAGCTTTGTCTTTAGCTATTTCCCGCAGAGGTCTGATATCATCAAGAATCCAAAACGACCTTCCGAAGGTTCCTATTATAAGATCATTTTCCCTTGGATGAATAACCATATCTTTCACCGGTACCGTTGGAAAACCATTGGTCCATTTCTCCCACTGGTCCCCGGCATCAACGGAAACATACAGTCCATCATCCGTACCTAAGAATAGGAGATTCTCTTCTTTTGGGTCCTCAACGATAGATAGTGCAAAACTGAGGACATCTTCTTTATCAACGATACGGTCCCAACTTTCCCCGTAGTTACGCGTGCGATAAACATAAGGGGTATAATCATCCCTTCTATAATTATTAGCAACCAAAAGAGCTTCACCCTTCTTTTTATTGGAAGCCTTAATTTGGGCGATCCAGCTTCCTTCGGGCAAACCTCTTAAATTGCCGGAAACATCAACCCAGTTTTTACCTGCGTTTCGGGTATAGTAAACTTTACCATCATCAGATCCTGTCCAAAGCATATCCTTTTCTATTGGGGAGGGCTCAATAACCAAAAGAGTAGTATGATTCTCAGCGCCGGTGGCATCAATTGTTAAACCCCCACTTTCCATCTGTTTTTGTTTTTGAGGATCATTTGTAGTAAGATCAGGTGAGATCACCTCCCAGGTGAGCCCCTTGTCGGATGACTTATGAACAAACTGACTACCAAAATAAAGCGTATTACTATCAAAAGGGTCGATATGAATAGCTGCATTCCAATTATACCGAAGTTCTACATCCGGATCCGGATGAGTAGGTTTAACTACATAATTATTTCCTGTTTGAGAATCATACCTTGCAACATTACCTTGTTGGCTCATGGACCAGCCATAGCGGCTATTGTCAGGATCGGGGACTACATCAAAACCATCTCCAAAGGAAATTTCTTGCCAATAAGAATTCCTGATTCCCTGGGATTTCCAGACATAGGCAGGTCCTTTCCAGCTCCCGTTATCCTGCATACCTCCATACACATTATAAGGGGTTTCATTATCTACAGCAACATGGTAAAATTGACCAACGGGAATATTTTCTACGAATTGCCAAGTTTGGCCACCATCCCGGGTAATATTTAATCCTCCATCATTTCCGTCAATCATAAAGTTGGGATTTTCTGGGTGGATATACCAGGCATGATGATCCGGATGTATTCCGTTATTGGCACCGTAAGAAGGCATTAGTTCCTCGAAGCTATGTCCACCGTCCTGAGATACATTTACAAAAGTAAAAATACTATAAACACGGTTTTCATTATTGGGCGCAACATATATTTCTGCGTAATAAAAAGGCCGGTTACCAATCTCCCCCATATCATCGTTGACTAAGTCCCAGGTTTCTCCTCCATCTTCAGAACGGTATAATCCATTCTTTTTTGATTCGACATAAGCATAGACCACCTGAGGTTTTCCAGGAGCTATGGCTAGACCAATACGGCCAAGTTCTCCTTCGGGCAAACCATTTTTTTCGGTTATCTCCTCCCACGATTCCCCTCCGTTATAAGTGACATATAATCCTGAACCAGCCCCTCCCGACTTAAAGAACCACGGCTCCCTTTTATGTTCCCAAATAGCAGCAAAAAGTTTATTTGGGTTTTCCGGATCCATAACGAGTTCAGCTACTCCAGAGTTTTGATTGGTATAAAGTATTTTTTTCCATGTCTGTCCACCGTCGGTTGTTTTATAGACGCCGCGTTCAGTATGCTCTCCCCAAGGTGAACCGATAGCACCAGCATATACGGTATTTGGATTGACTGGATCTATGACCACACGATGAATATGCCGGGTATTCTCAAGTCCCATTCTCTCCCATGATTTACCTCCATCAAGAGATTTATATATACCTGCGCCACCATTTAGACTGTTCCTCGGGTTACCTTCACCTGTACCTACCCATACAATAGAAGGATTGGATTGCTGAATGGCAATAGCTCCAATTGAGGCGGTCTCTTCATCTTCAAACACAGGTTCCCACTTCACTCCGCCTGATGTTGATTTCCATAATCCTCCAGAGGCTGAACCAGCGTAAATTATATCAGGATTAGCAGTTACAGCATCAATAGCGGTAATCCTCCCGCTCATCCCTGCTGGACCAATATTTCTTGGCTCCATATTTTGGACCAAAGACATATCGAGTTTTTGGCCAATAACAAAAAAAGGGGAAATCAAAAAAATGAAGAGCAGCTTTTTATTCATGTTAACGATTTGATGGGTTATTCCCAAAAATGCTAAAAGATTACAAAATAAACAAATGGGAAGACCTTGAAATTTAAAGATACAGATATATTAAACCAACAACCTCCGGAGGTCATCCGGAGGTTATTAAAATAGTCACTCAAAAAAGCTATAAAATTTTTAGTGATTTAATTCTTCCTCATTTTCCTGCAGTGGTACATCCTGAGGCACAAAATCCTGTCCCTTTATCACATATTCTCCGTCTTCATTGGTCTTACTGTAATCATAAGGCCAGCGATAGACGGATGGAATCTCTCCAGGCCAGTTTCCATGAATGTGTTCCACTGGAGTAGTCCATTCCAGTGTAGTAGCGTTCCATGGGTTCTGAGTTGCTTTTCTTCCATTGAAAATTGAAGCAAAGAAGTTCCATAAGAAGACTACCTGGACAGCTGCAGTGATAAGTGCGAAAACAGTGATGATAACATTTACGTCTGCAAGATCATCAAAATAAGGGAAGGCCGTGTTAGTATAATAACGTCTTGGCAATCCGGCAAGTCCAATAAAGTGCATAGGAAAGAAAACTCCATAAGCACCCACTGCGGTCACCCAAAAGTGTACGTACCCGAGGTTTTTATTCATCATACGACCAAACATCTTAGGGAACCAGTGATAAACACCGGCAAGAAGCCCATAGATAGCCGAAATACCCATTACGAGGTGGAAGTGTGCTATTACGAAATAAGTATCGTGTACGTTAATATCCAGGGTTGAATCCCCAAGGATTATACCTGTTAAACCACCGGTGATAAAGGTAGAAACAAAACCTATGGAAAACAGCATGGCAGGGTTCATCTGCAAATTACCTTTCCATAAAGTAGTAATCCAGTTGAAAGCTTTTACAGCGGAAGGGATAGCAATAAGCAATGTAGTAAAGGTAAAAACTGAGCCAAGGAATGGATTCATTCCAGAAACAAACATATGGTGACCCCATACAATCGTTGAAAGAAATGCAATTGCCAGAATTGAAGCAACCATTGCACGGTATCCAAAAATAGGTTTACGTGCGTTGGTAGCCATAACTTCAGAAACAATACCCATTGCTGGTAAAATTACAATATAGACTTCGGGATGACCAAGGAACCAAAAAAGGTGTTCAAACAATACAGGAGACCCCCCCTGATGACTTAAAACCTCTCCTGAAATATAGATATCGCTAAGAAAGAAGGAAGTTCCAAAACTACGATCCATGATAAGCAACAGGGCTGCCGATAATAAAACCGGAAAGGATACTACTCCAATAATAGCAGTTACAAAAAATGCCCAAATAGTAAGGGGGAGCCTGGTCATAGACATTCCCTTAGTTCGAAGATTTAGTACAGTTACGATATAGTTCAAAGACCCCAGCAATGAGGAGGCAATAAAGATAGCTAGAGAAACAAGCCAAAGTGTCATTCCCAGCCCTGATCCACCAATTGCCTGCGGCAAGGCACTTAAGGGCGGATAAATAGTCCAACCTGCATTTGCCGGACCTGATTCAATAAAAAGGGATGACAACATAATTACCGAAGACAGGAAGAATAACCAGTAGGAAAGCATATTAAGAAATCCTGAGGCCATATCACGAGCACCAATTTGCAGCGGAATAAGTAAATTACTGAAAGTACCACTTAAGCCCGCGGTTAACACAAAAAATACCATAATAGTACCATGAATAGTAACCAGGGCCAAATATATAGAGGGTGTCATTACTCCGTCAGGTGCCCATTTACCTAAGAGCGCTTCAAAAATAGCGAAGGACTCCTCTGGCCAGGCCAGCTGCATACGGAATAAAACAGACATCATAATTCCCACGATCCCCATTATAATACCTGTAATGAGGTATTGTTTGGAAATCATTTTATGATCTGTACTAAAGATGTATTTAGTAATGAAGGTTTGTTTATGATGATGTCCATGATCATCGTGGTGATCCTGAGCCGGTGCTGTTGCTAATGCTGACATATCTTAAAGTATATTCTTTTAATATTGTTAATTTTCCATGAATTCCCCGAAAGTAGACTGCTCGCTCAACCACGCGTTGTACTCCTCTTCAGTTTCCACAATTATCTTCATTTGCATATTGTAGTGAGCTTCTCCACAGATCTTATTACAGGCAATAAAATAATCGAATTCGTAAGGATCGAGTGGCATTTCACCTTCGGCCCTAAGTTTTTCGCTATTCTCTTTCCGAATTTCATTTATGGTTTGAACTTTATCTACCATATACTCGCTTTCTCTCATTTCCTCGGAGGTAATTGTAGGAGTAAATCCAAATTGAGTGACCATTCCTGGAACCACATTCATCTGTGCCCGGAAGTGTGGGAAATAGGCAGAATGTAGAACATCCTGAGATCTAAATTTAAAAAGAACTGGTTTATTTACCGGAAGATGCAATTCCGTGGTAATCTTGTCGTCCTGTCCATATGGATCACTTTCGTCAAGACCTACATTATTTCTTCCTTCAATAAACCTAACATTGGCTTTACCAAGCGTATTGTCGTTTCCAGCATAACGTGCCTGCCAACTGAATTGTTTTGCGTAGATTTCAATGACAATAGGATCACTATCCTCATCGATGTTCATGATATCTGACCAGGTAAATAGGCCGTAGATAATTAAACCTGCAAGGGTGATGACGGGGATGATGGTCCAGATAAACTCCAGCTTATCATTATCAGCGAAAAACAAGGCTTTATTCCCTTTTTTCCCTTGATATTTGTACGCGAACCAATGCAGCAACGCCTGGGTCAACACCTGAACTATCATAATAATAGCAATGGAAATAAACATCAGGGTATCCACCTGACTACCATGATCTGATGCAGCCTCGGGAAGATATAATTTACTCCATTTCCAAAAGCTATAGGCCATACCGACATACAGGAAAATCATAAACCACAGCATATATTTTGCTTGCTGACGGTTGTCGTTATCATTGGCAATTTGCGTTGAATCTGCACCCGGGCCTTTGGAAAGCTCAAAAATCTTCGATAATTGCCATCCAGTTACGGCAAGTAGGGCAAGTACAATTATTACTAAGAATACGGTCATTTTATAATTTCTTCTTTAAACTAAAAATCTTTATTAATAATGGAAATGTTCACTTTCTTTGATGAACGGATTTCTTTTGGCCAACAACGGAGCTTTGGTTAGAGCGTTGAAAACCACAAAAATAAACATTCCTGCAAATAATAAAACTGCACTTATTTCAGGAAGTCCAATAAACCATGATTCACCTACTGTGGAAGGCATTATCATTACGAATACATTTAGGTAATGTCCAACCAGAATAACAATTCCTGTTAAAACCACAAACCAGTTCACACGTTTATAGTCGCTATTCATTAGCATTAATAACGGGAATATAAAATTAAGAGCAACCATTCCGAAAAACGGCAGTGAATAATTTTCAATTCGGCTTATAAAATATACAACTTCCTCAGGGATATTAGAATACCAGATCAGCATAAATTGAGAGAACCAAAGGTAGGTCCAGAATATACTTATACCGAACATAAACTTGGCAAGATCATGTATATGACTATCATTTACAAAAGGAAGATAACCTCTGGATTTTAAATAAATACTAATTAAGGCAATTACGGTGATTCCAGAAACGAACAGGCTCGCAAATACATACCATCCGAATAGAGTACTAAACCAGTGAGGATCAAGACTCATTATCCAGTCCCAAGACATCATTGATTCCGAAACTATGAAGAATACCAGGAAGCCTGCAGCAAGTTTAAAATTCTTTTTAAAATAATAATTATCGGTTGCCTCATCAAGCCTTCGTGAGTTCCTAACAAGGAAATGTCTGAAGATAAACCATCCTCCAAGATAAATTGCTGCCCTTATTAAGAAAAAAGGTACATTAAGATAACTTGATTTATTTCTTATTATAGCATCATGTTCAACGACCTCCGGATCCATCCAAATAAATAGGTGGTTCAAATGCATTCCAGAAAGTACAAGTAGTACAAACAATATTATTCCACCAGGAACTAAATAGGCGGTAATAGCTTCCATGACTCTAAATAGAACAGGAGACCAACCGGCCTGGGCTGCATACTGGACCGCATAAAAAGCTAAAACCCCTAAAGAGATCATAAAGAAAAAGAAAGCCGCCACATAGAGTGCAGCCCATGGTTTGTTTTGTAATTGATGTAAGGTATGTTCCAGATGTTCATCATCATGAGCTGCCTGGCCATTTTCACCATTTGACGTAGTCTCCCCTTCCAATAACATATCGTGTTCTGCTTTAGCAAAATCAGCTTCTACCAGCTTGCTTTCTGCCGGTTCAGCATGGTGTTCTTCCGCTGCCAACATCTCCCTGACATCTTCAAGGTTTGAGGGTGCCTGAAGAAATCCTATAACGAGACCTATGGCACCAACAATTACAAAAATAATTGCTGTTAACTTTAATTTACTGGATAGCGTGTACATATTTATAGATCTAAATGCTTTATTTCTTAATTTTTGCTTTCATCTTCTGTAAGAACAGTCCCTTCTCCAACATTTTCCTGGGCTGCCTTAACATCCGGGTCATCGGGGCTTACCGTTGGCCCAACTTCATCATATTCCCTTTCCGGATTTCCCTCCAACTGATCCTTAAGGTTCATTACGTAATGAGTGATCTGCCATCGCTCTTTTTCATCCGTTTGAGAAGCATACGATCCCATAGAATTAAGACCATGGTAGATAACGTGGTACACACTACCTTCAGTAATTGCTCTACCCACATCATCATAAGAAGGAACTCCAAGAATTTTTTCCCTTTCAGCTAGAATGCCTTGACCATCCCCTGAATCACCATGACAAACTGCACAATAAATGGTATATAATTCTTTCCCTTCAGTAAGATTTTCTTCTGTATAAGGCAAAGGGTTTTTAAGCTCTGTTTTAGCTAGATCACTCCCCTCGGGAGTATTGTCATATTCATAAGGTTTCCACCCACGAGCTACGGTGCCTTCGACTGGTTCCATAGCAGATTGGCCAGCTGGAAAAATTCCGTACTCGCCATAAGATTCATATCCTACTGACTCGTACATATCTGGCATAAACTGGTAGTTTGGTCGATCACTATCGGCACAGGATGTGACGAAGCCGCCCAGAATAAACAATACTATAGATTTATGGAAAAAACTTCTCATTTTGTCTATTTATTATCAATTATTTTTATTTCTGATGCCCCGGTTTTATATAGAAAATCCGAAAGATCATCAACATTCAGATTACCTGCATTTACCTCCATAAGAAACTTGTCATCAGTAGTTCGTATATCTGGATTTTCAGCACTCTTAAAGGGCCATAATTTACTTCTCATGTAAAAAGTAATAACCATAAGGTGAGCCGCAAAAAACACCGTTAATTCAAACATGATAGGCACAAATGCGGGCATATTCTGAAGAAAGCTAAAACTAGGTTTTCCTCCAATATCCTGAGGCCAGTCCTCTATCATTATAAAGTCCATCATTAAAATAGAAACAACAAGGCCTACTACACCGTAAAGAAATGAAGTTATTGCCAATCGAGTTGGTGCAAGCCCCATAGCTTTATCCAAACCGTGAACCGGAAATGGTGTATATATTTCACCAATATGATAACGGGCTTCACGAACCTGCTTTACTGCTAGTAAAAGCACATCGTCGTCATTATAAATAGCGTGTATAACTTTTGATGCCATCTTAATTACTTATTTTTTAGTTTACCTGCCTGTGCAACCCAGTCTTCTCTTTGAGCAGTATTAGGGAAGTTTTCTATTACTTCATCCAGCAGTTCGAAATCGTCCTGAGTTAAATTACTAACCTGTACATAGGTATAAATTCCAACCTGATGCAGACGTTGTTCAAGAAGAGGTCCAACGCTTTTTAATTTCTGTAAATCGTCAGCATTTTGGTTATCCGGATTAAAAGTTCCAATTCTTTCCAGCATAGCATCAATCCTGTCTCTAACAACCTCCGAAACAACAAGACCATCTACATTAACGGTTTCATTATGAGTATCATCATCTCCTGTTACGTCATAATCCTCTGTATCCTGCAATTTTTTATGCACCCCTTCTTCAGTATTAGAAACGGGTTCTCTTACAATTGGGTCATAATGTTTCACATCATCTCCGTGTTCTGCTCTTAGGTTCTTATATTTCTCACCAGATGATTTTAATATTGTTTTTACTTCAGCCTGTGCAATAACTGGGAAGGAACGAGCATAAAGTAAGAATAACACAAAGAAGAAACCTATAGTTCCTATAAAAATACCTATATCAACAAAGGTCGGAGAAAACATTGTCCAGGAAGAAGGAAGGTAATCACGGTGAAGCGAGGTTACAATTATAACAAATCGCTCAAACCACATACCTATATTCACCACTATGGAAATAAAGAAAGAGAACATAATACTGGTTCTTAGCTTCTTAAACCACATAAACTGGGGGGAGAACACATTACAAGTCATCATAGCCCAGTAAGCCCAGGCATAAGGCCCGGTTGCCCTGTTCAAAAATGCGTACTGCTCATATTCTACACCGGAATACCATGCAATAACCAACTCGGTAATATAGGCGACACCTACAATTGAACCGGTGATCATAATCACGATATTCATTAATTCAATATGCTGAATGGTAATATAATTCTCTAGGTTCGAAACCTTCCTCATAATTATAAGCAAGGTATTTACCATAGCAAATCCAGAGAAAATAGCACCCGCAACAAAATAAGGAGGAAAGATCGTGGTGTGCCAACCAGGAATCACCGAGGTAGCAAAGTCAAAAGATACAATAGTATGTACTGAAAGTACCAGAGGAGTTGCCAATCCGGCAAGCACTAGTGATACTTCTTCAAAACGCTGCCAGTCCTTAGCGCGGCCACTCCAACCGAAACTTAAAATTCCGTAGATTTTTTTATTAAAAGGTGTGATCGCCCGATCACGGATCATCGCAAAATCGGGAAGCAAACCAGTCCACCAGAAAACAAGAGATACCGATAAATAAGTTGAAATAGCAAATACATCCCAAAGCAATGGTGAATTAAAATTCACCCACAAAGACCCGAACTGGTTAGGAATTGGGAGCACCCAGTAAGCAAGCCAAGGTCGGCCCATGTGTATTAAAGGGAATAATCCAGCCTGCATTACAGAAAAAATAGTCATGGCCTCTGCAGAGCGGTTAATGGCCATCCTCCATTTTTGACGGAAAAGCAAAAGTACCGCTGAAATAAGTGTTCCGGCGTGACCAATTCCTACCCACCATACAAAGTTGGTGATATCCCAGGCCCAACCTACGGTTTTATTAAGACCCCAGGTTCCAATTCCTGTAGCAATAGTATAGATAATACTACCCACACCCCAAAGAAAGGCGACAAGTGCAATAGAAAATACAATCCACCAGGTTTTATTAGCCCTTCCTTCAACCGGAGCGGCAACATCCACAGTAACATCGTGGTAGCTCTTATCCCCGGTAACTAAAGGCTTTCGTATAGGTGCTTCGTAATGAGACATATCCTTTTAAAATTGATTTCTTTAATAGTTGATTTTATTAAGCTTCTGTGGTATTTCTGATTTTTGTCTGGTACATCACATTTGGCTTTGTACCTACATATTCCAACAAGTGATACATCCTGTCATCCTCCTTCAATTCCCTAATCACAGCTCCATCATTATTTATATCACCAAAAGTGATTGCTCCTTTATCACAAGCAGCTGAACAGGCTGTATAGAATTCTCCATCCTCGATTTCCCGTCCATCACGTTTAGCATCCAAGATAGTTTTCTGGGTTATTTGAATACACATAGAACATTTTTCCATAACCCCTCTTGAACGTACCGTAACATCAGGATTAAGCACCATACGACCTAAGTCGTTGTTCATATTATAATCAAATTCATCATTTTGAGCATAGTTAAACCAATTGAAACGACGCACTTTATAAGGACAGTTGTTAGCACAGTACCGGGTCCCTACACATCGGTTATAGATCATTTGGTTTTGTCCCTGACGACCGTGGGATGTTGCTGCTACAGGACAAACCGTTTCGCATGGTGCGTGGTTACAATGCTGACACATAACGGGCTGGAATACCACCTGAGGATTATCTGAAGGCTCCTCCATTTCTTTAAATTCTGAAAGGGAACTCCCCAGACCGGAAATATTATTTTTCTTTTCAAGGTCATCTCGGAAATTATCTTCAGAAGAATAATAACGGTCAATTCTTAACCAGTGCATATCACGTGATCTCCTTACTTCGCTTTTACCAACAACCGGAACGTTGTTTTCAGCGTGACAAGCAATCACACAAGCCCCACATCCAGTACAAGCATTAAGGTCAATCGACAGGTTAAAATGATGTCCTACACTTCTGTCATAGCCTTCCCACATATCAACTTCCGGAGAGGTTACAGGTTTTTCAATATGGTCCAGAGATACCTCTGGCACCTTATTCCAGACATGAACATCTTTTGTATTAAAGATTTCAAGAGTTGTTTCCTTAATGATATCTCCTCTCCCCATTAAGGTATTATGTAACTGAACAGAAGCAAATTCGTGCATACCAGAAGCCTTTTCAAGGCTAACACGCTGCACAGATTTGAAATCTTTATAAAGAGGATAGGCATTTACTCCTACTTGCATTTCTTCCTGTATGGCTTCCTTTTTACCATACCCAAGAGCTAAGCCAACAGAACCTTTTGCCTGTCCTGGCTGAATCATTACCGGAACATTTTTAACTATGGTATCATCTAATTTGATATGGACGTAACTACCATTTAAGGCACCATTAGAAACATGCTCGTTCACAAGACCAAGTTCTTCAGCATCAGCTTTGGAAACCATAAGATAATTATCCCAACTAGCCCGTGTAATTGGATCAGGCAATTCCTGTAACCAAGGATTATTGGCTTGCTGACCATCTCCAAGGGCAGTATTTGTAAAAAGACTAAGCTCTAGATCATTATTATCTTCAGCATTTTCAAGATTTCTTGCAGCTGAAGACAGATCAACATCTGTTCCTTCAGGGTTTTCAACAGAAACAGGGGATGAAGCTTTAAAGACTCCATCATGCAATGCATCATTCCAGGATTTATCTCCAAAACCATTTGCCCAGGTTTCCTTCAAATATTCATAATAAGATTGATTATTATCACTCCATTTTAAAAGACAATCCTGAAATTGACGAGTATCAAATAAAGGCTTAATGGTAGGCTGCATTAGGCTAAATTCCTGCTCGGTATATTGAACGTCCCCCCAGCTTTCCAGATAGTGTGGAACCGCAGCAACATACTTGGAAAGTACAGCAGTTTCATCGGGCTTCAGACTGAAGGAGAGGGTAACTGGTGTATTGCTTAAAGCAGCAACAAATTCCTTTGCATCAGGTAAGCTATAGGCCGGGTTAACACCAGCCATAAGAAGTGCTCCTACCTTTCCGCTATTCATATTTTCGACAAGCTCTTTTACGGCCTGGGCATTCCCTTGGCGAATCATTCTCGGGTTGGCCGTATCCATAACCTTACTTCCTAGAGCCTCATTAATTGCAAGTACCAGGGCCTGCGCATCGTCATCAGGTATACCCGAAACCACGACTGCACCACTTCCTGCATTTCTTAATTGGCTTGCAGCCTTCACCACGGCATCATCTACCGCGCCGGAAAGTTTACTTGTAGAGGAGCCTCCAGCAATGTATCCGTATAAGGCAGCCAGAATGGCTTTTTGTTGTGACGGTTTTACCGGTACACGCTTATCGGCATTGGCTCCAGACAAAGTCATATTGGATTCAAATTGAATATGACGGGACATCTCACCATTTTTCGGAATACGTCCTTTAGCATAAGCAGCATCATAACCACCACCCTGCCAGTCACCAAGAAAATCAGCGCCTACAGAAACAATGGTTTCAGCTTTGGAAAAATCATAATTTGGTAAAGCACGCTTTCCGTATTTAGCTTGAAATGCATTAAGAGCGGCATCTTCAGATACCGTATCATAAATTACGTGGCGTACATTAGGATACTTTGAGGAAAACTCCTCAATAAGTTTAGTGGTTGAAGGACTAGCAAAGGTTTGTGTTAACAATACAATCTCACCACTTACCTTTTCCAAGTCAGCTCTAACTTCCCTGTCAAATTCCTCCCAAGAAACATTTCTTCCCTCTATCATTGGACGCTTAACGCGCTTGGTATCATATAACGAAAGTACAGAAGCATGAACCCGGGCATTAGCACCGCTTTTTGCTACTGATAGATCATTATTCTCTATTTTAATAGGCCGTCCCTCACGGGTTTTAACTAATACGCTGGCAAAATCAAAACCATCAGCGATAGTAGAGGCGTAATAGTTCGCCACTCCAGGCACGATACGCTCGGGTTGTACCACATAAGGAATAGATTTAACCACAGGCCCTTCACAAGCAGCCAATGAAGCAGCTGCCGTACTAAACCCAACATATTTAAGAAAGTCCCTACGTGAAGTCTTTGAGCTTTCAAGAGAATTTTTATCTCCTAAAAATTCATCAACAGGAATTTCTTCTGTAAATTCTTTTTGTTGGAGCGTCTCAACAACAGAGCTATTTTCATTTAGCTCTTCAACACTTTTCCAGTATTTTTTGTTTGATGACATATATATCTAGATATTAACTTAGAATTTGAGCCCCGCATTGCGGGAATATATTTTTTAATAGTGACACTTTGCACATTCAAGGCCACCCATTTGCGCAACGGTTAGTTCTTCAACCCCGTATTTCTTAGATAATTCCTCGTGAATTTTCTCGTAATATTCATTGCCTTCCATTTTTACCTCAGTTTCACGGTGACAATTTACACACCATCCCATTGTAAGGGGAGCATCCTGATAAACCACTTCCATTTCCTGGATTGGACCATGACAGGTTTGACATTGAACTCCACCAACGCTTACGTGTTGAGAATGATTAAAATATGCAAAGTCAGGAAGGTTATGTATCCTCACCCATTTAACAGGCTGAGTTTCTCCGGTATAAGACTGCGTTGAAGGATCCCATCCAACTGCATCATAAAGTTTTGCGATTTCACCATCATAAAATTCTTTAGAATGCTCTTCAGTGGCCGTTTCAGGAGCAACTTCGGAAATGGTCTTATGACAATTCATACATACATTCAGAGATGGAATCCCTGCCTGCTTCGAGGTTCGCGCAGAGGAGTGACAATACTTACAGTCAATCTGGTTGTCACCAGCATGAATTTTATGAGAATAATGAATCGGCTGAATAGGTTGATAGCTTTGATCTACCCCTACCTGCATAAACCAACCATAGGCAAAATAACCTACGGCCAGCAAAACAATAACCGAAGTCACAAGAACCAGGAATTGGTTTTCAACAAAAGCTTTCCATAAAGGTTTCTTCTTAGTTTTTTCCGGCAAAACTACACCAGAAGCTTCAGCAAAATTCTTGAGGGTTTTATTCACAAGGAATAAAACCACAAGAAGCATAACAAGAACAAACACCAGAATAGCGAGTACAACGTTCATGGACACACCACTCTGCGCCCCTCCTGTCTCCTGCCCTCCTGCTTCGCCCGTTGAGGCAGCAGCTGGCTCTGGTTTTGGTTGCTCTACATAAGCCAGAATATCATTGACCTCGGATTCACTTAATTGCGGGAAACCAGGCATAGGAGTATTATTATACTCCTCAAAAATAGCAACAGCTTCCTCATCTCCACTGGCGATAAGATCAGCACTGTTCTCTATCCACTGATACAACCATTGCATATCCCGTTTTTCGGTTATGCCATGAAGCGCCGGTCCAATTGACTCTGAATAAGGCTTATGACAGGCAGCACAAAGTGAATTAAATAAAGATTTTCCATTGGCGGGATCGCCCAGCCCTGAAGCTTCAGCTTCTTCCACCTGTTCTTCTTGTACTTCAGCATCGGCGCCTTGCTCAGCCTCCTCCTGAGACCAACTCAGGAAAGTACACGAAATAAAAAAAGCTACACTTAAGAGCCACAATCGCGAAGTTGAATTTCGGTATTTCACCTTTTTCATATTATAAAGTTGAATTAAGGTCTAAACTTTGGCACGGTATTTTAACGCAAAATAACAATTAAATCTGTTCGCACCCTTAATTTGGTGGACAAAAGTAATATTTAAAGTGGAGTTGCGGAATGTTACTTTCATGTTAACACATAATTTATAATTGTTCTAAATAATAAAATTCCATACTTTCTGTTATTAAATTTTACTTTTGTTCTAAACAAATAATTATGAGAAAACTAAATCTAAAATACATAGGCCCAAGCATCATTTTAGGAGTCCTTTCCATCACCGGAATTCACGCGCAAGAGGGATCCGTCAATCTTATCCAGGATAAAAAAATAGATACTTTGCTGAATTTAAAAGCTGAAATGACAAAGGATAATGAAATCGGCGACCGTTTTAAAATCCAGTTATTTTATGGCGATAACGGCGAGGCAAATGAAGTTATTAAGGAATATAGAAGTAAATATTCTTACCCTTCTTTAATCGCTTATGAAGCTCCAAATTATAAGGTGTGGGTTGGAAACTTTAGAAATAGACTGGAAGCTGATCGGGCCTTATTGAAAATCAAAGAAACCTTCCCCTCTGCTTTCATCCCGAAACCACGTAGACGATAAGGTGAATATTTTAAAATAAAAAAGCTGTTTCGAAAAACGAAACAGCTTTTTTATTTGATTAATTCCGAATTACTTTAACTTCTTCTTCACCTCCACCTCACGGAATGCTTCAATTACATCCCCTTCTTTTATATCATTATAATTCTTCAATTGCATACCGCAATCGTATCCTTTAGAAACTTCCTTCACATCTTCTTTAAAGCGTTTTAAAGAAGCTAGTTCACCCGTAAAAATCACAACACCTTCACGGATAAGTCTGATTCCGGAATTTCTATATATTTTACCCGATGTAACCATACACCCGGCAATAGTTCCAATTTTAGATATCTTAAAGGTTTCCCTTATCTCTGCGGTACCTGTGATCTCTTCTTTCAGTTCTGGTGAAAGCATTCCCTCCATGGCATCCTTAAGATCATTGATAGCATCATAAATAATCGAGTAGGTTCTGATATCGATTTCCTCCTTATCAGCGACTTGCCTGGCGTTTCCTGCAGGTCTTACATTAAATCCAATTATTACGGCATCAGAGGCGGAAGCAAGAAGAACATCACTTTCTGTAATGGCCCCAACCCCTTTATGGATGATGTTTACCTGGATTTCTTCGGTAGAAAGCTTTAGGAAGCTATCGGTAAGCGCCTCAACAGACCCATCAACATCCCCTTTCAGAATAATATTAAGTTCCTTAAACTCACCCAAGGCAATTCGACGCCCTATTTCATCAAGGGTAATATGGCGCTGTGTTCTAACGGACTGCTCTCGTTGCAATTGAGTGCGTTTGGCGGCAATATCTTTAGCTTCTCGTTCATCCGTCATCACTTTGAACTTATCACCCGCTTGTGGTGCTCCATCAAGTCCCAATATTGACACCGGAGTAGAAGGACCAGCTTCTTTAACTTCGTGACCGCGCTCATCGTGCATCGCCTTAATTTTACCGCTATGTCTTCCGGCTAGCACATAATCTCCAATTTTTAGAGTTCCTGTTTGCACCAGAATTGTAGACACATAACCCCTACCTTTATCCAGGTAGGCCTCCACAACTGTACCAGTTGCAATTTTATTAGGATTGGCTTTTAATTCCAGTATTTCGGCTTCAAGAAGAACTTTCTCAAGCAGTTCTTCAACTCCGCTTCCCGTTTTAGCAGAAATATCATGTGACTGCACTTTGCCGCCCCAGTCTTCCACAAGAAGGTTCATTCCTGCTAATTTCTCCTTGATTTTTTCAGGATTAGCAGTTGGAAGATCTGATTTGTTTATGGCAAAAACGATAGGAACTCCAGCTGCCTGAGCGTGAGATATAGCCTCTTTTGTTTGCGGCATCACATCATCATCAGCTGCGATCACAATAATGGCAATATCTGTTACTTGCGCACCACGAGCACGCATTGCCGTAAAGGCTTCGTGACCCGGAGTATCAAGAAATGTCATTCGCTCTCCATTCTTCAGCTCTACACTATAAGCTCCAATATGCTGAGTAATACCCCCGCTTTCACCTGCAATTACATTTTCTTTACGGATATAATCCAGCAAGGAAGTTTTACCGTGGTCAACATGTCCCATTACAGTCACAATTGGCGCACGATCTTCAAGATCCTCAGGATTTTCTACTACCTCATCGGTTGTTTCTTCTATATCTGCAGTAACAAAATCAACTTCATAACCAAATTCATCCGCGACAATAGAAAGCGTCTCTGCATCCAGACGTTGATTCATTGTCACCATCATTCCCAAAGACATACAAGCGGAGATAACTTTAGTTACCGGCACATCCATCATTGTGGCGACTTCACTTACCGTTACAAATTCGGTTACCTTAAGAACTTTACTTGCAGATTCTTGTTCCGCTAAATCATCTTCTGAACGTTGACGATGCTGATCCCTTTTATCTCTACGGTATTTAGCTCCTTTTCCTTTTCCTGATTTTCCCTGAAGTTTTTCAAGAGTCTCACGTACCTGCTTCTGCACTTCTTCCTCACTAGGCTCTTCTTTTGCGATAGGCCTCGCGCGTTTACGACCTCCCGTCGCACCTCCTTTTCTGGTAGATTGACCTGGTGCTCCAGGCTTAGCATCTTTACTTATACGACGGCGACGCTTTTTACGCTTATCTTTTTTATCATCTTCAGCTTTCTTATCCTCTTTTTTCTTTTCGGGTTTTTTAAATTGAGAAAGGTCAATTTTTTCGCCCGTAAAATTAGGTCCGTTAAGCTTGGTATATTTTGTTCTAATTGTAGAGTTTTCCTCCTCTTCAGCCTTGGCTTGTTTTTCCTTCTCAGGTTCAGGAGATTTATCTTTAGCAACAGGCTTAGATTCCGGAGTTGGCTCGGGCTTGGCTTCTTCTTTCTTCTTTTCAGCTTTTGATTCTATAGGCTTCTCTTCCTTCTTCTTCTCTGCTTTCTCCTCCTTCTGCTCTTTTTTCTCGCTAGGTTCCTCAGCTTCTGCAGGTTCTTGTTTTTCAGGAGCTTCAGGCTTCTTATCAAGGTCAATCTTTCCTACTTTTTTAGGGCCAGCAAGCTTAGCTTTAGAAGAAATCACCTCCTCCTGCTCTTGCTCCTGCTCTTTAGCTTCTTCAAGCTTACGCTTCTCCTCCTGTTCTTTCTCACGGGCTATACGCAGCTCTTCCTTTTCCTTACGCTTTTCTTCACCGACTTCTTTGGAAGCTACCTTTTTGCTTTTATCGGTTTCGAACTCATCAGACAGCACCTGATAAATCTCAGGGGAGATCTTTGTAGTAGGACGCGCTTCAATATCGTGACCCTTGGAATTAAGAAATTCCACTGCTCGGTCTAACGAAATATTGAATTCACGTAAAACTTTGTTTAATCGCATTGTTTTTGCTTCAGCCATAAATTGCCCTCTAAATTAACCTGTATTGTATAATCTATTTAATCTTATTCTTCGAATTCTTCTCTAAGCACTCGGATAACGGCACGAATAGTTTCTTCTTCCAAATCGGTACGCCTTACCAGGTCATCCAAATCTTGTTCCAAAATACTTTTTGCCGTATCAAGACCTATCTTAGAAAATTCTGCTATTACCCAATCCTCAATTTCATCGGAGAATTCATTCAACTCAACATCCTCTTCTACACCTTCTCTAAACACATCAATCTCATAACCGGTCAACTGTCCGGCAAGCCTAATGTTATGTCCTCCACGCCCAATGGCTTTAGAAACCTCCTCAGGTCTAAGCATTACTTCGGCAGTTTTATTTTCTTCATCCAATTTCATGGAGGTGATCTTGGCAGGACTCAAGGCCCTGGTGATAAATAACTGATCGTTATTTGTATAATTGATCACGTCAATATTTTCATTGCCCAATTCACGGACAATACTGTGTATTCTCGAACCCTTCATCCCCACACAAGCTCCTACTGGATCAATTCTGTCATCGTAAGAGTCCACGGCGACCTTAGCCTTTTCTCCTGGAACTCTTACCACCTTTTTAATGGTGATTAGCCCATCAAAAACTTCCGGGATTTCTTGCTCAAAGAGCTTTTCCAGAAAACCTGGAGCAGTTCTAGAGAGAATTATACTGGGTTTATTACCTTTCAGTTCCACACTTTCGATGATCCCTCTAACATTCTCTCCTTTTCTAAAAAAATCTGAAGGAATCTGACGATCTTTAGGAAGTATGATTTCATTCCCTTCATCGTCCAGCAAAATTATAGCTCGATGACGAATATGATGAACTTCCGCAGTATAAATTTCACCTTCAAGATCTTTAAAGTGCTTATAGATATTGGTATTATCGTGCTCGTGAATCTTCGATATAAGATTTTGCCTCAAAGCTAAAATAGCACGACGCCCAAGATCAACAAGTTTTACTTCTTCTGAAACATCTTCACCTACCTCAAAATCGGGTTCAATTTTTCTGGCTTCGGTTAATGAAATTTCCTGGTTCGGATCTTCAACTTCACCATCAGCAACCACTACTCGGTTTCTCCAAATTTCAAGATCTCCTTTATCTGGGTTTACAATAATATCAAAATTATCGTCTTCTCCATATTTTTTCTTCAATGCATTCCTGAAAACCTCTTCCAGAATCGCCATAAGGGTAACCCTGTCTATAAGCTTGTCATCCTTAAACTCTGAAAATGACTCAATCAAAGCGATATTCTCCATATCAATTTGCGGTTAAAATGTTATAATAACTTTTGCTTCTACAATATCTGAATAAGCAATCACAGCTTGTTTTTCCACTGTGTGTTTCCCTTTTCCTACTGGTTTAGGTTCTCTTGCTTTCCAGTTCAATGTAATATCCTGCTCTGTTGCCTGGCTTAAATCACCCTCAATCGTTTCTGAAGAGGTCTTTATTTTTAGTTTTCTACCAATGTTCTTTTTGTACTGCCTTGGCAAATGTAGTGGCGCGGAAACACCAGCTGAACTAACCTCAAGAGAAAAATCCTCTTCCTCTCTATCCAAATTATGCTCAATCTGGCGACTTACGGTTATACAATCATTGACAGAAACGCCCTGATCTCCATCTATGATCACCGAAATATGATTATTGGAAGGATTAACCTCAAGGCTAATTAAAAATAAAGAATTATTCTCTTCTAAAGCTTCCTCCAGCAATTTTTCTACTTTATCCTGCAACATAGCTTATAAAAAGAGGGGACTTTCGTCCCCTCGCTGTACTTTTTTTAGTTTCAACGATGCAAATATAATAATAAAAACGGAGATAGAAAACCACACCCACCATCAAATTTTAAGGCATATCATAAAATAAGGTTTTCATTTCTAAAGCTTTAGGAAAGGGCATCATTACCTCCTGGGCCGGATACCCCTATCAGGATGTATTCTCCATTTTGTTTCTACGGAATTTGAATCTTTCCATTATGACTTAACTCATAAAAAGACAGATTCTTAATAACCATCTTTGTTCGAATAAAATCAAAAATTGTTTACCCAGTATAAAAAAGTACTGTTTACTAAAAACACCTGAATTATGGAAAATTTTAAAACAAAGACGGTAGCTCAATTAGTTACCGAAAACATCGACACAGCCCACGTTTTCAAAAAACACGGAATTGATTTTTGTTGCGGCGGAAACATTCCGGTTTCGGAGGCCTGCAAAAATGCAAATGTAGATTACGCTTCACTCGAGCTAGAATTACTCAATGTAAATCCTACAGCAAACAGGGCGAACAATTACAATAGTTGGGAAATTGATTTTCTTACCGATCATATTATTAATGTGCACCACACGTACGTGGAGGAGAACATTCCACTTCTTTTACAATATTCAGCAAAAGTAACGACCGTTCATAGTCACCACGCCCCCGAATTAAATGAAATACATGACCTTGTTTCAGAAGTGGCTGGAGAGCTAAGTTCGCACATGAAGAAAGAAGAGCTTATACTTTTCCCCTTTATTAAAAAACTTGTAAAGGCAAAACGAGAAGAGACCGAAGTTCCTAAGCCACATTTTGGCACAGCAGACAATCCTATTAAGATGATGGAGGCAGAACATGAAACAGCAGGGGAATTATTGAGGAAAATCTCAGCATTAAGCAACAATTATACTCCTCCGGAATTTGCTTGCAACACCTATAAGGCCTTCTATTCAAAATTGGAAGAATTTGAACAGGACCTTCATCAGCATGTCCACCTGGAAAACAATATTCTTTTCCCTAAAACTTTGGATTTAGAAAAGGAGTTAAACCAATCTTAGGTATTGAAGAGTTTTTTAAAGCACTTAGGACAATAATAAAAAAGAAGAGACAAACCAGGAGAGTCTCTTCTTTTTTTAGACAAAATTTTATCCCAGATCAAAGTATTTTGAATGCTCCACTTTGATAAGCAATAATTTTTGTAGAGATAGTTCCAAATAAAATCTTTTTCTCTGCCTCCCATTATTCCATACTTATCCATGGTTAATTTCCTGCATAAATTCCGATCCATCATGTCTTAGGTTTCATAGTACCTGGAACATGTTTACCTTTAAAAGGAAATACCGAAACATATTTTTTTGTACATTTATTACCAACTTATAGGTTTGCATGCACATGAAAAGAATACTTGTTCCCACAGATTTTTCAGATCAGGCTGAAAATGCACTTAAAGTTGCTGCTCAGCTTGCTCGTAAATTTGATAGTGAGATTTATCTCCTGCATATGCTGGAATTACCATTACAGCTAATCGATCCAGTTCAGGGAAGTAACGCGCATAATCTTCCGGAATCAATATTTTTTATGAAACTCGCTCATCAACGCTTTTCAAATTTGATGTCAAAGCCCTATCTGAAAGATCTAAAAGTAAAGGAAACAGTATTATTTCACCAGGCCTTCGAGGGCATAAAAGAAGTTAGCGAAGAAAGGGAATGTGACATTATTATTATGGGCTCTCATGGCGCAAGTGGTTTTAAAGAAATGTTTATTGGGAGTAATACGGAAAAAGTAGTCCGATCTTCCACAGTGCCGGTCCTGGTCATCAAAAAGGAAGAACACGAATTTAAAGTTGAAGATTTTGTATTTGCTACCGATGCCGATGAAGCCAATCGTCACACCTTAACCCAAGCCAGGGAAATTGCCAAAAAACTATCAGCAAACCTGCATCTTCTATTTATTAACACTCCTAATAATTTTATCACCACCAAAGAAGCTTATGAAATGCTCGAAAGATTTACCACGGGCTCTGAGGTAAACGTAGATCAGATAAAAATGCACGTATATAATGACACCAGCGTAGAGAAAGGAATTCTTAATTTCGCCCGAAATTTGGACGCCGGATTAATTGGAATAAGTACCCATGGCCGAAAAGGCATCGCACATTTTTTTAACGGTAGCGTGAGTGAAGACCTGGTAAATCATGCTAATCGGCCGGTAGTTACTTTTCGAATCTAAAAGAAAGATTTTAAGGCTCCTGATTGTATCATCTTCCATAAGTAATTCCAGAATGACCTTGATTTATCCCGGTTTACTTCAATCTGCTTTTGTCTAACGTCATCAGAAATCGCATCATTATTCATGATAAGATTTGTTAAGGCTGATAGGAATTTATTTTTTTGTTTCCCATCCTCTTGAAGAACTTCCACCTTAAAGTTTTTATAAACAAGGCTCATATCACCTGAAGCTTTTGTGTGATTCCCGGAGTATTCAAAAGACATATCCTCTATACTCCCCTTGGCCAAAACATTCAAAGCGGGTTTCATAAACCGATTCATAGCTTCTTGAGAAATTTTATCCATATTTCCTGAAATATTAAATCGGTCATTTCTATTCTTAATATTGAATTCCCAATTCACTCCGAGCGATGCTTCTTGCATGAAATTGGTTTTAACTTCGATTACTGTCCTCTTAAAACCTTTAGCCTGCATATTCCTATTAGATAAATTATAAATACTGGCATGCAGGTTACTAAAATCCACTTCGCCTGGAGAGCGGTCTTTGGCTAATAACTCTTCGTATTTAATATACGTATCACTAATTCTTATGGTGTCCAGGCTTAGTGTAATGGGCAGTCTTCTAATCATTTCACTATACATCGGTTTTGGCCGAGTATCGTCAGGCTGTAACTTATCCCTATAAACCTCTAGATTTGCATTTTTAATCTCCAAGAGGGGGTTTGCTATAGAAAGACTATCGTTGGCAAAACCCCACTTTAAGTCACTAAATATTATTTCTTCTATTGCCAAATCAAAACGATCAAGTTCATGAGGAATATGTTGTTGAAATTCCTGTTTACCATAAATAGGGATAATCTGGAAATCATTTAAAACAGCACGGCCTTTTTCAATATTAACCTTTCCTAAACTTAGATTATGCCTGGGGTCAAGTTTAAAAAAAATTGAATCCGCATTTAAGTTGTAATCTTTATAAGAGAAGGGAATGGGTTTATTCACACTACTGGAATCAACCTTAAACTCCCTAACCTCAAGATGATTGAATTTTACATAAAAAGAATTCTCTGAAGAGTCATTTTCAACTATGGAAAAATCCCCGTTAGTGATTTTTAGATTTTTGATTATTAGGTTCTTTCGAAAAACCAATGAAGATGTCTCTCTGGATTTGAAATTTTCACTCTTATTAAATGTAAAACTAGGATCCTCTATAGTGACTTGCCCTATCTCCAAATCCTTATTATCCTTAAGAAACCTAAGGATCCCAATATTATCTAAACTAAGTTTTTCGGCATTAAAATTTTCACCATTCAACGAGAAGGAAGGGGATTTCAATGCTGCCTTTCGGCTAAGGAGATTAACATCAAGTTCTTCAAATTTCAAATTAATTTTCGATGATGTCTCTTCAATCTCTTTCTTAAGCTTTTCCTCAATAAAATAATTCAGCGTAAAAAGAATAAGGATGGCCAGAATAATTCCTGCTAGCGAGTAAAAAATTTTCTTTGTGTTTTTCTTCAATTTCTAAATTTTATTAAACCCAAATTACAATTCTAATAATCACCCCTAAAGCGTTTAAGAATTTTTAACTTAAAAATTTAACCGCGATATTTCTACATCGTTAAATTTAAGTCAAACATTGAAAATCTGGATTTTGGAGGGATATTTGATTATATCTTTGAACCAAATCAAGAAGGAAAAATGTTTTTAAAAATTAGTGTGAAAATATTATTTATAGCTATAGAGATCTTCCTAGCATTCTATAGCCTTGCAGTAAGCGACAGTTTATTGATCAAGTTTCTGTTCTTTGCTGTAACCGCACTAATTGTGGCCTTCGGCATAACCAAATTAATTACTAAATTACTCCCAATAGATAAGGATTATACCTCTCCAGAACTTGAAGAGGAAGAAAAGTAAGGCTGGTAAGAGCGGATTGTGAGTAAAATGAAGATGAGGATATTTATGGAGAATTCGTTTTTACAGAAAATCCGGTGAAAATCTCACCGGATTTTTTTTATCTTTTGAGTATAAAACATCTCCGATTAAATGAAGTTAGTATGTATTGGTGACACCCATAATAAACACCGGGAAATAACAATGCCTAAAGGTGACGTATTAATCCATGTAGGGGATTTTACTGAGGCTGGCACCAAACCTGAAACCCTGGAATTTTTAGAGTGGTTTATAGAACAACCCTTTAAACACAAAATTTTTATTTCTGGTAACCATGATTTTTTCATGGAAAAATCAGGTCTATCCAATATTAAAAGGCTCCCATCTAATATTTACTACCTTGAGGATGACGGAATAGAAATTGAGGGAGTGAAGTTTTGGGGTTCTCCCGTAACCCCGGGGGATGGAACCTGGGCCTTCAATCGTGAACGGGGAAAAGAAATTCGTAAGCACTGGAACATGATTCCTTCCCAAACGCAAATACTGATTACACACACACCTCCCTATAGCATAAAGGACAGCCTTAGCAATAAACGCCATGTTGGCTGCGAAGAGCTCTTCAAAAAGATCAAACAGCTTCAACTACCTTTGCATATTTTTGGTCATATCCATAACACCTATGGTAAAACCAGGATTTCTCCTACCACATATATAAATGCTTCCAGCCTCGATGATCAATATCGATTTCACCATTCTCCGATCATTTTTGAATTTTAATAGCTATTTAAATTGAATATTATAAATTTACGTAGGAATAAACTTACGTTTTGGGACGATATAGTTAAGGAATTTTATATAATGGAGTTAAACTTTTATTAATCAAAACACTATTAGATTTTTTTTAACAGCAAATGAATAAGCTAATGCTAATTTAGCCTGTGTAATAAGATAAAGATTACTAACCAAAATAACCATTCTTAATTATGAGTACGATTACGCAGGAAAGCCCCATTATTGATGAAGTTAAGAATTTGATCACTTATAGTATCTCTAATCCCGACATAGAAATGACTAATTTCAATACTATGCACAGGGCAATTGTCAAAAAATACTTTGAAGCCAAAAATGTAAAGATCAATTATGCCGAACACACAGTAGAAATGCAAATTCCTGTTGGGAAAAGGCAGTATACCAGCATTACATTTGAATGCCAAAACCTTCAGCGGTTTTTAAAAGCCTGCATCAGAAAAGATGAAAAAAGCCTGGAATTTTACCAGAGTTTACTTACTCATTATAATGTTACACACGCTGCCTGAAACAGAAAAATAAAAACCAAAAGACACAAAGCTGCCGGCCCATGCCCGCAGCTTTTTTAATTCCTGTTATAAAATATTTCCTTTCCGACCCAGTTAGATATTTTTAATTAATTTTGACTCCGTAAACAAGAGCCCTTATGAAGAAAAAAGTAAAGGAAAAAGATCAACCAGAACAGCATTTTGTTTTTGGAAAAAAGAATTACATCTATATGTTCGTGGGCTTGTTCATAATAGCTCTCGGTTTTATTTTAATGGCAGGGGGAGGCAGCGATGACCCCAATGAATTTAATGAGGCCATTTATAATTTTAGACGCATACGCCTTGCGCCTACTTTAGTTCTATTAGGTTTCGCCATTGAAGTTTATGCTATTTTATTGAATCCTTACAAAAAATAATCATCCTTGAACGAATTTGATGCTGCAATTCTTGGAATTATCCAGGGACTTACTGAATTTTTACCTGTTTCCTCCAGTGGCCACCTTGAATTGGGGAAAGCTATTCTAGGAGATACTAGTGTACCGGAAGAATCACTTTTATTTACCGTTGTTTTACATTTCGCCACTGCATTGAGCACCCTGGTTGTTTTTAGAAAAGATGTGGCCGAGATCTTTCGCGGTCTTTTTCAATTCAAATGGAATGAGGAAACCGAGTTCTCTGTGAAAATTATTGTTTCCATGATTCCTGCCGCTTTTATAGGTTTTTATTTCGAGGATGAACTTGAAGCCCTTTTTGGAGGAAATGTTTTATTTGTTGGCTTTATGCTAATAATAACTGCTCTTCTTCTATGGTTGGCGGATAAAGCTAAAAATACGCAGAAAAAGGTAAGTTATTCCAATGCTTTTGTAATTGGTGTTTCTCAAGCAATTTCAATTTTACCTGGAATCTCAAGAAGCGGAGCAACTATTTCTACTTCCGTCATCCTTGGCAATGATAAAACGAAGGCCGCCAGGTTTTCTTTCTTAATGGTGGTGCCCCTTATTATTGGTAAAATCTTTAAAGATCTTATAGACGGTAACCTTGCGCAAAGCACTACAGATGCTTCCCTGCTAATTATCGGGTTTTTAGCAGCCTTTCTCGCGGGACTTGCAGCCTGCACCTGGATGATTGCCCTGGTTAAAAAAAGTAAACTTTCCTATTTCGCTATTTATTGTTTTGTCGTAGGGGTTGCAGCTATTATCTTCGGATATTATAATTACTAAATGAAACCAGAACACTTCACAGCCGATGACTTTAAAAAAGGTAGGATACTCCTATTTGATAAACCTCTGGAATGGACCTCTTTTCAATTGGTCAATAAGGTACGATGGCTTATAAGAAAAAACTGCAGCATCAAAAAAATTAAGGTAGGCCATGCAGGGACACTTGACCCCCTTGCCAATGGTCTTCTCATTATTTGTACCGGAAAGTTCACCAAGAGAATCCAGGAATTGCAAGGCCAAGAAAAAGAATACACTGGGACCTTCAGCCTAGGCTCGACCACTCCATCTTATGATTTGGAAACTGAACCTGACCAGGAATTTCCTGTTGATCATATAACAGAAGAAGACCTTCGTAATACCGTTTTGAAATTCACGGGTGAATTTCAGCAAAGGCCTCCGGTATATTCAGCATTAAAGAAAGACGGGAAAAGACTGTATGAGTTTGCCAGAAAAGGAGAAGCAGTTAAAATTAACAGCCGGTCAGTAGAAATAAGTGAATTTGAAATTGATACAAGTAGGTTCCCGGAAGTAGATTTCAGGGTGGTTTGCAGCAAAGGCACATACATCCGAAGTTTAGCTCACGACTTCGGAAAAGCACTTAAAAGCGGGGCACATCTTTCGAGATTAAGACGAACCAGGATTGGGAAATATGAGGTGGAAGATTCCTTCAGTATTGATTCCTTTAAGAATTTATTACCTTCACAGGAAAACTAATAAAGAAAGAACTCAATTTTAGCTCTGGCACATTTTTTTTAAGAATTCTTAATTCTTACAAGAAAATCACGACAAAACTAAAATAAAAGTTTCGCAGTCAAGTTTTATTAGCCATGGATTTTTTTGATAGACATAAAGCTTTGATTATAACTATCCTGTTTTGTTCAGTAGTAGTGCTGGGCTTATATAATTTCACCTTATCGGAAAAACAGAAACGGATAAGCGAGATGATTGTAGATTTGGAAGATTTTGAGGCAGAACGCAAAGAAATTCCCAAACCAGCCGAGAAAAAAACAGAATCTCCCAAAACTACAGAGATGACTACTCATCGCGCCTTTGATGAAAACCAGGAAGCACGGGAGAAAAATTTTGAGCGGGAAATAGAGGAAATATTCGAAAAAAATAGTGCAAAAAGTGAGGAAATCTCAGAAGATGATAACGAATCTAATGAAGGTGAATACAATTTCCCAAAGGCATCAGAAAAAAATCAAGAGGCTTCTCATGGAAATGAAACTTCTCGGAAAATTTCAAGGAAATCCGGTAGCCTAAGAAGCAGCTCAATTTCTTTTTCCTTAAAGGGCCGTAATGCGGTCAGTATCCCTAATCCTGTCTATACCTGTGACCGCGCAGGAAAGGTGGTAATCAATATTCGTGTTGATGCCAGCGGAAGGGTTCTAGAAACCTCTCTGAATAAGGCCAGCTCCTCCACCACAAATCAATGTTTAATCGATAATGCCCTGCGATACGCTGCCGATGCCTTATTTAGCCAATTACCCGGCAGGGATAACCAACCAGGTACAATCACTTATGAATTCCAACCTTAAGAAAACAACACATCGGTGCGGATGGTGCCAAGGAGATCCTTTGTATGAAGCTTATCATGACCAGGAATGGGGAGTTCCTGTTTATGAGGACCAAAAGATTTTTGAATTCCTCATCTTGGAGACCTTTCAAGCAGGATTAAGCTGGATCACTGTACTTCGTAAAAGGGAAAATTTTCGAGAAGCCTTTGATAATTTCGACTATAAAAAGATCGCGGATTATTCTGAAAAAAAGATCCATGAGTTACTTAGTAATCCTGGCATTATACGGAATAAGTTAAAAGTATATGCCACAATAACGAATGCACAGGCATTTTTGGAAACTCAGATGGAATATGGAAGTTTCAGCAAATATATCTGGAGCTTCGTTGATGGCTCACCTATTCAGAATAGGGTCCAAAATTATAAAGAAGCTCCAGCTACCACAGCAATTAGCGATAAATTAAGCAGGGATTTAAAAAAACGTGGATTTAAATTTGTAGGCTCTACCATCATTTACGCACATATGCAAGCTACCGGAATGGTGAATGACCATGAAATAGATTGCTTCAGGTATAAGGATATCCATCCCAAATTATAGCTCAGGTTTATTATCAGTAGGATTCATTTTTGGACTTTCTGTTCCCATTAATTTATCCCAAAACGTAAAATAGAGGCCATAATTGGTATTGAATTCTGCATGATGAAAATGATGGTGGGTGGCTCCAATTAGTAATTTTCCCAACCAGGTTTTCTGAAATGTTTTCGGGTAGATCTCAATATCCAAGTGATTAATTACACTGCTAATGGTCATTAGAAGCAGATAAAAGACCAACACATAAATATTAACCGGAACAATTAATAGGATAAGGGGTAGAATTATAGCTTCCAGGAAGCTCTCCCAGGGATGAAAGGAAAAAGCAGTCCAGGGGGTGGGCGTCAAGCTATCATGATGAACCTTATGCACGCTTTTATAAATGCTGGGGTGATGCATCCAACGATGTACCCAATAATAGTAAGTTTCGTGTATAAGCAGAACAAGGACAAGACTCACCCCTAAATACCAGTAGCCATACTTTTCAGGATCAAGGTATATTGCGGTTAAATCTTTTGTCCATAACCAAAAGGTAAGTGTCCCGGCAAAAGCAAAAATCAATGAAGCCTTTATACTCCAAATAATTTCTTTTTTAACCTGACCTTTCTTAAACTTCCTTCTGCTCAACTTTTTAGCATTGAACTTTTCAAAGTTCCAGACATAATAGTAATAGTAAAAAATTCCAGCGGCAAGAAAATATCTCAGGAGAATTGCAAAAAAGAAAATCACCAGGTAAAAAAGAAATAGGGTGCCTGTGTTGATTTCGGTTACCATAAATTCGCTGTTAAAGATTAAATTTACATAAATAGCTGATTGTACTGCCCTTTTTCCTTGCTTTCTCGATAGGGAGATTTTTTACACTCACTTTAGGAAATTTAAAAATGTTTTTCGGGGTATTTCCTCAGCTCCAAGGCTGGCAAGATGATCAGTATAGATCTGACAATCAATAAGTCGTACATCTTCGGTTCTGAGTTTTTCCACAAATTTTATAAATCCAAATTTGGAAGCATTACTCATTTTTGAAAACATGCTCTCTCCGCAGAAAACATTTTTATCCCTAAGGTATATTCCGTAAAGTCCACCCACGAGCTTTCCATCTTTCCAAACCTCAACCGATTGTGCAATATCAAGTTCGTGTAATTTTTGGTACTGTGCTTTAATCTCATCTGTGATCCAGGTACCAACCTGTCCCGGACGTTTTATATTGGCACAATTCTCCAGAACTCCTGTAAAGTCCTTGTTAAAACTAACTTCAAAAATTTCCTTTCTCAGTACTTGTTTCATGCTTTTGGAAATTTTAAGTCTATGAGGGAAAAGAACCATTCTTGGATCTGGACTCCACCATAAAACTGGTTGTGAAGCATCATACCAGGGGAAGATTCCCTGGTCATATGCGGCGATTAGACTTTGAACATTCAAGTCTCCTCCAACGGCAAGTAATCCATGCTCATCAGCATGATCAATTGAAGGAAAAGGATCGCCACTTTTAAGAAAATTCAACTAAATCTTATTTAAATAATTAAAAAGCCCGATAGAATACTATCAGGCTTGTAAATTAAAAAATTCTTTGATCTTTTCAGAAATTAGAACGGTAAGTCATCATGTTCTTCTTCATTAAAATCACTGGCCGGCTCAAACTGGTCTGGTGGCGGTACCTCCTGATTTCCTGTTTGCGCTTGAAGATTTTCTATCCTCCATCCCTGTATAGAATTGAAGTACTTAGTTTCTCCTTGCGGAGAAACCCATTCACGACCACGCAGGTTAATTCCTATCTTAACAGGTTGTCCCACCTGGTAATGATCCAAAAGGTCGGTTTTATCCTGAACGAATTCGACCAATATGTGTTGGGGGTACTGTTCCTCGGTAGTAACCACAAGTTCTCTCTTTCTAAAACCATTGCTGCCAAAGGTTTTAGTTTCACCAATTAGTTTAATCTTTCCTTGTACTTCCATAAATCTTTATTTTGCTAATAGTATTTTCCAGGCTGTTTCCAGTTTATTCTGCCTGAGCAGCTCCTTCGCCTTTAAATGAATTTTATTTTTATCTCCGCTTTTAATTAGGGTTGCAATTTCTGAATTTTCATTTAGAAAACCTTGAATTTCTTCCTCGGAAGGTAGACGTTCCACATTTCCCAACCTTCCCAGATCGTTTCCGGTAAGGACCTTGCTTTCCCTGATTTCAACTGAAATGGAATCCACACCTATACCCAAAGTAGAAAGTGGCTTTGGCACTTCGAACATTCCCATATTGGCACGCGTATACCAATTTCCTCCCATTCGTGCTACCTGGTCTATTTTATGTTGATCAATAAAGCCGTGTTCATCTAAAATTTCTTCTTTAATATGCATCTTCAATACTTCACAGATAACCAAATTACCGGCTCCGCCTTCTTGCCCTAATTCTACCACCTCTTTTACCTTACATTCAAACTGCACAGGTGATTCAGCAACTCGAAAAGGCTTTACTAAATCAGATTTAAGCATGGTAAGCCCAGCTTTTTCGAACTCGTTTACCCCTTCTCCGTATTCAGTACTTGATAGTGACATCTGCTGTACCATTTGGTAATTGACAATATTTATGACCACCTCATTGTGAGCCTTAACATTATTATATGTATGCTTAACTGTATTATCTCTACCACGCCTTGCAGGGGAAAATATAAGCGTAGGAGGATTTGAGCCAAAAACATTGAAAAAACTAAAAGGCGATAAATTAGGCCGTCCTTGTGAATCTACTGTACTTGCAAAGGCAATAGGCCTTGGCCCTACAGCACCCAGTAAATACTGATGTAATTTACCAGTGCTAAGCTCCCCGGGAGTTATACTTATCATACTTTGAATTTTGACAAAGGTAACGAAAGCCTCAGGGAATGAAAAGAGCACTGAGGCAATAAAATATATTTAAAAACGCTTATCTTTAAATTATAAAACCATTAATACTACATGAATTTTACCGATGAGCGAAGTTTTAACCGCTGGTTTATAGTAATATCCTGTTTAGTGGTGGTCGCTCTTGTTCTATGGAATACTTCTATATTTTTTCAACGCCTTAAGGAAGATGAGCGCGCAAAGATGAATATTTGGGCAAAAGCGCAGCAAGAACTTGATAATGCTACAGCTGATTCAGAGATTGATTTAATTCTGGAGATCCTTAACAACAACACCACCATCCCAATAATTCATACCTATGCAAATGGAGAGGTAGCTTATACTACCAATATAGATCCTGCAATTACACAAAACGAGAAAAGGTTAAGAAAATACCTCAATCGCATAAAGGACGAAAACGAACCCATTGTTATAAACCTGGGCGAAGGTCAGGAACAATATATCTTCTACGGAAATTCCCCTGCCTTGAATAAACTAAAATACTATCCTATAGGCCTCACCCTTATTGGTTTTTTGTTTGTGGGAGTGGTTTATTTCTTTTACACCACCACAAAATCCAGTGAACAGAATAAACTCTGGGCAGGAATGGCTAAGGAAACCGCCCACCAGATCGGAACTCCTTTATCTTCATTGATTGGATGGACAGAAATCTTGAAAGATGAAAATGTCAATTCATCTTATATTGAGGAAATGGAAAAGGATATTGACCGATTGAAAACCATTACAGAACGTTTCTCAAAAATCGGTTCTGCACCTCTCCTTACAAAAACGAATATTGTTGAAGAAACTCAAAATGCTTTTGATTATTTAAAAACCAGAAGCTCCAATTTGATCAAATTTCAATTAATTGCTCCAAAGGAATCAATTTACGTAAACCTTAACCAACAGCTCTACAGCTGGACCATAGAAAATCTTGTGAAAAATGCGATTGACGCAATGCGGGGAAAAGGAAACTTGACTATCGAGATAAAGCAAGACAACCACTGGGCTTTTATTTATCTAAAAGATAGCGGAAAGGGTATTGATAAAAACAGGTTCAAACTAATCTTCGAACCTGGACATACTACTAAAAAAAGAGGTTGGGGTTTGGGTCTTTCTCTTGCTAAAAGAATAATTGAAGAATATCATCGAGGAAGAATTAAAGTTGTCCACAGCGAAATAAACAAAGGAACTACTTTCAGAATTGCTCTACGGAAGGTTTAATTTAATGTTTCTATTTCTCAAAATCTACTAGGAAAAATCACCTAGAGGTTGACATGAATAGACTGGGCTAATTTTTCAAACTCTACTTCACTCATTTCGATATTATTTGAAAAATCCATATCTTTCATAGAGTTCAGCGGAATTAGATGAACGTGCGCGTGCGGAACCTCAAGACCTACTACTGCCATTCCTACACGTTTACAGGGAACAGTTTTCTCCAATGCAATAGCAACTTTCCTTGAGAACCGCATTAACTCCTGGTATATTTCTTCTTCAAGATCAAAGAGCCTGTTTACTTCTTTCTTAGGGATACAAAGTGTATGTCCTTTGGCATTTGGATTTATATCGAGAAATGCAAGAAACTGACTGTCTTCGGCGATTTTATATGCCGGAACCTCTCCTTTAACTATTTTACTAAAAAGTGTAGCCATAAGTTTATAATTTATTTGTTTTATTAAATATAAAATCCTTTTCTTTCTTCCTGAGTTAAGGAATTGGAAAAGGATTTCATCTAACTGTTAAATAAACAAATTATTCTCTCCAGATTTCAAGAATTTCAAATTCCATTTTTCCGCTAGGAACATCAATTTGGGCAGTATCTCCAACTTTTTTGCCTAGCAGGCCTTTTCCAATCGGAGAATCTACTGAAATTTTTCCGGACTTAAGATCAGCCTCGCTTTGGGCTACAAGTTTATATTTCATTTCTGAACCGTTACCAAGATTTTTAATCCGAACAAAAGAATGTACAAGTACTTTAGAAGTATCCAATTGAGATTCATCTATAACACGAGCATTCGCAACAATTTCTTCCATTTTGGATATTTTCATCTCCAGCATCCCCTGGGCCTCTTTAGCTGCATCATATTCAGCATTCTCACTAAGATCCCCTTTATCGCGGGCTTCAGCAATCGCCTCAGAAGCTCTTGGCCTTTCAACATCTCTAAGCTGATTTAATTCATCCTTCAATTTTTTCAGGCCCTCTGCAGTATAATAAGATACTTTGCTCATAACTTCATCGTTTATATAAATAGAAAAAATCCCATAGCGTGACGGGATTTGTTTAACAAATATAATAAATTTAAGCTTTGAAAGCAATTATATTCTTTTAGTAAGAAATGTGGATTTTATGAAAAACATACTCCTGAGCTTATTAACTTCTGTCCTCCTGGCAGGCTGTTCTCCCGAAGAAAATAATCGGATTAATAATCCTAATCTCCCGGACCTGAATTTCAGGATTCAGCTCAGTTTAGACCTTCCCGAATACAACAACCTTCAATATCCTGGAAATTCCTATTCCACCTACACCGAGGGAATTAAAGGAATAGTCATTTACAACATCAATAATTCCCAGTACACTGCCTTTGAACTAAGTGATCCAAATCATCCACCAAATAATTGTTCTGCAATGCAGGTAACTGGAATTACTGCCAAATGTCAATGTGAGGATGGGAATGAATATAATATTGTAACAGGAGAACTTACGGCCGGTAAGGGAGAGTTTACCCTAAAACCCTACCGCATAGAGCGCATAGGGAATGTTATCGAGGTTTATAATTAGAATAGAAGAACCTTGCCATAAACAATATGGCAAGGTTCCTGATCAATTAAAATTTCAAGGTTACCCCAAGTAGAAAATTAGTAGTTGCCTGTGGATAATACCCCGCTCCATCATAGGTTTGTAGTCCACTGGAAAATTCTGGATTTGGCAATTCGTAAGTGTAATAGTACCCGTTAGAAACATACTCCACACCAAACAAGTTATTTACTAGCCCCGTTATTATTATTTCCTTAAAAAGCGGTGCTTCCTTCCAATTGTATTGCACATTAAGATCATTAACAAAATAACTGTCCAGTTTTGAGGCTTCAGTTTCAATATTGCTCATATACTGTTCTCCTACGAATTTTGAAAGAAAGTTTACTTCCAATCCTTCAAAAGGCGTATACCCAAATAGGTTTGCAGCAACTATTGAAGGTGAATACGAAATCTCAGTATTTCCAAAATTAACAGCTTCCCCGTCCCAGGTTGAAACGAAGTCGATATTTTGGTTCCTACTAAGGGCCAGGTTTGGACGAAGATTAATTTTATCTGATATCCTAATAGTGGCATCTATTTCTAGTCCCAACCTGTAACTCTCTCCGCTATTTTCCCGAATAAAGGCACCGACCTCATCGAGACCACCGGTAAGTACCAACTGATTTTGATAATCCATAAAATAAAAATTGGAGTTCACCTGAACATTGGGGGAATTATACCTCCAACCTAGCTCAAAGTCATTGAGTTCTTCCGGTTCAGGATCGCCATTCTCATAGTCATTTCGGCTGGGTTCTCTGTGAGCTCTGGCAAATGAAAAGTAAAATTGATTGCCGGTATTCAACTGATAAGTCAGTCCTGCCTTCGGATTAAAGAAATTTAAGTTATCATCTACCGGAAAACTACTTCCATCGGAAAGAATCCCCTCTGTCTCATAAGTTATAGTTCTCAATTGAAGATCAGCATAACCTGCTAACTTATTAGTTATCGCGAAATTTGCTTTTCCATAGATATTAAAGTCTGTTTTTGTTGCCGTATTCTCATAGTAAGGTTGATTAGGTCTTTTATTACTGGCAAATTGGGTATAGATAACCTCTCCGAAATGATCACCTATATACTTATTCCATCCCCCGCCCAGAACGACATCCCAATCACTTTCCTGGTAATTCAGATCATATGTTGTTCCGAAAAAATGATTATCTAACCATTTGGTACCCACCAAATCTGAATTAGTAATCATTTCACCTCCAGCTTCAAAGGGCTCCAAATCAAATTCGGTAAGACTGGCATCCTCTTCATACTCTTCATAATAACCCCTACCATAGGTATAATGAAGAGCAAGGTTAGATGACCAGTTGGAATCGTATTCCTGATTCCATAATAATTGGTAGTGATCCTGCTTATAATTATCAGTTTGGTCTTCGTAAAAACGTATTGCTCCATTTTTGTCTTCATAGAGTCCTGCGGGATTAAATGTACGATCATTTCTAAGGGTTTCTGCATCGATGCCATACCAGGCCTGGTAAGTTCTTTCGCTACCACCAAATGTGAGGGCTTTTACCAGGGTATTGGTATCCACATAAGTCCCTTGGAGAAAATATGACTTCAAATCGGTTGCAGCACGATCGATATACCCATCACTTTTTATCTGAGAGGCTCGACCGGCAAATTCCCAATGTTCATCTAAAAGCCCGGTACTGAATTTTAAAGTGTGTTTTCTGGTGTTATAGGAACCCACACTATTAGCAAGTTCTGCAAAGGCTTTTTCCTTATATCCGTCTGTAAGAATATTGAGACTCGCCCCGAAGGCACCTGCTCCATTTGTGGAAGTACCAACCCCACGCTGAAGTTGCATGTTTTCCACCGAAGAAGCGAAATCTCCAAGGTTCACCCAAAAACTACCCTGGCTCTCAGCATCGTTATAAGGAATCCCGTTAATAGTAACATTTACCCTAGTCCCATCACTACCTCGAACCCGAATTCCAGTATAACCAACTCCCGCTCCTGCATCGGACGTAGAAACCACATTGGGCATATAATTCATAAGTACAGGAATATCCTGACCTAGATTTCGGTTTTCAATTTCCTCGTTAGTCAGGTTACTATAAGTAATAGGAGACTGAGCATTTACCCTTAATGAAGAGAGAAATACCTCATCCAGGACTTCTTTTGCATCGGAAAGATCTACATTGAGAACTTTATTGTCAAAAAGATCTACTTGGACAGATTTCTGATTCCCGTAGGAAAAAACGAGATTGTAGGTTCCATCTTCGAGTTCCAAACGATAATTACCATCCGCATCGGTTTGTGTACCTCCCCCTGATTCCTGGGTGTAAACTAAAACTCCCTCTACAGGTACCTCATTCTGAGTAACTTTTCCTTTTAAAATGTGAGTTTGTGCTATGGCCTGAAAGGATAGTAAAAATAGGCCAGCATAAAATAATACAGTTTTCATTCGTAAATATTTATTACGAATAAAAGGGGCGATTATTCTTAGTTTAAAATTAAATAAAAAATCCTGAAATTGCCCACCGGTGATTTGGCATTTTCAGGAGTACATACTTAGTTAGCGCACTTTGCGCGATCCCTTGGCAGCATTACCTGCCCAGGTTCATTGGGTATGATCTCAGCCTTGATTTAAAGGCACCCCTTGTGAGATTTGGGGCAAATGTATAAAGCTTTTTGGGAATTCCCATATTTTTATTGCATTTCATTTAATTGGTGTAATTTTAGCGGAAGTTAAGTTATGCAAAACACCAAACGTTCGATCACCTTTAAGGTAGTAGCTGGGTATTTTCTGATAGCTGCCCTAGCTGCCCTATCCGTCTGGTTCGTTTATACCCAGGTGGTCGCCTTCACAAATCTCGCTGATTCCAATACCAATAATAATGAGAAACTCTTCTTAGTTAGTGACATTACAACAGAATTATATGAAACTGAAAATATTAGTCGACGGCTTATTCAGACCGGGGAGGAAAGTGATCTTAAGCTATATCAGGACCATTTAGAGTCCATTAGAAATAATATCAGTTTACTTAAGGAATCGTATAAGGATGCTCAAATGAAAACAGAACTGGACAGCATCTCAGCCCTACTTTCAAGAAAAACCGACAACCTCAATGAATTATTAAAATTAAGAGCACAGGACCGCAATACAAGCTACTACACTCAAGTAATAGAGGAACTTCGAAAGGTAGAACCTTCTTTTAATGCGAATAATTACGAAGAGCGCTTTGCCAACCTCGAGCCCCATCAAAGAAGGGTGCTTATCAGACTACTGGAATTCTCCGAAGAAGAAAATGCGGAACAGCTAACCAACCGAACCGCAGATTCCCTTATAGGGTCTGTAAAAAATGTGCTTAGCGAACTTGAAACCGCAAACCTGGAATTTCGCCAGCAAATTATTGAAAAAGAGAATGAACTTCTGGATAACGATCTAATATTAAATCAACAACTTCGAAGTGTCCTAGCTACTATTGAGCAGGAAGAACGAGAGGCCTCACTCATCCGTGCGCAAAGTTCAGAAAATATGTTGAAGGACACTTCAATGATTATGATCGCAGCCGGTTCGATCAGTATTATTATCATCCTGGTTTTCCTTTTTCTTATCATCAAGGATGTCAGCCGAAGTCAGCGTTACCGAAGCCAGCTGGAAGAGGCCAAAACCTTTGCCGAATCACTTTTGAAGAGCCGGGAACATTTCATGGCAGCCATTACTCACGATCTGAGATCTCCATTGAACACGCTCATTGGCTATACGGATTTGATGGGTAAAACTGCACTAAACACCAAGCAGAACCACTATTTAACCCATGTTAAGAAGTCGTCAGATTTCATACTAAGGCTTGTCAATGATTTGCTTGACCTTTCCAAATTAGAAGCCGGAAAAATGCTGGTAGAGAAGTTGCCATTTAATCCTAAGAAATTAATTGAGGATAGTGTGCATAGTTCTTTACCCGGGGAAAATAACAAAGATGTCGAGATCATAATAGACATGGCGCCTGAAACCGATGTCCAGGTGTTAAGCGATCCGTTCAGAATAAAACAAATCATCGCAAACCTGGTTACCAACGCTTATAAATTCACACATGAAGGTGAAATTAGAATTAGCAGCAGGCTCAGAAAAGATATTGAGGACAGTTATACCCTTATCATTTCGGTAAAAGATTCTGGAATCGGAATTCCAAAGGAAAAACAAGAAGAAATATTTGAAGAGTTTTCCCAGGAGAATAATAAAATTGAGAAACAATATGGAGGTACTGGGCTTGGACTTACCATTTCCAGGAGTCTAACCAACCTGCTCAAAGGTAGACTAGAATTGATTAGTGCAGCTGGAGAAGGCAGTGAATTCATCATATATATACCGGTGGTCCGGATTGAAAATCAAGAGAAAATCATTCCTGAAGAGAAAGAACAAACTCCTGCTCCAAAACTGCTTAAAAATAAGAAGGCATTAGTCGTGGATGATGAACCTTCTCAACTGGCGCTCACCCAGGAATTGGTTAAGTCTTTAGGTCTTACCTGTGAAAGTAGTTTAAATGGGTATGATGCCTTAAACAAACTGAAATCAGGGAACTTCCAATTGGTGCTCACCGATATTCAAATGCCGAGAATGGATGGTTTGGAGCTTATCTCGAAAATTAAAGAGAACCCGAAAATTAAGAACGTACCGGTGATTGCGATCTCGGGCAGGACAAGCCTTGATCCTGACTTTTATATCAAGGCAGGATTTGCAAAAAGCCTCATAAAGCCTTATAAACCCCAAGAGCTTTTAAATAGTATTGCTGAGATATTCGAAGTTAGCTTTAGGCCTAATAATTATCTCGCTCCCGGCAAAAAACCAGGGACCGAATATGACCTTGAAGAGATCTACCAGTTCTCAGGGGGTGATCACAAGGCTATGCACATCATTATAAATGCCTTTCTGGAAAGTTCAGAAAAAAACCTGAATGCCCTAGAGAAAGCTTTTGAAAAACAGGATCAGGAAAAAATGGCTAACGTAGCTCATAAAATGCTACCTATGCTTAAACAAATGAAGGCACATTTTATTGCGGAAAAGCTAAGAGAGATTGAAACTCATAAAGAATTAAACAGATCTGAATTTATCGGCTTAATTAAAAATATTCGGTTATTAATGAATCATCTCAAAAGTGAGCTTACAGCTTAATTCCGTATTGCTTTAATTTATTGTAAAGGGTTTTGCGGTCTATAGAAAGTAACCTGGCCGCTTTACTTTTGTTTCCACCAGATTTTTCTAAGGCTTCAAGGATGAGTTGTTCCTCATTTTTATTTTTAAATAAACCGTACTCAGTTTCAGTTTTTTGTGCCGTTGAAATTTCATGAGGCAGCACTTTTAATGGGATCAAATCGTCCTGGGTCAAAAGTACAGCACGCTTGACCATATTTTTTAATTCTCTTAAATTTCCGGGCCAATTGTAATTTTTAAAAGCCTCGATAGCTTCTTCCGTAAAGCCGATCACATTTTTTTCAAGCTCGGTATTTGCTTCATCGAGAAAATATTCCGCAAAGATCATAAGATCTTCTTTTCTATCTTTTAGGGCTGGCACCTTTATAGAAAATTCATTTAACCTGTGATAAAGGTCTTCTCTGAATTCTCCTTCTCTTACTGCCTGGGCAAGATCTTCATTAGTTGCAGTGATCACACGAATATCAACTTCAATTTCGTTGTTACTCCCAACGGGTTTGATCCTTCTCTCCTGAAGGGCGCGAAGTAATTGCACCTGGAGCTCATAGGATAAATTTCCTATCTCGTCTAGAAACAAAGTTCCCCCATTGGCAGCTTCAAAGTGACCAGTTTTATCATTGATCGCCCCGGTAAAAGAGCCCTTAAGATGACCAAAGAATTCACTAGATGCAAGTTCTCTAGGGATTGCCCCACAGTCAACCGCTATAAAAGCTGCATTTTTCCGCTTACTCTGTGAATGTATACTTTTGGCAACCTGCTCTTTCCCTGTTCCGCTCTCCCCTATTATAAGAACTGACATATTTGTCGGTGCAACAAGCTCAATATAATCGTTAAGTTTACGGGAAGCATCACTGACACCCTTTACAAAACTATCTTTTTGAGACGTGGATTTTTCAGGCTTGACTGGTTTTTCGATTTCGGCTGCACTGGCCTGATGATGTTTTAAGGCATTTTCAATAGTTTGGAGGATAGATTCAGGTCGAAAGGGTTTAGATACATAATCAAAGGCGCCATCTTTCATCGCTTGCACTGCCATACTTATCTCAGCATAGCTAGTCATTACAATGACCTGGGTTTTGGAATTCTTTGCCTTCACCTCCTTTAAGATATCTAGGCCATCTTTATCCGGAAGTCGAACATCGGTAAGAATAAGGTCAAAATCCTTTTCATTTATATTTTTCAACGCTTCTGTAGCCGTGAAAACAAGCCCAGCCTCATAGTCTCTTTTTTGTAAGAACGTTTTAAGCATCGTGCCGAAAGCGACATCATCTTCTACTATGAGGATTTTAGTCATAAATAATGCTGAATTAAAATGTATGGTGCAAATTTAACAATCTTAGGTTCATAGATTTTAAAATTAAGCATAAAAAAAGAGATCAAATCAATTGACCTCTTTTTTCGACAAATCTAAAGAATATACTTGTCGGTTACTTATTGGATCCATTTAACAGAAAAATATAGAATATCTTCAACATCTTCCAAAATGACTCTTTTTAAAGTGTTAGTTGATCAAAGAATCCTTGTTCCCTGAGAGTCATTTTTTCAAATTAAATATCAATTAAATTGATAAAAATTCTAATTTTTCCGTTGCCGAAAGAGTTGGCATCTCTGTAGTTTTCGGCCAGTGGTTAAAACCGCCATAAGCTATGGTAGGGCATAATATGGCGGTTTAAATTGGTTAGTTAAGAGTTAAAAACGACTCGGATTTATTTATCCTTGTCATCTTTATCTATCCAGTTACCGTCCTGGTCTGCATAAACTTTCTTTTTCTCACCTTCTACATTAAGCGAAAGTTTATACACTGTTTTCCCGTCTTTCTCTTTTACCCATGCTTCTTCGGTTACTGCACCGTTAAAGTCAGTCATGACAGCATCCTTAACCGGCTGTGGAAGTGCTACGACATCAATTTCTTGGAAATCTTTTTGTTGCTGAGCATGAGCTTCCACTTGCGTATTGGCTTCTACCTCTCCCTCAACCTGGGCATTTGCATTTTCAGTGTAAAAAAACATTGCGGTTACTGCTAGTAAGCTTAATCCTAACTTTTTCATAACTTTTAGTTTTAGTGTGTTTATATTTTAGTTGCTAGATATAAAGGAACAATTATACCAATTCAGTTAAATTGATGTCAAATCACTGATATACAGACGTTTTAACTTTTAGGGGTTTGTTGTTCCGGTTAATTTTATGTGGAAATTCACTAATTTTAAGAGTTCTTTATGTGGAAATTCCGACCACATTTCTTCAAATAAGTGTACCTCAAAATAAAAAAGAGGCCCTAAAGCCTCTTTTTTCTCCGAAAATCTAAATTATACAACAGTTATCCAAGCTGTTGAGTTTAGTTAGTTTGAATCAAGTTTTTATCAAACTCCAAAGGTCTTAAGTCAAAATCGTACCATTTCAGAAATAAAAATACATTGACCTGATAACTAAACTATTAGGTTTACATGCAAAAAATAAGGGAATAAAAAAACTGGGGAAATCATTATCACCTTCTACAATTATGTAGAAAAATTACACAGTCACTAAGGGGATTGAGGGGGATTTTTTCTTCTAGCCTTTTTATCTGCCTGAATCTTCTTTTTCTTTAAACGTTTTTCCCTAGCTGCAAGAGATGGTTTAGTCTTTTTTCGGGGTTTGCGTTTTTTAAGGGCTTCTTTAATCAAATTAAGAAAGCGAAGGGTTACATCTTTTTTATTTTGATTCTGACTCCGGGAAACATCACTCTGGAGCGTTAATTCCCCTGACCCGGTAATCCTGTTAGCTAATTTCTTAAGAACCCTGATTTTTTCTTCATCTGATAAAGCTTCCGAATTTTCCACAGGAAAATAGAGTTCCACTTTAGATGAAGTCTTATTTACATGTTGGCCGCCGGCCCCGGAACTCTTAACTGCCTTAAAGTGTAATTCCTGTATTATTCTTTCCTGGTCCACTAACTTTACTTTGTACGATGATTCGGTTTCAGCAGATCCGATACAGTCTTAACGGGATTAAAAGTAGTCACCGGCACTTCTACAAAAACCGTATTCCAAAAGGCCATCCCCCCATTCCAAAGACCTGGACGTTCTAGAGCTTTCAATGGCTTTCCATCTTTGGTTTTATGAGCAATAAAGCTCATTCGTTCATCGACATACTTATGAAGATCGTATTTCTCACCTTTCCAATTATAAATCCCGCACACGATATCCACCGGATTGAAATGAGTGGAATTATTTAGTATCTTGAGTTGTTCCTTATTTTCCTTATCGATTTGAGCTCCTTCAATAATCTGTAGGTTTACTTCCCCTGACTCATCTTTAACTAAAAAGGGACCCCCTCCAGGTTCTCCCTCATTTTTAACCATTCCACAAACACGTAAAGGCCTATCAAGTTTCTCGCAGAGATATTGAGTCTTCTCTTCTCCCGTGAATTTATTGAAAGAAGTCGTTATTTCCACAGTGAGCTCATTTTCTATAAAATGAGCAATCTCATCAAGCTTAGCCTCAGAATTATTCCCAGCTTCCAATAGGTTTAAATAATTAAATATCTGCTCCTGAAGTTGAAGGATTTTTCCACCCAACATTTTTTTATGCTCTACAACATCCCCAAGATTCTTCTCAAGCACTACATTATCTATATTTTTAATAAAGATAAGATCAGCCTCCTGATTATTGAGGTTTTCAATTAGAGCTCCATGTCCACCAGGTCTAAAAAAGATATGGCCTTCTTCATCCCTAAAAGGTTCATTTTCCTGGGTTACTGCAATGGTATCTGTTTTAGGATCCTGATAGGAATAGGTTATTTCAAAATTTGTTTCGGTGGCCTTTTCCACTCTCTCCTTTATGGCCTCAAATTCATTTTTGAACTTATCCTTATCCCCGTGGGAAATCGTAAAATGTAACCTGGCCTGGCCATTTACGTTTAAGTATCTGGCAGCACCGTAGAGGTGTTCTTCAAAAGCAGTAGCAATTCTGTTTCCATATTTATGAAAAGGAACCAGCCCCTTTGGAAGACTATTAAGATTAAGACCATCTTCATAGAGCATTGTCTTGACCAGAATCAATTGCTGTTCATCCTTAGGTTTATTATCAAAAGTTGAATCCTTCTCGCTGGCTAATTTCAGAGCCTGGTAGTAAAAAGGTAACTGTTCCATCCCTTCAAAAAACCGTTGGAGTGAAGCATCCCCTTTTCGGTCCAGATAATCCCTAATGCTTTCCTGTTCAAAGTCAAATTCATCGGCGAATTTATGAAGGGCCTTAAACATTCTGGTAGCGGCACCCGAAGCCGGCACAAACTTTAGAAAATTCAATTGAGGTTTTCTATCTTCATAATGTGCGATAAAGTCTTTTTTTTCTTTTTCGGAATAAACAAATATCCCATTACCAGGTGTCGCAGCCTTCTGAATATCAACTTTTATATTACCTTTTTCAAATAATTTAAGTTGGCGTTCTACTTCTTTTGAACTTAATCCTTTCTCCTCAATCTGTAAAATATCAATTTCGCTGAATCCCACGTCTTTACGTTTTTAAAAGTTTATTAATTTCCGAAACCGCAGTTTGAAAACGCTCGTTTAAATCACCTTTTAGAACCACATAGGGCTTTCCGGTGAGAATTAAAGCTTCTTCAAATCGCTTAAACATCCCAATACGGTCCAGGGGTTTATCCCGAAGATCGTCGGGAGTCCAGGGAACGTCAATATACATCAAAAAGTATATATCGTACCGGTTGTTTAACGCATGTTTAAGAAGTTGCGGATCGCAGAATCCATTGTAATACGCTTCAGAATACACTTTTAATTCTAATAGGTCCGTATCGCAAAATAAAATCTTATTCGATTTTTCGGCCAGTTCATTTTCTCGCCGTATTTGCCCGCCAGCGATTGGCAACATATCCTTTGGTTCACAAACTTTTTTTTCTAAATCCCATTTTTCTTGTAGGTACTCCCTCATATGTTCCTCTACCCATCGGGTATCGAAATGCTCCGCCAGCATTTTGGCAAGAGTAGTTTTTCCAGTGGATTCCGGCCCAAAAAAGACAGCCTTTAAGACGGACGAAGGTCGTTGCGCAAGTGTTTCTTCCATGCTTTGTAGCCGTATATAGCAATTATGGTAAATACAAAATATTGAATTGCCGTGAAAGTAAGTCCTTTATAGAAATACAAAGGAACTGAAATGACATCTCCAATAATCCAGAAAATCCAATTCTCGATCTTTTTATTGGCCATTTGCCACATTCCCACAAAGAAAATAGCAGTAGTTAGGGTGTCCACATACGCTGTCCAGTTATTCCATTTATCGAACCATCGGTAAACAATGAAAACAAACAAAAGCGTACCTACGAAGATGAATAGGCTTTGCCAGTTTTCCTTATTGGTAGTATTGGTAATCGGAGTGAAATGGGTAGCATCTATTTTTCGCGTCCAAACATACCACCCATAAATGCTCATGGAAAAATAGTAGGCGTTAATCATCATATCCCCTAATAACTGCCATTGCCAAAGCAAAAAAACGAAAATGAGGGTACTGATAATCCCCGTAGGATATACCAGGATATTATTTTGTTTTGAATACCAGACCGATAAAAATCCAAAGATCACCGCAATGAGCTCAAGAACTATATATAAAGTAGGGTACCCTGAATATTGGTCGAAGAAAAAATCAAAAATCGGCTGCATAATCGCTGCGGTCAGATTTTACAATTTTCATATACAGCAGTCCTCGATCAATGGCTTCAAAAGCAGCCTTTATTTCTGTATTAAGCAAGGCCATCACTGTGTCATAATCTCCATACACTTGGGTGCTCAAAGGGTTCTCTTTTACAGTCAACCCGGAAGTACGAATTTTCTTTATAAAATTAATGATCGCAGGTTCAAAATCATCCTGAATGGGAGTCAAAGTAAGTTCTACTGAAATTTTCATATTTGGGATTTTTAGCTCAAAGCCAAATTTAATAGTTTGAAGTTAAGAATGGGAAAGAGAAAACAATTAATCTGCTTTCATCTTTCAAAATGGGATCCCATAATTAACAAATCAACCCCTGCCTCATAGGCTTCCTTTTGTTGAATTGTGGTCCGGATACCACCACCTACTAATAAAGGAACATCTATGGCTTTCTTTACGGCTGTAATTATCTCCTGAGAAACTGGTTTCCTGGCACCACTACCGGCTTCTAGGTAGATAAGCTTCTTTCCGGAATACTGTCCTGCAAGTGCAGTATTTACTATAGTATCTACCTCTAATTGAGAAATGGGCATGGTATTACTTACTCTTTGAACCGCAGATTTACTACCACCATCAATTAAAATATAGCCCGTTGGTATAATTTCAAGGTCAGAATTTTTCAATTTTGGAACTGATTTCACTTGTTGCCCTATAAGATATTCAGGATTTCGTCCAGAAATTAAACTAAGAAATAAAATCGCATCGGCCTCTCTAGTGATTTGCGTATGATCGCCCGGGAAAAGAAAAACCGGCAACTGAGTTTTAGCCTTTATAACTTTTACGATTTCCTCTGTTTTTTTTTGTGCAACTGTGCTCCCTCCTATAAAAATATGGGAGGTGTTTCCTGGTATTCTACTAAGAAAATTCTTGGCTTGATTTTTTTCGAACTTATCTGGATCTATAAGAATAGAAAGTAACTTCCTGTTTTGTGCAGCTGCAGCTTCGATCTCCCTGTAAAAATTCAGCATCGAATCAGTTTTCTAGAGACTTCTTGACCCAACCATACACGCAGGTAAACCCTTCGAATTCCAAAAATTCCATCTCATAATAGGATTTTTTTCCTTTGAAGAACACCTTTGCTGTGGTCCTTGAATCATCAAAATCGAAATCCGTCACATTAATATGCTGCAAAAAACCTAAGCCCGGTTCTGCGAACATTTTATAGACAGACTCCTTAGCTCCCCAAACTATAGTGAGTTTTCGGATCAAGGCATCTTCGTTAGCTAAGGTATGGTATTCTTTTAGCGGTGTAAATTTATTAGCTATTTTCAGAATTTTTTCTCGCTGTTTTTCAATATCAATCCCCACCTTTGCCTCACTTACAATGATACCCGTGAAGTTAAAGGAATGTGTAATAGAGATATTCTTCCCATCCTTCAAATGGGGTTTTCCTATTTTATCATAATAAAGATCGGCATCCACATAACCAGCTTCAGCTAACAAATGACGGATACTCATAAATCCTCTGCGATGAATTTCAGATTTCATTCCATCTACCCTGCTTTGGCAATGATCGGTGAGTTGGATCCCTTCACTAAGCGCTTTAAATTCCTCTTCCACCTTCCAAATGAAGACTTTAGTATGGGCGTTTGCTGTTATTGTTTTGTAAAGTGGCATGTAGGTTTGTTATAGATTCCTTATTTTTGCGAGACAAAAAATTGCTAATATTCAAATATAATAATATGTCGACTAAAACAGTGCCTTATACCGCTTATAAAGTTAAGGATATTTCCCTTGCTGATTGGGGAAGAAAAGAAATAGCACTTGCCGAATCTGAAATGCCGGGACTAATGGCACTTCGGGAGGAATATAAAGATGAACAGCCTCTAAAAGGGGCACGTATAGCGGGCTGTTTACATATGACCATTCAAACAGCTGTGCTGATTGAAACCTTAGTGGCCCTTGGAGCTGAAGTAACCTGGAGTTCCTGTAATATTTTCTCCACTCAGGATCAAGCCGCTGCTGCCATTGCTGCTGCCGGAATTCCGGTTTATGCATGGAAAGGAATGACTGAAGAGGAATTTAACTGGTGTATTGAACAGACCCTATTTTTTGGAGAAGATCGCAAACCCTTGAATATGATTCTTGATGATGGGGGTGATCTTACCAATATGGTCTTTGATAAATATCCTGAGCTCGCCAAGGGAATCCGAGGCCTCTCTGAAGAGACCACTACTGGAGTCCATCGTCTTTATGAAAGAATGAAAAACGGTACCTTAGTAATGCCAGCCATTAATGTAAACGATTCTGTAACCAAATCGAAATTCGATAATAAATATGGGTGCCGCGAGAGTGCAGTAGATGCTATTCGCCGGGCAACCGATATTATGCTTGCAGGAAAACGTGTAGTGGTATGTGGCTATGGAGATGTTGGAAAAGGTACTGCGGCCTCATTTAAAGGTACAGGCGCAATTGTTACCGTTACAGAAATAGATCCAATTTGTGCACTGCAGGCAGCCATGGATGGTTTTGAAGTAAAAAAACTCGAAAGCGTAGTAGACAAAGCAGATATCGTAATCACCACCACTGGTAACAAAGACATAGTAAGAGGTGAGCATTTCCAAGCAATGAAAGATAAGACCATCGTTTGTAATATCGGTCACTTTGATAACGAGATTGATGTAAGCTGGTTGAATGAAAATTATGGCGAGACCAAAGACGAAATAAAACCACAGGTCGACAAGTACACCATTAACGGGAAGGATATAATTCTTTTAGCTGAAGGCCGATTAGTGAATCTTGGATGCGCTACAGGGCACCCCAGTTTTGTCATGAGCAATTCATTTACCAACCAGACTTTAGCCCAGATAGAACTTTGGAAAAATGCGGATAAATATAAAAACGAAGTGTATATGCTTCCTAAGCATTTAGATGAAAAGGTCGCAAAACTTCACCTGGAAAGAATCGGTGTGGAATTAACCGAGTTAAATCCAGACCAGGCCAAATACATAGGTGTAGAAGTAGAAGGTCCATTTAAGCCTGAATATTACAGATACTAATAGATTTCCGCAAAGGCGATAAACTTTTTAAAAATCCCTTTTGAATACTATTTCAAAAGGGATTTTTTATGGAATCATAAACCAGGTAAACAAAATGATTGCGATAAGCACAACAAGTCCTACGAGAATTAAAATCACCCATTTATTAATCATGGGTTTATCTCTGGAGTCTGGAAGGCGACTTCTATGGGTTGTTTTAAAATGCGTCTCTCCACCGGCATTGGCATAACCATGTTGGGTAAGGATCCTGTTAGCCCTTTCCTGCTGTTGCTCTTCAACCTGAATTCTGCTTTCTGAAGATTTAATGTCTCTATTTTCGTTCGCAGCGGTTTCTGTATCGAGAATTTTAAAGTTAATACTTTCTCTGACAAAAATCTCTTTAATACCCGAGACCTCAGTAATATCGGCAGTCCTATAGACAGTTATGTATTTCATTGCTTAATCGGTTGGTTTACTTAAAGATACAAAAAAAGCCTCTTCGTTTCCGAAAAGGCTTTTGATTTTAATCTAAAGCAAAGTCAATTAAGCTTCAAAGGGTTCAATTGAAACGTATGATTTATTGTTCTTTGTTTTAGAAAATTTTACAACACCGTCTACTTTGGCGTGTAAGGTATGGTCTTTTCCTGCATACACATTCTCTCCTGGATTGTGCGCAGTACCTCTTTGTCTAACGATGATGTTTCCGGCTACGGCAGCTTGTCCGCCAAAGATCTTCACGCCTAAACGCTTCGATTCTGACTCTCTTCCGTTCTTGGAACTACCAACTCCTTTTTTGTGTGCCATTTTATTTTAGGTTTTAAGTAGTTTAATTAATTAACTTAAAGCTTCTATTAATTCAGCTTTCTTCATTGAAGAATAACCTTCAAGTCCTTTTTCTTTAGCCATCTCTTTTAATTCAGCGACAGTATACTGGCTCAAATCTTCAGATTTCTTATCGGCTTTGCTTTCTTTTTTCGGCTCCTCTTTTTTTGCTGAAGAAGCTTTCTTTCCACCTTTAACATCAATGCTTTCAATTACGATTTCGGTTAAAGCCTGACGGTGTCCGTTCTTTTTCTTGTAACCTTTACGTCTTTTTTTCTTGAAAACAATTACTTTGTCCCCCTGAAGGTGACGGGAAATTTTTGCTCCTACAAGAGCGCCTTCTATAGCCGGGGCGCCTAAAGTAATGTTGTCACCATCGCCAGTAAGAAGTACCTTGTCAAAAGAAACGCTGTCTCCTTCTTCCCCTGGTAAACGATTAACAAACACTTTCTGGTCTTTTGCAACTTTAAATTGCTGCCCTGCTATCTCTACAATTGCGTACATAGTGTTTTTATTAGATTTATGCTTTACAAACGCCTGCTTTTTAGCAAGCGGGTGCAAATATACTCCTAATTAATTAATTCACAAACTCTTCTAAAGTTTTTAATATGTATGCTTTTTCCCTTCTTTGGTGTTCCAGGAATCTTTGTAAAGTTGCATAAAAGCCAAGGTAAGCACAATACTGGTAGCAAAACCCATCAAGGCAACTGTAAAGAGCAACATCCCGATATTGATAAACCAATCGTCTACCCACATGGTTACTATTTCATCCTTAAAACCAGGATCGATTTCAGTGGCATAAATCCCAAAGAAAATGGTGAAGATTATCGTTGCATTAAACCCGGTCAAAAGACCAGTCATAAAACCTTTTTGATATTTAAATTTATTCCCTGCAGAAAGCCTGTAATATTTAATCGCTTCCCACATCCCAAAAGCCATTATCACCCCGTTGAACAAACTGAAAACAGGGTATTTATGAGCTCCGAATAAGGAGAGTATTAAAAAATAAGCAATCAGACCTGCAGCAATAGCTACTCCATGTTTTATTGGAATACTGAATTTTTTCATAGTTCACATTTGGTTTTACACTAGTAAATTTCTTAAAAAACTACCGGTTTCACCCTTAACACCTTGTTAATTTTGGATCTAGCGTATTTCTAAGTATTATCTTTTGAATTTAATTCAAATTTTGTAACAATTCTGTATTTCCAGGGACTAATTACTGTATTATTAATAAAACCAACTAAACATGTTTAAACAACTTAAGCTTACTGCCTGCGCCTTATTGGTTAGTGCAGCAGGAGTTGCCCAGGAGGTAGAATTCATAGAGTACAACCTGGATAATGGATTACACGTCATACTTCATCAGGATAAAACAGCTCCTGTAGTTTCGACTTCCGTGATGTATCATGTGGGCGGGAAAGACCTGAAAAATGATAAAACAGGATTTGCTCACTTTTTCGAACACCTTTTGTTCGAAGGCACCAAGAATATTAAAAAAGGGGAGTTTATGTCAATTATAAACTCAAACGGAGGTTCTTTTAATGCCACCACCTCATTAGACAGAACATATTATTATGAGACTTTCCCTTCCAATAAATTGGAACTTGGCCTATGGCTTGAATCTGAAAGGATGCTTCATCCCGTTATAGGTCAGGAGGGTGTAGATACTCAAAATGAGGTTGTAAAAGAAGAAAGAAGAAGAAGTTATGATAACCGTCCTTACGGGAACCTACTTCAGGTTGTACAACGCAATCTTTTTACAGAGCATCCCTACAAAGATCCGAATATCGGCAACATGGAAGACCTTGATGCCGCAACCCTGGAGGAGTTCAATGAATATTTCGATGAATACTACGCTCCAAACAATGCCACCCTGGTGGTTGCCGGGGATTTTGAAATAGAAGAAACTAAAAAACTTATTGAGGATTATTTTGGGGCAGTACCTTCGGGAAATGAGGTTTCCAGAAAACGTATTGAAGAAGAACCGATAAATACTACAGTGACCGATACTTTTTACGACCCAAACATACAACTACCTATGTTCCTCCTGGCATATAGAACCCCGGGAATGGCAACTAAAGATGCTCAAATACTCGATATGGTTTCTTCCTTACTTTCAGGAGGAAAATCTTCCAGGCTTTACAAGAAACTTGTAGATGATCAAAAGCAGGCGCTTCAGGTTTCTGCTATAAACCTGGCTTTTGAAGATTACAGTGCTTATGCAATCTTAAGCTTGCCTCTTGGAGATACCGAATTAGAAACCTTAAAACAGGAAATCGACGAGGAAATAGTTAAACTTCAAAACGAAACAATTTCTGAAAGAGAATTTCAGAAACTTCAAAATACTTTTGAGAACAGGTTCGTAAACGCCAACAGCAGCGTTTCGGGAATTGCAGAATCTCTTGCAACTTACCATGTACTTCATGGAGACACCGATTTAATTAATGAACAAATAGATATTCTACGCTCTATTACTCCTGAAGACATTAAAAGAGTAGCCAATGAGTATCTAAACAAAAACCAAAGAGCAGAGATATACTACCTCCCAAAATCGGATGATGTTCAATAAAAATTATAAAGAAAATAAAATGAAAAAATATATTCTTACTATAAATGCCCTATTGTTTCTGTCATTTTCAAGCATTGCACAAATAGATCGAAGCACTCCCCCGGAAGCGGGCCCTGCGCCAAAGATCAATCTAGAGAAGCCTCAAAGCTTTACTTTAGATAATGGTCTTAAGGTAATGATTGTGGAAAACCATAAGTTACCAAGGGTTAATATGACTCTCATACTGGACAACCCCCCTCATTCAGAAGGAGAGAAAGTAGGTGTATCCTCTTTAACCGGTGGTTTGCTAGGCACCGGTACTAAGGAAACTTCAAAAGACGAATTTAATGAAGAAGTAGATTATCTTGGCGCAAGACTTAATTATAGTGCTGGAAGCGCTAATGCCAACACTTTATCGAAATTTTTTCCAAGAGTTTTGGAGTTAATGGCTGAAGGTGCCCTGCAACCCAAGTTCACCAAGGAAGAGTTTGAGAAACTTCAACAACGCCAAATTGAGAATCTTAAAAGCAATGAAAAGGATGTGGCTTTTAATGAAAGACGTTTAAGAAATGTTCTGACCTATGGAAAGGAGCATCCTTATGGCGAGTTCAGTACTCCGGAAAGCCTGGAAGAAGTGAGCCTGGAAGAAGTTAAATCATATTATAATACTTACTTCGTTCCCAACAATGCCTACCTGGCCATTATTGGAGATGTAGACTTCGACGATGCCAGGGAACTGGTTGAAGAAAATTACAGTGACTGGAAGTCAAAGGAACTTCCAAAAAAAGAACTACCCGAGGTACAAAATGTTGAATCTACCCAGATTAACATTCTTGATATGCCAAACGCAGTTCAAAGTCAGATCGCGGTAGTGAACAGTGTAGATTTCAAAAAGAAAAACGCTGATTATTTCCCTGCTATCATTGCCAACCAGATCCTTGGTGGAGGTGGTGATGCCCGTCTTTTTATGAATTTAAGGGAAGATAAAGGTTATACTTATGGCGCTTATTCTTCATTGGGAAACGATAGATATGCCTCTGCCTTTACAGCAACTGCACAGGTCCGTAATGAAGTAACAGACAGTTCGGTTGTTGCTTTCCTTGAGGAGATCCATAGAATTCGCACTGAGAAAGTTTCCGAAGAGGAATTAAGTAATGCCAAGAATAAATATGTAGGAAACTTCGTGCTATCTCTTGAGCAGCCGTCTACAATTGCAAGATATGCTCTTGATATTGAAACTGAAGACCTACCTGAAGACTTCTACGAAACCTATCTGCAAAAGATCAATGAGGTGACTGTAGAAGATGTTCAACGTGTAGCACAGAAATATTTTAAGCTGGATCAGGCAAGAATAGTTGTTGCCGGAAAAGCTTCAGAAATTGCAGGAAATCTTGAAAAGATTGAATTCAACGGAAAAACATTGCCCGTGAAATATTACAACAAACTCGGCCAGGAAGTTGAAAAACCAAAGGCAAAAGAAATTGATGCATCAGTAACAGTAGATAAAATTTACGCAGATTATATAAAAGCTATTGGTGGCCGGGAAGCCGTAGAAAATGTTGAAACAGTAGTAATGCTAGCTGAAGCCACCGTTCAGGGAATGGCTTTAAACCTGAGCATGAAAAGGACCACAGACGGCAAGTTAAAACAGGAGGTTTCTGTTGGCGGAAATGTAATGAGCAAACAAGTTTTTGATGGCGAAACAGGCTTTGTAGTAGTCCAGGGACAAAAAACACCTTATAACGAGGACCAGATCAAAGCCGCTAAATTGGACGCCAATCCATTCCCAGAGCTTGAAGTCGGAAATGCAAGTCTAGAAGGAATGGAAAATGTTGAAGGAAGAGATGCTTATGTTGTAGCTCTAGGAGAAAGTAACAAAGCTTACTATGACGCCGAAACCGGTTTAAAGATAAAAACGGTACAAACCGTTTCTCAAGCGGGACAAACTATGAGTATTCCTACAGGGTATAGCGACTATCAGGAAGTAGAAGGAGTGAAATTCCCTTTTTCTATCCTCCAGGCCGCAGGTCCACAAACCTTTGAGTTTAATGTAACTGAGATCCTTGTGAACGAAGGTGTTACACCAGAAGATTTTAAAGAATAGTCTTTTTTATTAATGTTAGAGGGCGAGAAAACCGGCTATATAGCTGGTTTTCTCTTTTCATACCGCTTGCTTTCTGAATTTACTAAACAATTTTTTCGACCGGTTTACTATGAAAACTCCTGCCAGGATAACCATAGCAGATATCAATTGCCAGAGACTAAAAACTTCTCCATCCAAAATTCCCCAGCCAAGTGCTACCACAGGAATAGTATAAGTCACCGAGGTGGTAAATACCGGGTCTGATATCTGCACTAGCTTATTAAAAATTATCATGGCTATTCCCGTCCCGATTATCCCTAAAACAGCTACATAAGCGATCGAAAGTTGAATCCCGGGATTAGTTATTTCTTTCTGAAGAAAACCTGAAAAAAACAAGATAGCAGATGCAGGAATAAGCAGCACTGCAAAGTTACCGGCAGCTATTGCCAAAGGGGAAATATCTTCCATTTTTGTTTTAAGAATATTTACATTTACTGCATAACAGGCGGCAGCCGTAATCACCAATAGAGAATACATATAATTTTGATCAGGGTTTATTTTGGCGCCACTAAGTACCAAGCTAATTGCTCCTAATAAGCCAATTCCCACTCCAATAAGCTTATTTTGGGTAAATACGGCTCTGAAAAAGAAAGCGCCAAAAATAAGCGTTAGGATAGGAGTGGTAGCATTTAAGATGGAAGCAATGGCACTATCGATTTCGGTTTCAGCGAAGGCAAATAAATAAACCGGAAAAAAAGATCCCAAAAATCCAGAAATTACAATCCATTTCCACTGGCTCTTAGAAAGCCTTTGCAGGCTTTTAAAACCCACCAGAATAAGAAAAAGCGCTGCAAAAATAATTCTGAAAGAACCAACTTCGGTGGCGGAAAGCCCAACAAGACCTTTTTTAATAAGAATAAAAGAACTACCCCAAACCAGCGATAATAATATAAGATAGATCCATTTAAGTTTTTGTAATGGCATATAATTTTTGCTTTTAAAGCGCAAAAATCGATATTAATTCATGCAAAACCATTACTTCTTCACTTTTTCTACTGCCATTGTAGACTTTCCATCAAATGCCTCATATCCTTTTTAAGATAATCGGCCGCTGGTATTATGGAATCGAAATTCGGTTTACGATTAAAATAAATTGATCCAGTCAAAAAATGCTCAAGACTATCTGTAAGATAAAACTGCGCCTGGGAGGCTGCATCTCCTTCAACCTCATAAAACATTCCGTAAGTATCGTGAAGTTGGTTTGTATACATATCTCCTTCAATAATATCAGCCTTTATGGTATGTTGGAGAGGTAGGTTTTGCGCATCCTTCAGTAAGGAATCGAGATTATTCCTAACCGGTTGATAAGTAATAAATATCACCCCGTCCATATCTTTATATTCCAGGTTTATCCAACAGGGGATATTATTTCTTGAGGGCTTAATGACAGCTTGTTGATTTTTTTCAAAGTTGTAGGGGCAATTCAGGTTAGTTGGCGTATACACAGGTTCCTTGTAATCCAGGGCCAAAAAAGCTTTAGGTTTTGGCCGGATATCTTCATCCCCACAAGCTGAAAGCATGAATACGAAAACTATTATGGCAAAGGCTGACCTCATATAGGCGTAATACTAAACTTTATTTGTTTGATCCGTTTATTGTCCACCGCTTCTATGGTAAAGGCATAGTTCAGGAAAAAAATCTGATCATTTTTCTTGGGAAGACCTCCCGATATCTCCAAAAGAAAGCCAGCTAGGGTCTCGGCTTCACCTTTTTGCTCTTCGAAAACTTCCGGGTTCTCCATCTTTATAATCTTGTAGAAATCCTTCAACGGTGTTTTTCCCTCAAAAATAAAATTATGCTCATCTAATTTTGAGAAAATCAAATCTTCATCATCAAATTCATCACTTATGTCTCCAACGATCTCTTCAATAATATCTTCCAGAGAAATCAAACCGCTGGTTCCGCCGTACTCATCGACTACTATGGCCAGATGATTTTTTTTATCCTTAAAGTCATTAAGCAAATCATCAAGTTTTTTATTCTCAGGGACAAAGTATGGCTCCCTTAACAAAGTATTCCATTCAAATTTATTTTTTTCAATATAAGGAAGAAGGTCTTTCACATAAAGGATCCCGATAATGCTATCAATATTTTCCCTGTAAACTGGAATACGGGAATAACCATTTTCGATTATTTCAGGGATGATTTCCTTATAAGTCTGATTCTCGTTGAGTGCAAAAATATCTAACCTGGGACGCATCACTTGTTTAGTGTCAGTATTTCCGAAGGAAACAATCCCCTTCAGGATCTTTTGTTCCTCCTTGGTGGTATCCTCATCACTTGTAAGATCAAGGGCCTGTGATAGATGATCCACATTCAAAAATGAACGTTGCTTCCCAAGTTTTTCGTGAATAAAAATAGTAACCGAACGCATAGGCAGACTAAGTGGAGAAAAAAAGCTATCTAAGAAATTAAGAGGTTGCGCCATAAAGTTTGAAAACTGCACCTTATTTCGGCTTGCATAAACTTTAGGTAAAATCTCACCAAAAAGCAGAATTAGAAAAGTTACAACTCCTACCTCTACGATAAGTTTAAAATCCACACCCCAGTAAACAGTTCTAATCTTACCGAAGAATTCATCGGTTAGCGTATCAAAAAGTAGTACGATGGCAATGTTTATAAAATTATTAGCCACCAGTATAGTAGCCAATAGTTTTTTAGGCTTATCCAAAAGATTGACCACAATTTGTTGTGCCTTACTTCTCTTCCCATCATCGGTTATCACATCGGCAGGGGTAAGAGAAAAAAACGCCACCTCTGCACCTGAGATAAGTGCAGAACAAACCAGCAAAAGCAATAAGATAATTAAACTAATTATCTGGGTGAAGTCAATAGTGGCCCAAAACAGAATCAAACTGGGAGGTTCTGAGTCCAAATGCTATGGTTTTAGTTAAACTTAAAAGGGAAGATCATCTTCATCTTCTTCCTGTGCAAATCTATCATTTTTTGGCTGGCTTTGAGGATTTTGTGCCCTATTTTCCTGCGGCGCATTTCCACCAGTCTGATCTTTGGGGGTTAAAAAAGTAAATTCGGAACAGTGGATTTCAGTAGAATATTTATCATTCCCCTGGTCATCCTGCCACTTACGGGTCTTAAGTCTGCCTTCTATGTAAACCTTATCTCCTTTTTTAAGGTATTTTTCGCAGATTTCTGCTGCTTTATTGCGTACCACAATATTATGCCATTCGGTATTAGTAACCTTTTCTCCAGTGGTTTTGTTGGTGTAGGTCTCATTTGTGGCAAGGGGAAATCTTCCCAGAGAATTTCCACCTTCAAAATAATGCATTTTCACATCATCTCCTGTATGCCCTATCAGCATTACTTTGTTTAGCGTACCTGTCATCTTTTTAAGTTTAATTTTCACCTCAATCAGAGGTTCTTACAGTTTTAAATTTATTCTAAAATACTCAAAAATTTTGAGCAGCCTAAAATTGAAGGGAATAAAGTTTCAACTCTTTTTATTTAATAATCCTCAAATCCCGACTCTTCGAGGAAATTCTGGATCAAAACCGGAACTGGATAATTTTTAAGCTTTTCAATAGGAACCCCATTCTTTTGCAAAGATCCAGATTTAACCATCCAAAAATGGGTGTAGATATGCTGGTGAGAAAGTTTATGAACTACTGGTTTATCGTTATATAAAATAACTTCAGCCCCAGCAACACCCGTTTTTTCCAGAATCCTATCTTCTGAAATAAATGTTTCGTCAATTGCGGATTCGCCTGTTTCGATCAGAGGAAATTCATAAAGTCCTCTCCAGATTCCTTTCCCTGTTCGTTGTTTAAGAAGAGTTTCATTCTCCTTAGAAGCAAAAACCAAATAGTGGAAATAACGCTTCTTTACCTTTGTCTTTCTAAGCTTTACAGGTAATTCCTGAATTTTTTTGTTTTTTAATGCCAGGCAGCGACCATTAAAAGGACAACTCTCACATTTCGGGTTACGGGGTTTACATTGTATGGCTCCAAACTCCATAAGACCCTGATTAAACAAAGAGGGATTTTTCTTATCTAATAATTCATTGGCTAGCAACTTAAATTGTTTGATTCCAGATGAAGAATTTATTGGAGTTGCCACACCAAAGCATCTGGAAAGAACCCGGTAAACATTTCCATCAACTACAGGCACGGCTTCATTATAACAAATAGAGGCAATCGCACTAGCGGTATACTCCCCCACGCCTTTGAGTTTCTTAAGGTCTTCATAGTTATCTGGAAAAACACCTTTTCGCTCGAAAGCAATGTATTTAGCTGTTTGATGAAGATTTCGGGCACGTGAATAATAACCTAAACCTTGCCATAGTTTAAGTACTTTTTCCTGGGATGCTTCAGCCAGGTCAAACACGGAAGGGAAAGCCTGCTTAAATCGGTTATAAAAAGGCAAACCTTGTTCTACCCTGGTTTGTTGCAGCATAATTTCACTAAGCCAAATAAGATAAGGATCTGCGGTTTGGCGCCAAGGTAAATCACGCTTATTATTTAAATACCAATTAATCAGTATTTTAGAAAATTCCATAGTAATAATAGTTGCGTTGCAATATTAAAAGTTTATTCCGTTATTATTTAATGTATTAGGCTTGAAATATTGGAGATTTAATTCTTATATTTGCGCCCTTGAAAAATTAGAAACCCCAATTTATAATATTAAATAGCACGAAAATGACGAAAGCAGATATCGTAGCAAACATTTCAGAAAAATTAGGAATGGAAAAAGGTGATGTTCAGGCTACTATTGAGACCTTCATGGATGAGGTTAAAACTTCATTAGAGAGTGGAGACAACGTATACTTGAGAGGATTTGGAAGCTTTGTAGTTAAGACTAGAGCCGAAAAAACCGGAAGAAATATTTCAAAGAATACAACCATTAAGATTCCAGCTCACAACATTCCGGCATTTAAACCGGCTAAAATATTCGTGGAAGGCGTTAAGTCTAATGTTGAAGTAAAGTAAAGATCTGCAACAGCAGACAAAAGAAAATAAGTTATTAATTAAAAACGCACACTATGCCAAGTGGAAAAAAAAGAAAAAGACATAAGGTAGCTACGCACAAGCGTAAAAAAAGAAGAAGAGCTAACCGCCATAAGAAAAAGTAGTTTTCACACTACTTTTTTTGTTTAAAAAGTTCATTGAAATCGAAATCCTAAAATCCACCTGTGGTGGAAGTTAAGATTTCTTCAGGAATAAAAACCTGTGAGAAAATAATGTTTAATCCATCCCGATATTATCGGGACAAAAATCTAAAAGAGTGGACAAAGAATTAATTATTAGGTCCGAATCCTCTGCTGTAGATTTTGCCTTACTAAAAGATGGAAAACTTATTGAACTCAACAAGGAAGAAGATAGCAATAAATTCAATGTTGGCGATATATTTCTTGCCAAAATTAGAAAAGCTGTACCCGGATTAAATGCCGCATTTGTAAATGTAGGTTATGAAAAAGATGGTTTTTTACACTATCACGATCTCGGGCCTCAAATCTCTTCCCAGCTTAAGTTCATCAAACGTGTAAGCACAGGTAAATTAAAAGATTATTCACTTAAGAATTTTACTTTTGAAAAAGATATTGACAAGAACGGACAAATCACCGATGTTCTTAAGTCAAATCAATCGGTACTGGTTCAGGTTGTAAAAGAGCCTATTTCTACCAAAGGCCCAAGGATAAGCTCAGAGCTTTCCATTCCGGGTCGTTATATAGTCTTGGTTCCTTTTTCTAATCGGGTTTCGGTTTCACAAAAAATCGAGAGCAAGGAGGAAAAAGATCGACTAAAAAGACTGGTAAAAAGCATTAAACCCAAAGGATTCGGGGTTATTGTAAGAACCGTAGCCGAAGGCAAAAAAGTAGCAGAGCTGGACAAAGACCTTCAAAATTTAGTTGGTCGATGGACAGCCATGAGTAAAAAACTGTATAAGGCACCTCACCCTTCAAAAGTATTGGGAGAACTCAACAGAGCCTCCTCCCTGCTTCGGGATATCTTCAACGACACCTTTACTTCTATTATCGTTGACGATGAAACGCTTTATACTCAAATTAAAGATTATGTAGGGGAGATTGCCCCGAGTAAAGAATCAATTGTAAAATTATATCAGTCGAATGTTCCAATCTTTGAAAAATACGGTATCGAAAGACAAATAAAAACTACGTTCGGGCGAACGGTCTCTATGAGCAAAGGCGCCTACCTGGTGATAGAACACACCGAAGCGATGCACGTTATAGACGTGAATAGTGGTAACCGTTCTAACAAATCAAAAAACCAGGAAGATACTGCATTGGAGGTGAACATGATAAGCGCCACCGAAATAGCCCGCCAGTTGCGACTCCGCGATATGGGAGGAATAATTGTGGTAGACTTTATCGATATGGGGCGAGCCGAGAATCGGAAAGCCCTTTACGAACACCTTAAAAAAGAGATGAGCGACGACCGTGCAAAACATAAAATTTTGCCGCCAAGTAAATTCGGATTGATCCAAATTACAAGACAACGCGTACGGCCGGAAATGAATATTAAAACCCGGGAAACTAACCCCAATGGAAGTGGTGAAATTGAGGCACCAATACTTCTGATAAATAAAATAAAAACCGACCTGGAAAAACTCATCAAGAAAGATCACAAAAAGATCACTTTGAGTGCGCATCCATTTATTGCAGCCTTCTTAACCAAAGGCTTTCCATCACCCCGTTCGCAATGGTTTTTAGACCATAAGCGATGGGTTAAAATTTTACCAAGAGACGCTTACACGTACATGGAGTATCACTTTCACGATAAAGAAGGGAAAGAGATCAAACTTTAAATTAAAACGCCTTTCGTTAATTCGGAAGGCGTTTTTTTTTGAAGTCTTTTGAGATTGATCCTATTTAAGGGTTCTAGCGCTTTGTTTTCTTAGAATAATTTCCATGAGATTTATACCTGGTTATTTCACCGGTACTCCCTCTTTCAAACTCCAGGGTTTCCCCTAATTCCTTATCATCTCTTATTCTTTTGAAGGTATCCCCTTCAATGTGTTTATAAAATCTCATTGCTTCGGCAGGGGAATCGGTAGGCAGGCCAATCATAACCAGTTTATTCCCCCAGGTACCAATATAAACCTCACTGGTCCAGGGACGGCTATCATAATAACCCACATAATCCTGAAGTTTATAAATTCCTCTGGATTCTTTTCTATACTCGATATCCTCCTTCTTGTTTTCAGTTTTAATTTTATTTAAAATCGCGTGGATCCCTTGTACATACTTTCCTGGATTTGTTCCATTAGCATTAATTAAAACCGCATAGGTTCGTTTGGATGCAGGATTAATCATAATAATGGAGCGGTAACCTGGGCAGCTACCACCATGACTAATCCAGGTAGAACCATCGGAGCCTTTTTGCACAGCGAATCCTAACCCCCAAGTGGTCTCCCAATCCGAATCAGTCCAGTGGACTCTTTGCATTAATTTCAATGTGGAAGGTTTTAAAATTTCAATAGCTGATGTATCTCTTAACCTTAATTGCCAGGCTCCAAATTTCCCGAGATCTTCTACCGTGGAGGAAAATCCAGCTGCTGGCTGAACACCTCCGGCGTCAAACAGCTTCAATTTCTCCCTTGTACCATCTCTTTTTAATGGCCCAAACCCCACAGCAAGCTGGTTCCCGTATTTCTCCTCAGGCAGGAAAGAATAAGTATTATCCAGGCCCAAGGGATCAAGAATGTTTTGCTGAACATATTCTTGATAAGGAATTCCTGAAATCTCTTCGACTACTTCCCCCAAAAGGGTAAGGCCCAAATTACTATATTGAAAATATTTGGAAGCGGGATATAAGGTTTTTTGTTCCGAAAGCTCTTCTCTTATTTCTTCCTTATCCGGAAAAGCAAACTCGGGACCTGTCCAGTAAGGAAAGTTAGATTCTCTGGGCAGGCCGGAAGAATGAGTCAGTAAACTCCGGATAGTGATAGGAGCTGTATCCTCATACTGCTGCTCTAAATCATACCAGGGTAATAAATCCTCAATTTTATCATCCAATCTAAGTTTACCTTCATCGTATAATTTCATTACGGCAACCGCCGTAAATAGTTTGGAAATTGAGCAAATACTGCATAGGGTCGACACATCAGCTGGCGTATTATTCTCAGGGTTTGCAACTCCAAAAGCCCCTGACCAGATTTTATTCTGATCTTCAGTCACACTTGCTATTACTGCCGGAAGCTTTTCGTAATCTTTTTGAGCATCTAACCAAATTTCTATGAGTTGTATTGCGTCACCATAATCCTTCTGCGCATTTACAGATACAGTTATCACATAGAAAACTGAGAATAAAAATATTTTCTTCATACCTCCAGTATTAAATTAATTATATTAAAAAAAGTCATTGAAGCCATTGATAAAAGTAAGGCTAAAAAATAATTTTGTTTTGATTTGACTAATTTTGTTCAATATGGATACAGGTCAACCTCATAAATCATATACCGTCAAAGAAGCAACGATTAAAATGATGCAATTTTGTGCCTACCGTGACCGTTCCCACAAAGAAGTGGAGAAAAAATTAACAGAGATGAGAATGATCCCAGCAGCACAAGAACATATTATCATTCAATTAATTGAAGAAGATTTTTTAAATGAAGAACGCTTTGCACGCAATTTTGTCCGAGGCAAATTCAGAATAAAGAAATGGGGAAGGATTAAGATCAAGCAAGCGCTAAAATTTCAGGAGATTTCTTCTCCAATATTAAAATTGGCCTTAACGGAAATTGAGGAAGAATCCTACCTACAGACCTTAGAAGAACTTGCCATTCAGAAGCAACTTACCATAAGGGAGAAAGACCCATATGTAAAAAAGAGAAAATTAGCCGATTTCTTACTTAGAAAAGGGTATGAAGCTGGTTTGGTATACGAAAAGGTAAATTCATTAATTAAATAGGCTTATTTTATCTCTCAGTACGTTTTATGGCTTGCTCGTTTTTGTAATCTATCCATTTTTGCCCTTTCCATTTTCTCATCAAATTATCAAAATGTCGCATAAAGAGTAGATTATACACCGCTTTGGAAAAATTTTTTACATTTCGAGGAAATGCTCTCAAACTCATTGAGAATCCGGGAGTGAGGTATGTCATTTGATGCCAGTACCCTTCAGGCATATAAAGACACTCTCCGTGATGGAGTTCAGTAACATAGCCTTTTGCTTTGGCCAGCATAGGAAAAGCTTTAAGATCAGGATTGTTAAAATCAATATCTTCTCTCGAAATCAAGGCATGAGGCACTTTATAAAGAAATTTTGTTTCGGAGGGTGGAAATAGAATACACCGTTTGGTTCCATGGAAATGAAAATGAAGAATATTAGCAAAATCGATGTCATAATGCATAAACACCTTAGAATTTTCTCCACCAAAAAACAATGTCGGTAGTTTTTTAATGAATTGAAGACCTAAGTCTGGGAATTTGAAATCCTGTTGAAGTATTGGCACCTCCTTGAGGAGATGATACAAAAAAATACGGTAGTTGGTAGGTCCGGATTGCAGCAAATCTAAATAATCCCCCATTTTCATCATGGCGTGGGGCTCGTTGAATTTATATTCTGAAGATATTGGCCGATCATCATAGAGAGGTACGGTTTTATCTCCAGCCACTTTCTCTATATATTGAAAATTCCATTTCCGGTAAGCTGGCCAGTCTTCTATTAGTCGCTCAATAACTACGGGCTTTTGAGCCTTCACATACTTTTCAATAAAATCCTCCTTAGAGATTCTTGCTACCCTAGGGATTTCAGCTAACTCCAGTTGGTTATGTTTCTTCATCATTCCTCTCCATTGTATCTCAACATGCCCATGCTAATTTCCTTTTATCTGCAATGTTGGATTTATATTTCCGTATCAGTAACAAAATTAACGAATTAACTATTTTAATTCATCTTCATTTTCATTCTTGTTAAAGTTATGCACCACATTATCCCCTGGGGTATTGTCGGTTTCGCTTTTCAGTACGTGGGTTTTCTTTTGATACTTGCCACGTAAATCATCCATAACGGATTTATTCCAGAGTTTAACACCCATGAAATAAGAGGCCCTACCAATTAAATGTGCGCTAACTGGTGCTGTAAGAAGCACAAACAGGATGATTACTAAAGCTCGGGAAGTTACTGAGGTATCATTAAAATAAATAGCAGAGGAAACCAACAACAATCCAACACCCAAAGTTGCCGCCTTAGTGGTTACTGAAATTCTAAGATAGGTATCCGGCATCCTCACCATTCCAACTGCAGCAAGGAGAATGAACAAGGTCCCAAGAGTTATTAATATGACTATAATGATTGTAATCATTTCTTTTTATTTCTTTTTTCAATGTAATAAGAAAATGCTACCGTACTTAAAAATGCAATTAGAGCAAGAATCATTGCGGTATCCATAAATGTAGACCTACCATGAACAATACTGTAAACAGCTATAATTCCTATCCCTGTAGTTATTAGAAGATCCAAGGCGATTATTTTATCCGCGATACTAGGCCCTTTGAAAAACCTGTAAAAAATCAGCAGAATAGAAAAGGCCAAAACAGGTAAAATTACATAATATATATAGTCGTTTAATGTCATTTCCTAAAAATTTCCAGTAAGCGTTTTTCAAAACCGTTTTTAATTCCGCGAATAAACTCCTCCTTATCTGTGATATACATGGCATGTACAAAAAGTACTTTCTTGTCATTTGAAACATCTAAACTAAGGGTACCAGGAGTAAGTGAGATCATATTGGCCAGCAAGGTAATCCCAATATCGGATTGAATATCCAAGGGCACCTTTACGATTCCGGGTTTCATTTTTAAGTTTGGAGTACCCACCTCATAAGCAACTTGTAAATTAGCCTTAACTAGTTCAAATAAGAAATAAAATACGAATGCAATCAGTTTAGGAACAATCGTAAAATAATTTGATTTTCTTTTTTCCTTACTTATTAACCAAAGGATAAAAAAGCTCAGCACAAAACCGAAAACATAGTTGTTTAAGGCGAAATTACCGGTTAGTGCAACCCAGATAAATGTGAGCAATAAATTTGCGACGAACCTGCTTTTCATTATTGGGAATTTTGAGCATTATTAAACACAGCGTCAATATACAATTGATTATCCATAAGTTCCTGGGCTACACGCGATGAAAGGATCTGGATGTTTTCGGCACCAAAACCAATGTACAGAGAAACAAAACCTAAAAAAACTATGGGGGCGACAAAGCCGAGTTTCCGGTATCTTCCCATTTTATGAAAATAATCAAATTTAATTCTCTCACGAAGTTCACCAGGATTTTTCCAGAACACTTCTGCCCAGAGTTTAGCTATAACCACAAGAGTTATGAAACTAGCAAAAATAATCCCTGCCAACCCCCAATAACCTTCAGTATCAAAACTAGCAGTAATCAGAGAAATCTTAGGCCAAAATCCTGATAATGGTGGAACTCCTACCAGGGAAAATAAGGGGATAAAAATTAAAAGGCTTAGTTTTGGGTAATCGCTGTAAAAACCACCAAGAGCTCGCATACTGCTTGAGCCTTTAATTCTATAAATAAGCCCGCTTACCATGAAAAGGTTGGTTTTAACAATAATGTCATGAATAAGATAGAAAATTGTTCCCGCAATAGCAACTTCGGTAAACATTCCTAATCCAAGAATCATATATCCTATATGACAAATTATAAGATAGGAAAAAACCTTTTTTACATTATTTTGAATAAGAGCTCCCACACCTCCACTGAAAAGGGTTAAAATCGCTATCACTAGAAGCAGTTCGTCCAAAAAGGCATCTCCTACAAAAATTAGGGTAAAAACCCTGATAAGAGCATATACTCCTACTTTTGTAAGTAACCCCCCAAATATCGCTGAAACCGCTGACGGTGGCGTATGATAAGAGGCAGGCAGCCAGAAATAAAGGGGGAAAACCGCCGCTTTTATCCCAAAGCCTATTAAAAATAATACGGCAGTGATCTGAACCAGCGCTCTATTTTCAACTTCCGCCACCTTTATGGCAAGATCAGCCATATTTAGGCTTCCCGTCAGCCCATAAAGTACTGCAATGGCTGTAAGAAAGATCATTGAAGCCAGAAAATTAAGCGTGAAATATTTTACAGCACCTTCCAATTGAGCCTTTTCTCCTCCCAGTGTAATCAACACAAAGGAACTTATAATAATTATTTCAAACCATACGTAAAGATTGAAAATATCCCCGGTTAAAAAAGCTCCATTTAGACCAAGCAATAGGAAATGAAAGATGGGGAAATATCCAAATTTCAGCCTATCAGGGATCATTGCTGAGGCAGAAAAAATGGAAACAGCTAGTCCGGCAATGGCCGTTAGCAGTACCAGAGTTATCGATAGAGAATCAGCAATAAAGGTAATACCAAAAGGTGCCTCCCAACTTCCAGCCTGCAGAGTTTGAGTCCCATTATTCCAGATAAAACTGAAAACATAAATCGTTAATCCCAAATGCAGGATACTTCCTAAAATACTAATAAACCGCTGTGCATTGATCCTGTACCAGAAAAACATTAGAAGAATGCTTAATAGTAGTTGCAGCAATAACGGATATAGAATTAACTGTTGTGTCATGAATCTTCGTCGGTTGCGTTCATTTCGTCTAAGTCGTCGGTCTTCACTACCTTATGAGCTCTCTTTACAAGGATAATAGCAAAAGACTGCAGACCAAAACTAATTACGATAGCTGTTAAAATAAGTGCCTGCGGAACAGGATCGGCATAGGCTTGGAGAAAAACCTTTGATTCTTCTGGGATAATCGGTGGGGCTCCCTCTGTTATTCTTCCCAGAAGAAAAATAAGAAGGTTGGCACCATTGCCAAGCAAAATAATCCCAATAATAAGTTTAACCAGGCTTCGGCGCAGAATCATATATATTCCTGAAGCATATAGCACTCCTATTATTATTGCAAAAAGTATTTCCATAAATTAAGCCGATTCCGATATTGTAAAGATTATTGTTAAAGTTACACCCACCACAACAAGGTAGACCCCAATATCAAAAAAGAGGGCGGACCCGACATTCCCTATTACAGGAAAAGGATCAGGAAACCAAAGTCCTGTCATAAAAGGATCATCCAATCCAATTACTGGGGCAATCCCACTGAGAAAAGCAAGCCCCAAGCCTACTGGCATTAGAAATCCAGGATGAATTTTAAGCAAATTCTTCGATTTAGAGAGACCATTGGCAAATGCGTGTAATACAAAAGCTATAGCCGCAATAAGACCTCCAACAAAACCACCGCCTGGCAAATAGTGCCCTCGGAGGAGAATAAATACGGAAAACACCAACAATACCGGTAATAGGTAAATAGATGCTGTTTTTAATATTAATGTCTTCATTTTTTATTTTTTAGTTAGGCCTATCTGAACTTTTTACTCGTAATTTAAGCAAACCATAAACACCAATTGCCGCAATAGCTAGTACTGAAATTTCTATCAAAGTATCTGTTCCTCTAAAGTCGACCAGGATAACATTTACGACATTCTTTCCATGTGCCATTATATAGGCGTTTTTAGCATAGAAATCTCCAACATCACTACTAACGGGTTCGGCCAGAACCTGTAAGGCCAAAAGGCTTATTAAACCACCAAAAGTAAGAGACAGAATTCCATCACGGATTCTCATCTTGTAATCCGACAACACCAGGTATTTAGGTAACCTGTATAGTACAAGCACAAAAAGGATAACAGTGAGTGTATCAATGGAGAACTGGGTCATTGCTAGATCAGGAGCACTATAAAAAACAAACAATAAACAAATGGCCAGACCTACCACCCCCATTGCTGCCACGGCACCAATACGTGATCTTGTAAAGACTGTGTAAAAGACGCCTGCAATAAGAATTAAAGTTACTGCCAGTTCGTAGGCAGTAATTTGAGACAATTTGGTATGATCTATAACCAGGCGTGAATTTCCGATAAAAATGTAACCTATTAGAATTACCAGGAAAAGTATAATTGTAGTAACATAATTGCGGAGATATCCATTTTGGAAAACATTCGTCCAAAATTTTGAAAATACCGCAAAAAAGTAACTCCCTTTTTTTATAATACTTTCTGGAGAAAGCGGTTCTAATTTTCCAATTCGGTTCTCGAGTTTCTCCGAAGGCTTTAACATAAAGTAAAGTAAAATTCCTACCGCAATTGTAATTATACTCAATATCAGGACCAAATTAAATCCATGCCATAAAGCCAGATGGATACTCGAAGCATCTTTACCGAGAGAGGTTACCACAGGTTTTACAAGTGATGACTCGATAAGGGAAGGAAATATTCCAAATAAAATTCCCAGAATTGCTAACAATAAAGGAGGCACCCACATCAAAGGTCCAGGCATTTTTACCGAAGTAAATTTTTCAGGTAATCCCCCAGTAAAAGGTTTTATACCAGCAACAAATCCTGCATAGAGCAATAGAATTTTCGTAAGTACAATGGCCGCAACTATTAGAACCACCATTCCAGTGGAATGGGTACTGGCTTCATAAGTAAGCTCTTTTCCGAGAAAACCGACACTTGGTGGGATTCCGGCACTGGAAATCGCTGCAAGAAAGCCTGCTAGGGCAACTGGCATCATTACTTTGCGTAACCCTGCCAAAACCGTTACATTTCTTGTTCCTGCCTGAAGGTCTATTACCCCGGTGACAAGGAATAAGGTAGCCTTATAAAGGGCATGTACGATGATAAATACAGCTGCTGCCAGGAAGCCCCCCTGACTTCCCAGTCCTATCAGAAAAACCAGAATACCAAGGGCCGAAATGGTGGAATATGCCAACACTCCCTTAAGGTCCGTACGGAATAAAGTATGAACAGCTGAGTACAACATTGTTATTGCTCCCACGATAATAAGGGTAGTATTCCAAATATTAGTATCTCCCAATACAGGAGTAAAACGCATTAATAAGTAAACTCCTGCTTTCACCATAGTTGCAGAATGCAAATAGGTCGATACTGGGGTTGGCGCTTTCATTGCCCCGGGTAGCCAAAAATGAAAGGGGAATTGGGCAGATTTGGTAAAAGCAGCTCCGAAAATAAAGATGACGGCAAGGATATACAGTTCATCTCCTGCAAGAACCTCCTTCATAGTCAGCATTTCGGTAATGCTGTAAGTGCCAGTCATACTCCCAAGCAACAGGGCACCGGCCAATAAAGAAAAACCCCCAAACCCTGTAATTCCTAGAGCTGTAAGAGCAGATTTTCTTGAGGCTTCACTTGTATTGTTGAACCCAATTAGAAAAAAAGAACTGATACTGGTAAGCTCCCAGAAAACAAACATAGAAATAATGTTATCTGAAAGAACCAAACCTAACATAGCTCCCATAAAAACACTCAAATAGGCATAAAAGCGATCCAGGTACTGATGGTTTTTTAAATAAGAAGAAGTATACACATAAACCAGAAATCCAATTCCTGTTATCATTAAGGTAAAAAGAAGGGAGAGACCATCTAAACTAAACCCTAAATTGACCCCAAAGGAAGGAACCCATTCATAAGTTCTGCTAACAACTTCTCCAGAGGTAATCCTCGGGATAAATGAAGCGAAATAAATAAAAAGTGATAACGGGACAAGTGCAGAAACTACAGCCAATTTACCTTTAAAAATCTTCCCCGTAAAAACGAGGAACAAAGCAAATAAAAACCCTAAAAGTATAGCTGTTAGCATATTTTTCTTAAAAATTCCGTTCTCAGCAAATATAGCAGATATTATTTAAGTTTAATAAGGAAAACAAGGCATAAACTGCGGTTTTACAAGGTTGCGAATTTAGATTCTCTTAAAAAAGCAAAATTTCAGCCACTTTCTTAAATTTATAAAAATTCATTATTTAAAAATAGAACCTGGAGACAACCTAATACTAGAATGGCTTAAAAAATAATCTACAGCTTTTACAAAGTTAGAGCATTAAAAAAGCCGAAGGAATTTCCTTCGGCTTTTTTAAAATATTTTGGGTCTAAAAACCTAATCTGCAAGGATTATCGCCTTATTATCTTTCATTTCTAAAACTCCACCCTGAATCGGATAATACAGCACTTTTTCGCCTTCCTTTTTAAAATCTGAAGAAAGATCCTCTAAAAAATCCTTGTTTACGGTAGTAAGGTTGATCTTAATATCACCTGCAGTCAGTGTAGAAACTATTGGCGCGTGATCATTAAGCATCTGGAATTCACCATTTGCTCCTGGGACCTTCACAGCATCGACTTCCGCCTGGAAAACTACCGCTTCGGGTGTTACGATTTCTAATTGCATAGGTATCTAAAATTTTGAACTTCGGTAATGGTGAAAAATTTCTAGTCTTCCTCAGCGAGCATTTTCTCACCGGCTTCGATAGCTTCTTCTATAGAACCTTTAAGGTTGAAGGCAGCTTCAGGGAGGTGGTCTAATTCACCATCCATAATCATATTAAAACCTTTTATCGTTTCTTTAATATCCACTAACACCCCTTTAAGTCCAGTAAACTGCTCGGCTACGTGGAAGGGTTGAGAAAGAAAGCGCTGTACTCTTCTTGCACGAGACACCGAAAGCTTATCTTCTTCCGAAAGTTCTTCCATACCTAGGATAGCGATAATATCCTGTAATTCCTTATAGTGTTGTAGTAATTCTTTTACTCGTTGCGCACAGTTGTAATGTTCATCCCCTAAAATTTCGGGAGTAAGAATTCTTGAAGTTGAATCAAGAGGGTCTACAGCTGGATAAATACCTAATTCAGCAATCTTACGAGACAATACCGTAGTTGCATCAAGGTGTGCAAAAGTTGTCGCAGGCGCCGGATCGGTAAGGTCATCAGCAGGTACATATACCGCCTGAACTGAAGTAATCGATCCATTTTTTGTAGAAGTAATGCGCTCCTGCATCGCTCCCATCTCCGTAGCAAGAGTGGGTTGGTACCCTACTGCTGAGGGCATACGCCCAAGCAGTGCCGATACTTCTGAACCCGCCTGGGTAAAACGGAAAATATTATCTACGAAAAACAACACGTCTTTCCCCTGTCCTTCTCCGGCACCATCACGGAAGAATTCGGCAATAGTAAGTCCTGAAAGCGCTACCCGGGCCCGCGCTCCTGGTGGTTCGTTCATTTGGCCAAAAACAAAAGTCGCCTTGGACTCACGCATGGCTGTTTTGTCTACTTTTTTAAGATCCCATCCGCCTTCTTCCATAGAATGCATGAAATCATCACCATATTTTATAATACCGGATTCAAGCATTTCCCTGAGAAGGTCATTTCCTTCACGAGTTCGCTCTCCTACTCCAGCAAAAACCGAGAGACCACCGTGGCCCTTGGCAATATTATTAATCAATTCCTGAATAAGAACAGTTTTACCTACCCCGGCACCACCGAAAAGTCCAATCTTACCACCTTTTGCGTAAGGCTCAATTAGGTCGATTACCTTAATTCCAGTAAATAAAACTTCAGTAGAAACAGATAAATCCTCAAATTTTGGTGCATCACGGTGAATAGGCAAACCATCTTTTCCTGCCTTAGGTAAATTACCGAGACCATCTATAGCATCTCCCACTACATTGAACAATCTTCCATACACATCACCGCCAACAGGCATTTGAATAGGAGCACCGGTAGCCACTACCTCAACTCCTCGGCTCAATCCATCGGTAGAATCCATAGAAACCGTTCTAACAGTTTCTTCACCAATATGAGACTGAACTTCCAATACCAAAATGGAACCGTCTTTTCTTGTAATTTCCAAAGAGTCGTAGATCTTTGGTAAGTCAGTATTTTCTGAGTCGAACACAACATCAACTACAGGACCAATAATCTGGGCAACTTTACCTGTTACTTTAGACATTATCTATTTCTTTAATGTTTAGTATTTAAAAATCTTAAAACCACCGTCGGGAAATTAATATGAATCAAAATTCCAAACAGGTTATTTTCAGGCTGCAAAGATAGTTTTTTCTTGATAAAATCATACCCCAGCACAAATAAGTTTTTACCACCTATTTTGATTGCCGCTTAATGCAGATTATTCCTTATTTTTTCGGGATAAAAAGCAAAAACCTTCCAGATTATAGCCTGAAAGGTTTTGATAGATTAACGTTCTATTTATCTTACTCTACTGTGACTGATTTAGCAAGATTTCTCGGCTGGTCAACATTTTTTCCGAGCATGACCGCAATGTGATATGATAACAATTGAAGCGGAATGGTTGTCAACAATGGCGTCAATAACTCCATAGTCTCCGGCACTTCGATAACGTGGTCGGCAAGCTCTCTTACTTCCTGATCTCCCTGAGTAACGACAGCAATGATTTTACCTTTCCTGGATTTTATTTCCTGAATATTGCTTACTACTTTCTCATAATGACCTTTTTTGGTAGCAATAACAATAACTGGCATCTGTTCATCTATCAGTGCTATAGGACCATGTTTCATCTCTGCTGCGGGATAACCCTCAGCATGGATATAGGAAATTTCTTTTAATTTCAAGGCACCTTCAAGAGCCACGGGAAAGTTAAAGCCTCTACCGAGATACAAGCAGTTTCTCGCTTCTTTGTAGATATCAGCAATAATTTTGATATTTTCATTAGACTCCAATGCCCTTTCAACCTTGGCGGGTATGCGCTCCATTTCCTGCAGGTGAAGCATGAAACTCGAATTAGAGATTGTCCCCTTATGCTTAGCCAATTTTAGAGCCATCAAAGTCAAAACGGTGACTTGGGTCGTAAATGCTTTAGTGGAAGCCACTCCAATTTCAGGTCCGGCATGAGTATATGCTCCGGCGTGAGTTTCACGCGAAATTGAAGAGCCTACTACATTACAAACTCCGAAAACAAAAGCACCTTTTTCCTTGGCCAATTTAATTGCTGCCATAGTATCGGCTGTTTCTCCACTTTGAGAAATAGCAATGACTACATCATTTTCGGAAATAATTGGATTGCGATACCTGAATTCTGAAGCATATTCAACCTCTACAGGTATACGCGCAAGATCTTCAAAAATATATTCTGCCACAAGACCAGCATGCCAAGAGGTACCACAGGCAACTATTAAAATTCTCTTAGCATTGGAGATTCTTTCAATATTATCATCAACCCCAGCCATTCTGATAATCCCTTTATCCGGAAGCATTCTTCCACGAAAGGTATCACTAATAGCACTTGGCTGTTCATAAATTTCCTTGAGCATAAAGTGTTCATACCCACCTTTTTCAATTTGCTCTAGATTAAGCTGAAGTTCCTGTACATACGGATCAACGAGAGAATCGTCCTTGATTTTTCTAACCTTTACTCCCTTATCGCGTCTTACCACAGCCATCTCCCCATCTTCCAGGTAGATAGCATTGTTAGTAAATTCAATAAATGGAGAAGCATCAGAAGCAATAAAGAATTCGTCTTCGCCAACACCGATTGCCAAAGGACTTCCCAGTCGCGCAACGACAATTTCATTTGGTTTTCTTTTATCGAAAACGGCTATTGCATAGGCCCCCACGGTTTGGTTAAGAGCGATTTGCACTGCTTTTCCTAGCTTAACATCTTCTTTATTTGAAACATCCTCAATTAGATTCACAAGAACTTCTGTGTCCGTGTCACTTTCGAAAGAAAATCCACGGGTTTTAAGTTCTTTTTTAAGAGCATCATAATTTTCGATGATCCCGTTATGAATTATGACAAGATTTCCTGAATTGGAATAATGAGGATGAGAGTTAATATCATTCGGCACTCCATGAGTAGCCCAGCGGGTATGTCCTATCCCTACATTTCCCTTATTGGAAATTGAACTTTCGAGTTTTTCTTTTAAATCGGCAACTTTACCTTTAGTTTTACAAAGTTTAAGTTCCCCCCCATCGTAAAGGGCCATCCCGGCACTGTCGTAACCGCGATATTCCAGTCTCTGGAGTCCTTTGAGCACTACAGGATAAGCATCCCTATGCCCAATATAACCTACAATTCCGCACATAATTTAAGTTATTGGTGATTAAGTTAATAGTTTTTACTGGCTGGTTCGCGTATAATAAATCCGAAGTTTTGGTTGCTTCTCTTCATCTTCAGCAGCATTCCCGTAAAGAACGGTTCCTAGCGGCGCCAAGACAGACATAGCAGGCACGCGGCTTACTTCACCACCATCTCTCACATCAGAGTTAGCGGTTTGGTTAATATTTTGTGTGATTACTAAACCAAGCCTCACGTTCTCTCCTTCATTATTAATAATTTCATTAACGTGTTGAGTAAGGTTTAAAGTATATTTCAATCCTTCTCCATTGTCCTTCCTCTCCAGGGGTTTTGAAAAAGTTTTCAACGACTCTGAAGGGTCTTCAGGATTAAAATCGCCTATGAATTGTTCGGCAAAAGAGTAATCAGCAAGCACCTTGTTGTTATCCAGGTCATAGATATACAACCTTTCCGGCTCCTGGCTACCCCCCAAAAGATTTTGATTCACATAAAATTGAAGATTAACTTCATTAATAAGCCAATTATTTTCTCTTAGTTCTTCTAATTGAGATTCATCCTCGAAAAGCTCGACTATAGCCATACTTCCCTGACCTCCTTTAAGAAAAAGATTCTCTTCTCCGTTTACAGAATCTGCATTCGTTATCTCCTGTAGCACATCCGCAGGAAACTCACCTTCAAAAGTATTAACGGCATTGCTTCCAAATTTCAGTTCATAGCTAGCCTCTTTTTCAATGGTTTCCATATCTCCATCATCATTGGTTTCTTCTGCTTCATAAGTATAATAAAGGTTGATATCCCCTTCTCCTAAGTTAAAAAGCACAAGACTACCTGAATCGCTATTGGTTTCAGCCTTTAGAAAAAGACCACGAAAAAAATCTCTAAAATTATTATTATTACTTAATTCAGAGGAACCTTCCTTATTTATTATTTTCTGTTGAAAGTATGCTACCGGAAGCTTAATTCTCAAAGCAGGACCAGTTGTAATGGTATCTGCCTCCCCTACTTCATCAAAACCATAGCTTACGATCGCGTCGGAAGAAGGCCTAAAGTCTTCATTTTCATACAATACATCACCTACAAGATTTTGTTCAATGAGATCTTGTTGATCTGAATAATATTTCTGTCGACTCTGGAAATCGGTATCAGGATCAAAATCTGCCAAGAAATAACTGGCCTCCTGAACCGAAAGCTTAAAGCTTCCATCTCCAAATATGGAATCCAGGCTGTATTCGATATTACCCTCTTCATCACTTTCACCTTCAGTACTGTAATACGGAATAGTGAGCACTACACTATCTAGTTTAGTGTTCTCTCCAAAATCCGGATTAGTCGTAGTGAGTGAAACTTGGGAATAAATGCTTGCTGTGGTCTCTCCGTAAACAGGGTCACTATAGGTTCCTAGTAAATAATCTGAAAGGTTATTGGTTTGTACCGAATTTAGTTTTTTACTGTAAGTTGTCACTTCCAGTTCCCGCAATTCTACATCGGCCGGGTTTTCAATTATTTCTCCTCCTACAGTACTAAACTCATCATCACATGCGCCTAAAACAAAACCTACAACTACAAGTGCTGCAATTTTGCTTGTCAATCTCTTAAAATTCATTCGGTATTTTTTCTATTGGGGTAAAACTTTTTCGGTGTAAAATTCCTGATAAGCCTGGGCAAATTCTTCCCGGGTCTTATATGGAAGTATGGGTTTTTTGAGTTTGGTCATATAATCCGACAACTCGGCTGGGATTTCTTCGCTACCCTGAATTAGAGCATCGGAGTGATCCGCAGCGGTTTTCATTAGATTAACGTAATTAGGATTTTTCAGATGCTTCACGTCCTGATTCTCCATGCCGTCAAACAACACCTTCTCTTGCATGTCTTCACTTAATGTTCCCTCAAAACTTTGATTGTATACCGAGGTCACAATTTTTGCATCACTAAACAAAGGTTCATTTCCGTAATAACGTCTTAGGTATAGAGGTAATAAGGAAGCTAGCCAACCATGAACATGTATAATATCAGGAGACCAGTTCAACTTTTTCACGGTTTCAATTACTCCTTTTGCAAAAAATATTGCCCGCTCATCATTATCATCGAAAAGATTCCCCTCTTCATCGGTAAGCGTAGCTTTCCGCTTAAAATAATCTTCATTATCAATAAAATAGACCTGCATCCGTTCTTTAGGTATTGAGGCCACTTTAATGATTAGAGGCATATCAAGATCATTAATTACCAGATTCATCCCAGAAAGCCGAATTACCTCATGTAACTGGTGGCGTCGTTCATTGATATTACCAAACCTGGGCATGAAAATTCTAATTTGACCCCCAAGATTGTTTACCATTTTTGCGGCTTCAAAAGACGTGGATGATATTTCGGTTTCAGGTAGGTAAGGTATAACTTCAGACGAGACGTACAATATCCTCTTATCTTTCATAAATTCATTGCTTTAATTGCAGTTGCGAATAAAAAACACGCAAAATTACAAAATTTTATGCAGATTGCCCTTAATATATTAAGTTTGCACGCTGTTAATTTTTTAATAATATGCAGATTTTTAAGGAAAAAGAGTCCCTTCAAACAGCGGTAAGCCAGCTCAAATCTGAAGGAAAAACCCTGGGATTGGTACCTACTATGGGCGCGCTTCACGAAGGACATCTGTCTTTGGTGCAGAACGCCTTAAAGATCTGTGACCAGGTGGCGGTGAGTATTTTTGTTAACCCCACCCAGTTCAATAACCCTCAGGATCTCGAAAAGTACCCAAGAGGCCTTCAACAAGATATTAATTTATTAGAATCCCTTAACCCAGATATATGGGTTTTTGCTCCCACTGCCCAGGAGCTTTACGGGGATGATGTTATTTCAAAAGAATTTGATTTTGGCACGATGGGGAAAGTAATGGAAGGGGAGTTTCGTGCAGGACATTTTGACGGTGTAGGAACCGTAGTAAAGCTGCTCTTTGAAATCGTGAAACCTCATAAAGCCTTTTTTGGACAAAAGGATTTCCAACAGTTACAGATTATCCGCAAATTAACAGAGGATGAAAAACTTCCAGTAGAGATAATTGGCTGCCCTATACTTAGAGAACCCAATGGATTGGCACGTAGCTCCAGAAATGAACTTCTAGATCCAATACAAAGAGAAAACGCTTCATTAATTCATCAAACTCTTCTGAAAGCCAGAGAATTATTTGGCACAAAAAGTGTTAAATACATCACAGATTGGGTAAACGCTCAGTTTAAAAACCATCCAGTTTTAAAACTGGAGTACTTCGAAATTGCTGATGCATCAACCCTAAAAAAAATTAATCGAAAAAGGAAAGATCAGGATTGCCGTGCTTTTATCGCGGTCTATGCCGGGGAAGTTCGGTTAATTGATAATATAGCCTTAAATTAATTGAAAATGCAAGTACACGTAGTAAAATCTAAAATTCATCGCGTAAAAGTGACAGGCGCAGATCTCAATTACATCGGCAGCATTACCATAGATGAAGATCTTATGGACGCTGCAAATATAATAGAAGGGGAGAAAGTGCAGATCGTGAATAATAATAATGGCGAACGCCTAGAGACCTATGTTATACCAGGGCCGAGAAATTCCGGAGAGATAACCTTAAATGGGGCAGCTGCAAGAAAAGTAGCTAAGGGCGATATACTTATCATTATCGCCTATGCCATAATGGAATTTGAGGAAGCAAAATCATTCAAACCCGCATTGGTATTCCCTAATGAAGAAAATAACCTCCTGATTTAATTTATTGAAACAAAAATCCATTAAAATACTAAAGATAATTCTCCCCCTATTACTCGGGTTTATTTTCATTTGGTACTCCCTACAAAGCGCAACTCCTCAGGAACGCCGTGAGCTTTTAGACAATATCATCAATGCTAACCCCATATGGCTTATTCTTTCCCTCATTTTTGGCACCTTATCACATATATCCCGGGCATATAGATGGCAATATATGCTTGAACCTATGGGCTACAAACCCAGATTTGCAAATTCCTTTATGGCAGTCATGGCAGGTTACCTTGCCAATTTTGGTATTCCCCGATCCGGAGAAGTGCTAAGAGCAGCTACACTTTCCAGCTACGAAAAAGTTCCTTTTGACAAAGCCTTTGGCACCATTATATCAGAAAGGATTGCAGACATAGTGGTAATGCTTGTCATCATGGGATTTACCCTAATTCTCCAAACTGAACATCTGCTTACTTATTTCAGAACTAATAAGATCAACCCCTTAATTACCATCGCAATATTATTTCTAATTCTCCTTGCCGGTGTTGGAGGCATTTGGTTAATCAAACGTTCCAATCTTCCCCTTCTCGTAAAAGTTAGAAAAATGGGACAAGGTCTAATAGAAGGTATGCGAAGCATTTTCAGGATGAAACAAAAATGGGCTTTCCTTTTCCATACCATGTTCATCTGGTTGATGTATATTCTAATGTTTTATGTTATAAGTTTTTCTGTACCTGAGATGGTTCCCCCTGGAGCAGGTATGATGTTCGCTGCCTTTGTCGTTGGCTCATTGGCCATTTCGGCAACCAATGGCGGAATCGGTGTTTACCCGGTAGCTATTGGAGCGATTCTGGTACTTTTTGGGATAAGCAAACAGTCTGGCGAAGCCTTTGGTTGGCTTACCTGGGGTACACAAACCCTTTTAGTACTGGTGCTAGGAGCTCTTTCCTTCATTCTATTACCTATTTTTAACCGTAAGAATAATTGATTATCTTGGGGTTATATAACCAAATTAACACCTATGATGAAAAAATTACTCTTAATTTTAGTATTTATTGCTCCAATAATTACTTTTTCACAAACAATCTACCAAACAATTAATTCGGACAAACTCGGGGAGGAGCGACAATTAAAAATTCAGTTACCCAGAAATTATAAGGCAAATGCTGAAAAAAAATATCCGGTAATGATTGTTTTGGACGGAGATTACCTCTTTGAACCAGTTGCAGGGAATGTAGATTATTTTTCCTATTGGGAGAATGCTCCCGAGATGATCGTTGTTGGAATCAACCAAAACGGAAGTCGTAATTATGACGCTGCTTACGACGAAAAGAATTTTCTTCCCTCAGGGGATGGCGCCGCCTTTTTCGAGTTCCTGGGGATGGAATTGCTACAACATTTAGATAATAAATACCGCACCACCGATTTCAGAGTTATCGTAGGCCATGATTTCACTTCCAACTTTATTAATTACTACCTCTTCAAACCAAACCCTATTTTTGATGGGTATATCAACCTTAGTCCAGATCTCGCACCTCAAATGACCGAAAGGATCAGCAACTCTCTATCCAGGTCAGAAACGAAAAAATGGTACTATCTGGCTACAGGAAGTGATGATATTGCCCAACTTAAGGAAAAAATACTCTCCATGGATAACAAGCTTAAGACTTTGGACAATGAAATGGTGAAATACCATTTTGATAATTTTGAGAATACTACACATTATTCTCTTGTGGGAAAAGCTATACCCTCCGCACTATCAAGTATGTTTGAGGTTTACAGTCCAATTTCGGTAAAAGAATATAACGAGATTCTATTACAAACTTCTATATCTCCGGTTAAATACTTAACGGATAAATACGAAAGTATCAACGAGCTCTTCCAAGTAGACAAGCAAATAAGACTAAACGATTTTATGGCGGTATATAATGCCATTGAGAAAACACGGAGATGGGATGATTATCAAGAATTAAGCAAATTGGCAGAAGATCACTATCCCGGCACTATGTTGGCAACCTATTTTGAGGCGCGCTATGAAGAGGAAACCGGCAACCCCAGAAAGGCGATGCGAACTTACCAAAAAGCCTATGGACAAGAAAAGATTGCATTTCTGGACACGGATTTTATGCTTGCTAAAGCCGATGCGATTAAAAAAGATTTCGGTTATTAGCATAAAAATTTAGAGCTTAAATGGCTAAAGTAAAGACTACTTTTTACTGCCAGAACTGTGGCAGCCAATATTCAAAATGGCAGGGTAAATGTTCTGGCTGCGGACAATGGAATACTATAGTTGAAGAAGTGGTACAAAAACCAGATCCAAAAGACTGGAAATCTCCCACTTCTAAAGAAATTAAAAGATCAAATCGACCACTAAAAATCTCAGAAATAGAGACCGCACCGGAAAATCGCTGGAGGACTTCCAACGAAGAACTGGATAGGGTACTAGGTGGCGGTCTTGTTCCTGGGTCCCTAACTTTACTGGGGGGAGAACCTGGCATAGGTAAAAGCACCCTTTTACTTCAGATTTCTCTTGAGCTTAAATATAAGGTTCTGTATGTATCTGGCGAGGAAAGCCAACAGCAGATAAAAATGCGGGGCGAGCGAATTAATCCTAATCCAGCAAACTGCTATATCCTCACCGAAACCAAAACCCAGAATATCTTTCGGCATATTGAAACTATAGAACCTCAGGTGGTCATTATTGACTCTATTCAAACCCTGCATAGTGATTACATTGAAAGCTCCCCTGGGAGTATTTCACAAATAAGAGAATGTACTGCCGAACTTATAAAATTTGCAAAAGAAACGGCCACCCCCGTAATTCTTATTGGTCACATTACCAAAGAGGGTAGTATCGCTGGTCCTAAAGTCCTGGAACATATGGTTGACACAGTTCTTCAGTTTGAAGGTGATAGAAATCACGTCTACCGAATCCTTCGCGCACACAAAAACCGTTTTGGTTCAACCCATGAACTGGGCATATACGAAATGCAAGGAAGTGGACTAAGAGAGGTTACCAATCCATCGGAAATCCTTATTTCGAAAAATGAGGAGGATCTTAGTGGGACTGCCATTGCAGCCACTCTAGAGGGAATGCGCCCCCTAATGATTGAAATTCAGGCTTTGGTAAGCACTGCAGTATATGGAACCCCTCAGCGCTCGGCAACAGGTTACAATGTAAAAAGACTTAATATGCTCCTGGCAGTTTTGGAAAAAAGAGCAGGGTTTCGATTGGGTGCGAAAGATGTCTTTCTCAATATTACAGGAGGGATAAGTGTAGATGATCCTGCAATTGACCTAGCGGTGGTTGCTGCTATTCTTTCTTCTAATGAAGATATTGCCGTAGAAAAGGATATTTGCTTTGCAGCTGAAGTGGGTCTGGCGGGTGAGATAAGGCCTGTAACAAAGGTAGAACAACGAATTATGGAAGCTGACAAACTTGGTTTTGGGAAAATTATGATTGCCAACCAAAGTAAAATTCCAAAAACTAATTTTTCAATACAGATAATTAAAGCGGCTAGAATAGAAGATGTGGTTAGCCATCTCTTTGGATAATCTGGCATAGTTCCTGCTTGAATGCGGGCGACTATGAAAAAGATGTTGAAGATAAAAATACTCTTAATAAGCCTTGTTTTATTAACCAATGCGTGTTCTCATATCAAAAAGGCTTCCAACTTCATTTCCAAACCAACGGCAAAGGAGAAATATCAGCAAGATTTTAATATTTCTGAGGAGTTATATGAAATATGGTTGTCTAGGGCGGATCTTGCCCTTACAGATAGCGTGAATATAGAACTTCCCTATCTCGAATCGGGTAAATTCTTACCCCGAAGTTTTCAGGTCTATGCCTATGAAATGGAACTTAAAAAGGGCGAAATTCTCAAAGTTAAAACGAAAACAGATTCCATAAAGGATTTGATTTTCATGGAGCTATATAAGAAAAAAGAAGATTCCCTCAGGCCATTTGAAAAAATTAAGACAGCAGATTTCCAGGCCAAAGAATTTCATTTTGAACCTAAAGAAAGCGGTAGCTATAAATTAATCATTCAACCTGAAATTGAAGCCAGCACCTCTTTTGTATTTAAAATAGAAAAAAGACCAGCCTATGAATTTCCGGTTAAAGGAGGTAAGAACAGTTCCATTCAAAGCTTCTGGGGTGCAGCCAGAGGAGGTGGCACTAGAAGCCACGAAGGAATAGATATTTTCGCCAGACGCGGAACACCAGTGATAGCCGCAACAGATGGCCAAATCACCTATACTGGCAATAAAGGTCTAGGAGGTAAACAGGTTTGGCTACGAGATTATCAAAGAAATCAATCCTTGTATTATGCTCACCTAGACAGTATCCACCCGAATTCGGGAAAAGTGAAGAGGGGAGACACCATTGGATATGTAGGAAATACCGGAAATGCTCGCACCACTCCACCCCATTTACATTTTGGAATCTACCAAAGCTATAGCGGTGCGATAGATCCACTTGCATTTGTATTTCAAACACCAAATCTGGTGAACGAAGAAGCTTCAGAAAGTCCCTATCCAGAAAAGCTTCTGATTACTTCTTTAAAAGCAAACCTGAGAAATCGTCCAGGAACACAAAATTCAAAAGTTCTTGAAACCCTCAAGGCTAATGACACGTTAGTTACGCTAGGAAAATCCCAAGATTGGTATCATGTAAGGACCTTTGAAGACCGAGCTGTATTTATTCATCAGAGTCTAGTCACTCCCATTTAAGGTGCGGGATTTGGAATTCTCTGGTGGACCGCATTTATCTGTTCAATGACCTCCGGTGAAAGTTCTAGATCTATGCTTGCAATGTTTTCTGCAAGTTGATCCAAATTAGTTGCACCAATAATATTGCTGGTAACAAATGGCTGTTGATTGATAAAGGCCAATGACATTTGAGCAAAGCTAAGTCCATATTTTTTAGCTATTCCCTCATATTCCCGGGTGGCTTTTACCGCCTGCTCCCCCGAATATCTCTTATACTGTGGATATAAATCCAGCCTGCTGTTCTTTTTTATCCCATTTAGATGTTTTCCTGACAAAACACCCATTCCAAGAGGAGAATAGGGAAGGTAACCAACCTTTTCACGATGAAGGACCTCTGTCAATCCAATTTCGTCCTTTCGGTTTAATAAGTTGTACGGGTTCTGAACTGTTATAACTCGAGGCAGATCCTTTTTGCTTTCTTCGAGAAAACGCATTAAGCCATAAGGCGTTTCATTGGAAAGACCTATATACTTAATCTTTCCTTTTTTTATAAAGTCCTGTAGGTTAGAAAGCACTTCTTCAAAATTTTCCTTCCAAACCTCATCTTCGGTTACCGTAAAATCTCTTTTCCCAAAAAAGTTAGTTTGTCTCTCGGGCCAGTGTAATTGGTAAACATCAATAGTATCGGTTTGTAAACGATTTAAGCTTTTATCCAGAGCCTCCTCAAGGGCTTTTTTTGAATACCCAAGATTTTCACGGATATGCGCTACCTGCTCTCCCGGACCAGCAATTTTTGAAGCCAGGACCACCTCATCCCTTCGTTTGGTTTTATGAAGCCAAGTACCGATAATTTCTTCCGTCCTTCCTTGGGTTTCGGGGCGTGCAGGTACAGCATACATTTCGGCGGTATCAAGAAAATTCACTCCTTTATCCAGCGCTAAATCAATTTGTTGATGACCTTCGGCCTCTGTATTCTGTTCTCCCCAGGTCATCGTGCCCAGACATATTTTACTGACTTTTATTTCGGTGCCAGGTAAGTTAGTATATTTCATATTTTAATTTCCTACGAAGATCCTTTATTCAGTTTGGTTAAGCAATCTGGTTACCTCATCAAGTTTAGGAGTAAGAATGACTTCAATTCTCCTGTTCTTTGCTCTGCCTTCGGCCGTTTCATTTGTAGCAACAGGAGCATGTTGTCCTCGGCCTGCAGCGGTAAGATTTTGTGGTTCAATATTATTATTTGCCCTAAGGATCTGGACAATGGAAGTTGCCCTTTTTGTGGAAAGATCCCAATTATCTTTTAAAGGTCCACTACCGCCGTATGGTACATCGTCGGTATGGCCTTCTATCAGTACAGCGATATCAGGATTTTGTGCCAAAACCTGCCCTAACTGTTGAATTGCTTGTCTTCCTTCGGCATTTACGGCCCAACTCCCCGAACTAAAAAGTAATTTGTTTTCCATAGATACATACACTTTCCCCTCGCGCTGTTCCACACTTAAACCCCTTCCTTCAAAATCGGTAAGCGCTTTCGAAATGGCATTTTTAAGGGCATTCATCTTAGCATCCTTGGCTGCTATAAGTCCTTCCAGCTCATCAATTCTCTTTGACCTAAGATCCAAATCCCTTTGTAAGCGATTAAGTCGAGCTTGCTCTTTTACCAGTTCATTTTCTTTTTCCTCTAACTCTGCAAGAAGTTGCCGATTTTGACGGGAATTGTCTGCGATAGCGGCTGAGCTATTCTCTTCCAGGGCATCATACGAGTCCTTAAGTGTTTCATAATTCCGTTTAATGCTAGTCAGTTCTTTTCTTAAACTATCTCTTTCGGAAATAACTACACCATAATCCCTTTTCAATACCGCAAAATCTTCTTCCAAATCCTTATATCTGTCCAGATCGCTTTTGAGATTTCTGTTCTCTCTCTTCAGCTCCGCGTGTTTACTTTCAAGTTCATTGTAAACTTTTGAAGAAACACAAGAATTCATGGAGAAAACTATTATAAACAATAAGGCTATTTTATTCATATATAAAATTTTCGGGATTTTATTCAAGTTCTAGCAAGACCGGACAATGGTCACTATGACAAGCCTCAGGTAATATCACGGCTCTTTTTAATTTATCCTCCAGCGGCTCTGCAACCAGGTTATAATCTATTCTCCAGCCTTTGTTATTGGCGCGTGCATTGGCACGGTAACTCCACCAGGAATACTGGTCCGTCTCATCATTGAAATACCTAAAAGAATCAATAAAGCCACTTTTCATAAAATTATCCAGCCACTCCCGTTCTACGGGTAGAAAACCAGATACATTCTTTAAACGAACCGGATCATGGATATCAATGGGTTGGTGACAAATATTATAATCTCCACAGATTATTAAATTAGGCACTTCAAGTTTAAGATTATCAATATATCGTTGAAAATCGTCCATATATTGCAATTTGTGCTCAAGACGATTAATATTTGTTCCCGAAGGCAGATAAAGGCTCATAATAGAAAAATGTTGAAAATCTACTCTGATATTACGTCCTTCAAAGTCCATATAATCTATCCCTGTCCCAAATTCTACATTTTCAGGTTTGGTTTTGCTTAGAATAGCCACCCCGCTATATCCTTTTTTTTGTGCAGGATACCAGTAATGATAATGATATCCAGCCTCTTCAAAATCTTCGAGATTAAGTTGTTCGGGTTGGGCTTTTATTTCCTGAAGGCATACTACATCGGGGTTTACCTGTTGTACCCAATCTAAAAATCCCTTTCTCAGCGCTGCTCTTATTCCGTTTACGTTATAAGAAATGATTTTCATTTAATCGATTTTGTTCAAAAATAAGCTTTCCTCCAAAAACCACAAGGCGGAGAATTTATTAAAAAAGAATACTATTATTTATAAAATTTATCAAGGAAAATCGTGTTCTATTTCACGATAATTCGTTTAACCTTCCCAATCTTCCTGGTCCCTACCCTTACAAGATAGACCCCTCTGGCCGCATAGCTCATATCAAACTCGTATACGTAAGCGCTTCCATCGGTTTCGACCTGATTTTCGATCATTTGTTGCCCTAGGATATCATAGACACTTATCCGTAAAGGTTGATCATATGTAGTCTCCAGAATGGCCTTAAAATGCTGCTGATCCTGAGAAAGAATAATAAATTCCGCTTCCGAGAGAAGCATATCCTCAATATCTAAGGTGCTATCAGTAATAGTAACGGTATAATCATGAGTAGTTCCGTATTGCATTACCGAACACGGAGAATTCAGGTCTCCACTCCATTGAGGATCAGTATCCCCTGCCCTAATCCTTAATAAGTGTTGCCCAAGCGGAGCATCTCCTGGAAGATCAAATTCAAAAGTTTCCCATGCCTTATATCGGGTTAAGGCCTGAGATTCAATAATCAGTTCAGAGTCTTCAAAAACGGCATTATCATTAAAGTCTATCCACATTGAAAATTGCTCTCTTTCCTGTGCAACAAAAGAGGTTTGAACCGATACTTCAAAAGGTCCCTGCGAGCGGTCCAAAATGGTTGTCTGATCGGTAAAATCAGCATAGCCATTCCCGCATGGGATATTTTCATTTAAAATATCACCAAGTTGGAAAGACCAAATACCATCACCAAAGCTGCAATCACTGCCTCGAGGAATACAATCCATACTCACGATGGTTTCCACCTGCGAATCATTTTCAGGCTTTGAATCTGTCTCAAGAAGAGTACTGGCCTCTATTCTATACCAACCAGATTTAGAAAGATCAACAGTTTTAGAGAAAGTATAAACTTCATCTTCACCAACTCCAAGGGATCCGGGAAAATTCTCCACTACACTAAAATTATTACCTAGCTGATAACTCACCTGGAAATCCTCCTGTGGCATTCCACCATAATTTTCAATGGTTACTACCACCTCTTCGGTAGCATCCAAAAACTCCCCTGTTAACGGGGAATCTATAGAACTTATCCCAATATCATTGGGCGGAAGATGAAGAATGCTTTCTGTGAGTTCATTATTGCTTTGATTCTCATCAGAAGCAAGGTTGATATTTAGGCTGATTTCATAAGTTGCACCGGCTTGTGAAAGATCAACGGTTTGATCAAAGGTATATTCCAACATTTCTGTACTCCCTATAGTTTCACTGATAATTTCGGTGACTGTTTGTCCACCATTTACAGTATAACTGACCTCTATATCTGATTGTGAATTCCTTCCTAGATTCCTGATTCTTATGGTAATTTCTTCATTTTCTCCCAAGGTAGATTCTACTGGTGCAACCAATTTTGTGAGAGCTAGATCATTATTATATTCGGGTGCAATTCTGAATGTACCAACCTGATTTATGCGTTGATCTCCTTCAAATACCTCACCTATATACCAGAAAGTTAATCCGTCAGCTGCATCAACACTCATATGCGAATAATCTCCATACCGGAAACTTGGATTAGGACTAATTCCCTCAATAATACTCTCTTCTTCCACAGTCATCACCCCTCTTTGATCACCTTCAAACCTACCGGTAAAACGGAGTGAGGGTGGGATAGGGTGCTCTGGACTATCATCCAGCACAGTGTAACCTAAACCTATATTACCTTCAGCATCAATGGCAATACTACCACCGAATCTGTCACTTTTATCTGGAGCATACGTGCCCTCCTGATATACTTGCCATGGTTGGCCATCCTGCCGCTGGCGAAGCTCATACCATCTCACAGCAGCATGTTCAGCTGCGCTGGGCTCCACATCTACCACAAAATTCATTACCACCGAATTATGGGTTCCAAACCTTCGGTATTGTGTAGCGTACATCATTGTGGCCTGCAGCGCATCGATATCCAGGGCATCAAAAGGTTGAGATAAATTTTTGAAAGAACCGCCGTCAAAAGTAGAATGAAAAGGTGAAACTCCTTCAGCAGCTCCCAGTTCCTGCGATTCGGAGATCGTAGAATTACTTGGTTGATCCCAGTCCACATTGACCAACCAAAGCTTTAAATGATCTTCATTTATACCTTCCCAGGAATCATCCTGCATATAAACTATGGGTGAATTCCCCGGCGGAGGCAATTCCTTACCATTAACATTAAATCCTGCTGGACTATAAAACCGACTAGTTTTTATCCCGGGAAGTGGGAACCCAATAACTTTAGCCGATTCTCCCCTTAGCATTTTATCGCGTTCCATAACGTATATGACCTCACTTTGATCAGCAGTTGTATTGTCTTTATTGGTGGTAAAATAATATCCATCTGACCAGACAGACATCTTTGGATAATCGGGAAACATCCCATTAGTAGGGAATCGGTATGTGTACCACCCTGAATTTACAGGATCCGGACCTTGCGAAACAGCTATTAAAAAACTTCCAGGGAGCGTGTCCATTTGACTTATAAGGTAACGCTCAGCATTTTCATCATAAACCACTATCGGATCTCCCCCTCTTTCGTTAGCAAATTCACCACCCAAACTCGACAGGTCTGCCGGAGGGATCAATTGATTTCCGTTCTTATCAAATATTGAAAAAGCAGCATTCCATGCATTTACATAATGATTGGGTCCTGCAACTCCCGTAGGATCAGAAGGAGTCGCCCTGGTATTTACCGCTTGAAAATTGAGCTTTTTTGCTCCAGAAAGTTTAACATCCCCCATTTTATACTGCCTTACCGGGTCTTCCCCTTTTGGCAGCCCTTTCCCCGGGACGATTTTATTGATACCGCGATCCCTGGGATTAAATAATTTGTATGCTGTTGTAGGAGGTACAAATCTGGATTTTGAAAAGGCCGCAGATGGCACTGCCTGAGCAGAATCAACATACGCAGGCCCGGCCACTTCCCTTTCCTGTGCTACGGTAGAATGTTGAAAAACATAGAATAATAAAGTAAGCAGGAATAGTATTTTTTTCATCTACAGCGTTTCTTGATATATTCTTTAAAAATAATCAATATCAGGATAATAGAAACAAAAGAGGCATCTAATAAAGTATTAAATGCCTCTTTTTAAACTGAGCTGGATAAAACGATTTCTATTTCAGCCATTTTTTAAAATCGACTTCTTCTCTAATTAGGGATGCCAGATCCGAAATTTTCACGCGTTTTTGCTCCATGGAATCTCTATAACGGAGGGTTACCGTTTGATCTTCCAACGAATCATGGTCAACCGTAATACAGAACGGTGTTCCCACAGCATCCTGTCGACGATATCTGCGGCCAATGGCATCTTTTTCATCATATTGCACCTGAAAATCCCATTTCAATTCGTCTATGATTTCCTTTGCTAATTCCGGTAAACCATCCTTTTTAACCAAAGGCAGCACTGCTGCCTTAGTAGGAGCGAGCACGGCAGGAAGTTTTAATACAGTCCTGGTTGTCCCACCTTCCAGCTCTTCTTCTTTTAAAGAAGCGGAAAATACTGCAAGAAACATTCGGTCTAAACCAATGGAGGTTTCTATCACATAGGGAACATAATTCTCCTTGAGCTCAGGGTCATAAAACCGTAATTTCTTTCCTGAATATTCTTCGTGAGCTTTAAGATCAAAATCTGTACGGGAATGAATTCCTTCTAACTCTTTGAAACCGAAAGGAAAATTAAATTCTATATCTGTAGCAGCATTGGCATAATGAGCCATTTTTTCGTGATCGTGAAAACGGTAATTTTCATTTCCCAGCCCGAGAGAATCATGCCATTTTTGGCGTGTTTCTTTCCAATGCTCAAACCACTTCAACTCTTCTCCCGGCCGAACAAAAAATTGCATTTCCATCTGTTCAAATTCTCGCTGCCGAAAAATAAACTGCCTGGCTACAATTTCATTTCTAAAAGCTTTTCCTATTTGTGCAATTCCAAAAGGTATTTTCATTCTGCCGGTCTTCTGCACATTTGAAAAGTTTACAAAAATCCCCTGGGCAGTTTCAGGCCTGAGATACAGGTCGGAAGCAGTTTCCGATGAAGCTCCTAATTTGGTACCAAACATCAGATTGAACTGCTTTACATTGGTCCAGTTTTTTGAACCGCTCTCAGGGCAAGCTATTTCCAATTCTTCAATAAGTGCCTTAACATCATCCAAGTCCTCTTCTGTTAACGACTTTGCTAGCCGTTCCAGAATTTCTTTTTGTTTCTTGCGATACCGAATTACCCTAGGGTTGGTGGATATAAATTCTTCTTCATCGAAAGCATCTCCAAAACGCTTTCGAGCTTTGTTAATTTCCTTCTCCGCCTTTTGATGGATTTTCTCGACATAATCCTCCACAAGCACATCTGCACGATAACGCTTTTTGGAATCTTTATTATCAATAAGTGGATCATTAAAAGCATCTACATGGCCTGAAGCCTTCCAGGTGGTCGGATGCATTAAGATTGCCGCATCGAGGCCAACAATATTCTGATGCAATTGAACCATGCTTTTCCACCAATAATCCTTGATATTCTTTTTTAATTCAGCACCGTTCTGACCATAATCATACACGGCGCTTAAACCGTCATAAATTTCACTCGACGCAAAAATATACCCATACTCTTTTGCATGGGATATTACATTTTTAAATAGATCTTCTTGTTTTGCCATAGCGCAAAAATAAAAAAACCGCCCCGATATTAGTCAAGGCGGCCTTTGAAATTTAATTATTAATTACCGAAGACTGAAAGATCCTGTACCGAGTAAGTTATCCTCAGCATAAACATAAACCTTATAGGTTCCTTCCAGTAGTTTATCTTCGATGGTATTTGCCAGAATACAAACGTCGAGTTCATTATTTTCATAGTAAACTTTAGAAGCCGCACTATACACCATAGGCCCTCCTTCATGATTAACTACAATTTTATCGCCTACTAGCTCATTTTCAGGATTATAAACCTGAACATACATATTTCTTTCACCAGGACCAGCCAGATCATTGGCGGTAATAGTAAAACAGGTTCTTATCTGGTCAATTCGTCGGGTGCGGTCGTTTTCCACTAGTTTCCCACTATTTCTTACAATCACACCTTCTCCCGAAAGACTCGTGATTTTCAATTGTGAGGCCCGGTCTACCTTGTTGGCTAAATTTTGATTTGTATTTTGAAGAGAATCGGAAAGCCTGGTCCTTTCCTCAAGTGCAAGACTAGTGCTATCCAGACTTGTTGCCATTCGCTGATTCTGAGCACTTAAACTGTCTACAATTCGGAATAATCGTTCCCTTTCTACCTTTAAGTTAGAGACCTCTCTTTGTAAACGGGTATTCATAGCGTAGGTAGCATCGTAATCTTTAACGGAATCCAGAAGGCGTTCTATTCTATCGCGGGCGTTCACTAGGTCCTGGTCCAACACTTCATTTTCCTCTATCGCCTCATCATATTTAATAATGAGGTCATTGAGTTCATCCTCAATAACTGCTTTCTCTTTTTGAAGGATAGCTTTATTTTCCTTTTCTTCATTGTAAAATTTAATGGTATAAATGCCCAATACTAAAAGGGCGACTGCCAGAATTCCGGTTAAAACCTTCAAGGCTGTATTGTTCTTCTTTTCAGTCATCATATAATAGAATTTAGATTGTAAATTTATGAGTTTAGTCAGGGAACCGACAAGTTGTTAACAAATGTTTCACGATTTGATTAATTTATTCTACCCAAAAAATTGTCAATTTAGCCAAACCTAATTGAATAATTAAGAAATCATTTTAGACTGATTGTTAACGAGTCTTCATTTTCTTACTTCCATCTTGATAACGAGAACACTACCGAAAAAGTATTTATAGGAATGCTTAGTATGGAAAATAGGGTTGGCTTTTGACTGCCAGGTAAGCCAATTACCGATTGATGTATGCCGCAAAAACTAAAATTATCGTTTCTTTGTGTAAAGATTCATTGCGAAAATATGCTTCATCGAATTCCGAATTTTCTTATTATAATTTTCCTGGCCCTGGGAATGGTTCAATGTGCAAAAAAAGGTATGCCTCAGGGCGGTCCAGAAGATGAAGAACCACCAGTATTTGTAAGGGCCACCCCTGAAAATTTTAGTACCAACTTTAAAGGCGAGGAGATTCGTATCTTTTTTAATGAATACATCAAACTTAATAAACCACAGGAACAGATTATTATATCCCCCCCAATGGATCCAAAACCTACTATTCTTCCATTGGGCAGTGCTAGGAAAGATATAAGGATTGAGATCTTTGATACGCTTCAGGATAATACCACTTATACCATCAATTTCGGAAAAAGTATAGTTGACAACAACGAAGGAAATGAATTGGATTATTTTAAATATGTGTTTTCCACGGGAGACTATCTCGATTCGCTATCTGTCCAGGGAACTGTAAGTGATGCTACGCTGAAAGAGCTTGAAGCCCCAGTTTCAATATTTTTATACGAAGTGGATTCCACCTTTTCCGATTCAATTGTCTTTAAAGAAAATCCCAGATATGTCACCTATTCCAAAGACAGCATCTTCACTTTTGAACTAGAAAATCTCAAGGCAGGAACATACCAAATGGTGGCGATTCAGGATAAAAATTCAAATTATAAATTTAATCCCAAGTCAGAGAAAATAGGATTTATTGAAGAATCAATCACACTCCCCACAGATACTAGCTACCATATTTCACTTTTTAAAGAAGAGCTTGAATTCGAAGTGGAAAGGCCTAAATTATTAAAAGGTAACCAGATCTTATTTGGCTATGAAGGAGTCACAGATTTTGACAGTCTTGAAATAAACCTTTTAATGACCAAACCAGAAGGCTTTCGCTCCCGCGTGATAAAAGATCCCAAAACGGATACACTCTATTACTGGTACAACCAAAAACCCCATTCCGACAGCCTTTCATTTGAAATAGTCACTCCTAGAAAAAGAGATACTCTTTTCACCAAAATCTCTGAACTGGATCGCGATACCCTTATGGTGACTACTGAACCAAGTGGAAATATCGAATTCGATCAAAATTTTATATTTCGTGCTAATACCCCCCTTGTAGAAAGCAATGCAGAGCTGATAAGAATTTTAGATAAAGATTCTTCAGAAGTAAATTTCTCAGCAGAGCTTTTACTATTTGAAAATGAACTTCAAGTTCATTTTGAGAAGGAAGAAAATAACCAATATCAAATCCGCGCTTTGCCTGGTGCGCTTACCGATCTTTTCGGAGAAACAAACGACACTATAAGTACGCAAATCACTACAAGACCATACTCAGAGTACGGTAGTGTGATCCTTCGATTACAGAATGTAGAAAACACTCCGATTATAGCCCAACTAACCAATCTCGATGGAGAAGTTCAGGCAGAAAGATATTCAGAAAACCAGACAGATTTCAATTTCAAATTTCTCAAACCGGCAAAATACCTGGTAAGGGTAATTATAGATGAAAACAGTAACCAAAAATGGGATACCGGCAATTATCTTAAAAAGCGCCAAGCAGAAAGAATTATTTACCATAGTGACACCCTGGAGGTGCGTTCCAACTGGGATTTAAATGAGCGGTTTATTTTAAAATAAAATCATCTCTATCCTGAAGAAACCTTAACTGCTTCCTGGTATTCTCTACATGATCTTTCTCCAGACCTACTTCCTCCACAAAAGGTAATTCCCTGTATTCCCCTGTTAAGTTCTCTCCGAGACAGTTGTAAGCAGCACTGTGGCCTGAATAATTATGGCCACTACCATCAATCCCGGTTCGGTTAATGCCAATACAATAGCTCATATTTTCAATAGCTCTGGCTTTCAATAAGGCATCCCATGCGGCCACCCTTTTTTCAGGCCAATTGGCCACGTAGATTAGTAAATCATAAGCTTCTGTATTTCTTGACCAGACCGGAAAACGTAGGTCGTAACAAATAAGGGGACAAATTTTCCATCCTTTATAGTTCACAATTAATCTTTCATTTCCAGCCGTATAGGTCCGATCTTCTTTAGCCAATGTAAAGGTGTGACGTTTATCGTAAGATTTAAAGCTTCCATCAGGAAAGACAAAAAACAGACGGTTATAGTATTTACCATTTTCAGTAATAATAAGGCTTCCAGTTATGGCAGCATTTTTCAACCCGGCCATCTCCTTCATCCAGTTAAAACTGAGTCCATCATTCTTTTCCGCTAATTTCTCAGCGTTCATACTAAAACCAGTGGTGAACATTTCCGGGAGAATAATGAGATCTACTTGATCTGAAAGTGCTTTGATTTCCTTGGAAAACAAACTGCGGTTAGCCTGTGGATCTTCCCATTTAAGATCAACCTGCAACAAAGCTGTATATAATGTTTTACTCATACCTTAAAATTATCAATTTTTAAACAACTCATCCCAAATACGTGTTAAACAATTGCATAAACATCGAGTATGAAATAGCTTTAACATTAAATACTTTTAGTCATGAAACTAACTACCATTCTAAACAAAGATTCTTTCACCCCAGAAACACAAAGAGCAGTAATTTCAGGAATTTTAGGAGGGCTTGCCGGAACCGCCGTAAAAAGTATTGTAGAACGTTATTTGCCTGTAAGAAAAGTTGAACAGCGATCAGCACAAATCAGAATTTTGGATAATCTTTCTACAAAGATTACAGGTGGACCTATAAGTGTTCAAAATGAAGCATTGGCTGAACAACTAGTGAATTTCCCAGTTGGAGCAAGTTTAGGTGCCGCTTATGGTTATGGAAAAAAAGACAAGGACCATCTAAAAATTACAGATGGAATGATTTTGGGTGCCTCCATCTGGTTTACGACCCATGAAACCTCCCTTCCCATGCTGGGACTTGAAGAAAACCCCAAAGATATTCCCCTTAAAACCCAGGCAAACGAGTTATTTGCTCACTTACTATTTGGAGTGACTACGGAGTTGGTTAGAAATTATATAAACAAAAGTCTGAAAAATCGGTAATTCATTTTTCTAATTCCTCGACCATCCGGCGAATCCTATCTTCCAATTTTTCTGAGGATAATTTTTCCCGAAGCCTGTCGGTAATGATAGGAAATGAAAATGGAGTGGGTTTTTCACAATCTTTCCACACAACATACTGTCTTTCAATTCTCTTTAAGGCTGACCTCAACCTTCCTTCCTCAAGCTGATGTTCGAAAGTTTCCCGGTAAGACTGCTGATAAAGTAAATTTTCTGACTCATAATCTCTAAACACGCTAAAAAGCAACTGGGAATTACTCTGAAGATGTTTACTTCCTATCTGTTTGTTAGGGTAGCCGGCAAAAACCAGGCCCGCTATAACGGCAATATCCCGGAATTTCCTTCGAGCCATCTCTGTTGAATTTAAGCTTTTATACAGGTCATCCATCAAATATTCCGAAGAAAATAGATTATTATCTAACACCTGCTGCATACCGATCTCCTGATCTGACAGTAATTCAAAACCATAATCGTTAAAGGCGATGGAAAATGTAATAGGCCGGAGCAAGCTGATACGATAAGCCAGTAAGCTGCCAAGGGCCTCGTGCACAAACCTTCCTTCAAAAGGATAAAATACGGCATGATAACCTTCTCTTGTTTTAAAGGTTTCGATAAGAAACTCATCTTTTTGGGGAATAATGGATTCCTTTAACTGTCTTTTTAAAATAGGCTGCAAAGCTCGCAATTCACGCGAGATTTCTTTTTTTGAATTAACCGATTCCGCCGCTTTATACATCTCTTCTCTCAGTAAATCACTCATCTGGGCCGAGAAAGTCATTCTTCCACCTGCCCAACTGGGCACCTTTGCGGTTTTTACCTTCGATACCTTAACCAATACCTGCATGTTTTGAATGCGTATCAATTCCAGGTTTCTTCCAGCAAAAGTAAAAACGTCACCGGGATTTAGCTTAGAGATAAACCATTCTTCGATGGTTCCTATATATCCACCTTTTAAGAATTTAACACTTAATACCGCATCACTTACAATTGTTCCTATCTGTAATCGATGCCGCATGGCTACCGAACGATTCTCTACTTTAAACCTGCCATCACCTTTAATCATCACCTTTTTATATTCATCATAGGCTTCCAGACTTTGGCTTCCTTTTGTAATAAAGTTTAATACCCAGCGCCACTCTTCTTTGGTAATTCCCTGGAAACAAAAGGTAGACTTCACTTCCGGCCAAATATCTTTCGGAAAAAATCCGTTGGAAACTGCCAGGGTGATAAGGTATTGCACAAGTACATCAAAACTGAGAAGATATGGAATCCGATCTTCTATATCCATAGCTTTTACCGCCCTCTGCAACGCTGAGGCTTCCATAAGTTCCATAGCATGAGTAGGCAAAAAATAGATTACACTTTCTTGGCCGGGTGCATGTCCGCTTCTTCCGGCACGCTGTATAAATCTGGCCACTCCTTTTGGCCCTCCTATCTGGATGATGGTTTCCACAGGAGCGAAATCAACACCTAGGTCCAGGCTGGAAGTGGCCACAACAGCCTTTAGACGACCATTCCTTATAGCTTGTTCCACCCATAACCGTGTCTCCTTATTGATACTGCCGTGGTGCATGGCCAGTTCTCCAGCAAATTCAGGATATTTTTGAATTAGCCTTTGAAACCATAATTCACACTGGGAACGAGTATTGGTAAACAGCAAAGTTGTTTTGGACTTTTTAATAATAGGTGCCACCTCATCTATTAAATGCAACCCGAGATGGCCCCGCCAGGGAAACCGCTCCATTTTCTCTGGAATAATTGAATGAACCCTTATCCTCTTTTTTATTTTGGCCCTGATCATAACCGAATTCTTCCAGGCACTGGAACTCGGTCCAAGCAACACCTCTCTGGCTTGCTCAAGATTGCCTATAGTCGCTGAAACGCCCCAGATGCGCATCTCTTCTGAAAGGTTTTTTAACCGGGAAAGTGCCAATTCCATCTGAACTCCGCGTTTTGTCCCCATTAATTCATGCCATTCATCAACAATAACAGCATTAAGATTCGCAAAGGTTTTATCATAGTACTTTGAAGAAAGTAGAAGTTGAAGGCTTTCAGGAGTTGTGATCAATAAATCCGGCATCGATCTTTTTTGTGCAGCCCTTTCTTTTTGTGAGGTATCCCCGGAACGAATTCCTACTGTCAACCCGCTATTTAAATCATTGGCAAACTGGCTTGTTGCCTGTTCAATTTCTATTGAAAGTGCACGAAGAGGCGTGATCCATAGCGCTTTTAATCCTTTTTTATGCCTCTTCTTATAGTCAGGGTTTTTGCGTATGTAATCTAATACAATAGGCACCCATAGTGCGTAGGTTTTTCCACTACCAGTGGGTGCATTGAGTAGACCATTCTTCCCCTTTAAAAAGGCCTTCCAGGTTTGTTTTTGGAATGAAAAAGCTTGCCATCCTCTTTGATCAAACCAGTTTTCTGCTAATTTTATGACTTGATCATTTTCCATTTAGAAGATTTCTCATAAGCGTTAATTACCACAAAGTCTGTTCATGTTTATTCATCTGGTATCAGGGCCTTTAACTCTTCAAGGGTATTGGCTTGATGAATGTTCTTATCTTTCCGCCAACGTACCATTCTGGGGAACCTTGTGGCCACTCCACTTTTATGACGCTTCGACTCCGCTACGCCTTCAAAGGCAATCTCAAAAACATGATAAGGAGTTACACTCCGCACAGGACCGAAACGCTCAAGGGTATTTTTCCTTATCCAGGCATCAAGTTTGCTGAATTCAGCATCGGTAAGCCCGGAATAGGCCTTTGCAAAAGTCACTAGTTCCTTTCTTTCTTTATCCCACAAGCCGAAAGTATAATCAGTGAACAGACTACTTCTCCTACCATGGCCACGCATTGCATAAGTGAGCACTGCATCTATAGTGAGCGGATCGACTTTCCATTTCCACCAAGCTCCCTTTTTTCTACCTACCAGATAGGGTGAATCCATGCGCTTTAGCATTAAGCCTTCCGATTTTTCTTGGCGAGCTCTTTCCCTTTCTTCAGCAATTTCAGCCCAAGACTTAAAAGATATTCTTTGAGATAAATGAAGTGGTAAATTTTCAGAAGAAACCTCAGTATACAATAATTCTAGGATTTTTCGTCTCACGGCAAATGGATGATTCCTGATATCCTTCCCTTTCCATTCCAGCACATCGTATGCTTTAAGAATTACAGGGACATTTTTTAACAGTTTCTTGCTGATATTTTTTCGACTAATCCGGGTTTGAAGTTCATTAAAGGTTCCGATTCGTCCATTGGGAAAGGGAAGAATCTCACCATCCAATACGGTTCCGTTGGGGATTACTCCAATTAACTTCTTAAACTCAGGGTATTTATCTGTAACCAGTTCCTCACCTCTGGTCCAAACAAACAATTCCTTGTTGCGAACAATGACCTGAGAACGAATTCCATCCCATTTGTGTTCAACACTCCATTGGGAAACATCGCCCAACTCCTCCACATCCCTATCTATCGCATAGGCTAGATAAAAAGGATAGGGCTTGGATAGGAAATCTTCCTCGTTTTCTTTAAGAATTAGGTTCTCAAAGGAGGTATTTAATGGATCCCAGTTTCCCATTATTTTATAAGCCAAAACATCTTCATCTATTTTTGTAGCGATGGAAAGTGCCCGGGTCATTAATTTCTGACTTACTCCAATCCTAAAACTTCCTGTAATAAGTTTAGTAAAGACAAAACGTTCGTAATAATTTAGAGCTAACCAGTTTGTTTGAAGGTATTCTTTTTTTTTATCTTCACTCTCAAGCTTAAGATCGATTATTTCCCTAATAAACTGATTGAGGCTTTTTTCTGAAGATTGTGTTGCCGGGGGAATTACCAAAGCAATTGTTTCTGCCAGGTCTCCCACGATATGATATGACTCTTCAAATAACCAAAGAGGAATTCCCGCTAATTCTGTAGCCCATTTTCGCATTAATGTGGTATTGACAGGTCTGGACGGGCGCCGATGAGATAAAATTGCGATAGTCCAGACCTTATCCTTATCAGGGGCCGTCCGGAAATAATCACTAAGTGCCTCAACCTTAAGAGAGGTTTTATTGGTGACATCTAGTGTTCTTATCAGGGCTGCAAATCTTTTCATATATAGGTCGGCATCACTATGTAAACCATCTAATTGTTGATTTTCATTGTATTAACATTTCTCCCGCTTCACCTTCAAATTGCGTGTCTACAGTTCGAGCATCATAGCCCTGTTCGGATAAAAAACGGGAGAATATTTCGGTATAACCATGGGTGCAAATTATTTTATCGGCTCCTGTAGCTTTTATTGATTTTAATAATCCCTGCCAGTCACAATGGTCGGATAAGACAAACCCACGGTCAATGGCACGCCTTCTCCTGGCTCCTCTAAAGGTCATCCATCCGCTTGCAGATGCGCTTACATAAGGTTGCATTTTTTTCATCCAGGGGGTACCGTGCGCACTGGGTGGAGCTATTACCATATTACCTTTAATTTCCTCCTTCCTGACATCTCCAGTTACCCTGATGGTCTTGGGTAAATTTACTTTGGACCTCAAGACATCAGTCATATTTTCTATTGCTCCATGGGTGAAAATTTTTCCGTTGGAAGGGTCTAAATGTTTTAAAAGGCGTTGGGCCTTACCTAGAGAATAACCAAATAGCACCGAGGTCATACCGTTTTCCCGGTTCTGGCCCCACCAGGAATTAATCTCTTCAAAAACTTCCTTTTGGGGTTGCCATTTGAAAGCAGGAAGACCAAAGGTACATTCGGTAATAAAAGTATGACATTTTATAGGTTCAAATGGCACCGTCAATCCATCGTTTTCATCCTTATAATCGCCGCTAAAAACCCAGATCTCCCCTTTATACTCTACCCGTATTTGAGAAGATCCGATAATATGGCCAGCAGGATGCAGGGAAAACTTCACTCCATTAATGGTAAAACTTTCATTCCATCCCCTGCCACTTACTTCCACATCCCCTAACCGGTGTCTAATGATAGGAACATTGTTATGATGGGTTATATATTTTTTATGGCCAGAGCGGGAATGATCCGCATGACCATGGGAAATGATTGCTTTTCCCACTGGTCTCCAGGGATCGATATAGACATCTGCTATGGAACAATAAATACCCTTATGATCAAATACTAAAAGAGGTTTATCCATTTTTCCTTGCTTGTAATTGAAATTACCCAAATTGTCTTTTATAAAAAAACGATTAAGAAAAGATTAGGGAAAGTCCAAACCAACCTGCTTTTTAGCAGACTTTTAAAAGAAAATACTTTTGGCTTTAGCTATATTTGTAGTATAAAATTCAATCAAATGTCAATTTCAGATTTATTCGGATCGGGAGAACATCTCCGAAATATTAACCATTTTGCCTGCATTGTCAACCTTGCCAGTGTGGATGGAGAAATCAATGAACAAGAGGAAGTTCTATTAAAACGTTTCGCCGGAAAACTGGACATTACCGAGTCAGAATATAAGTCGGTAGTGAGAAATCCAGAAGAATTTCCGGTTAACTCATATAATAGTGTTGAACAACGTCTGGAGCGTTTACATGATCTTTTCAAAATTATATTTGCCGATAGTCATATTGACCGAGAGGAAGAGGAATTGATTAAACGTTATGCTATCGGGCTCGGGTTCTCAGGTAAGGCTTCTGAAACTATTATCAAACGTTCCATACAGATTTTTTCAGGACAAATAAATTTCGAAGACTATAGGTTATTACTTGATAGAAAAGAATAATTCCGATTTAAGATAATGTATACCAGATCCCGCAAAAGCGGGATTTTTTATTTCCGGCCGAAATAGCTTCTACTTAAATAGCTTCATAAATTCTTCTGCTTTCTCCACCATGTTCTTGCTTCCTGCAAAAAATGGTGCTCGCTGATGCAACTCCTTCGGTTGGATGTCCATAATCCGGGAGAAGCCGTCACTGGCTTTTCCTCCGGCCTGTTCAATGATAAAGGCCATAGGGTTGCATTCATAGAGCAGGCGTAATTTACCATTGAAAGCTTTCGAACTTTTTGGGTAAATGAATATTCCCCCCTTTATCATGTTTCTATGAATATCGGAAACCATGGATCCGATATACCTGGAAGTATAAGGTCTGTCTTCCTTCTCCTCCTGGCAGTATTTGATATATTTTTTTACTCCTTCGGGGAAATGCACATAATTACCTTCGTTAATAGAATAGATTCTTCCATTCTCAGGAAACTTCATATCAGGATGGGAAAGATACCAAGAGCCAAGTGCAGGGTTTAAGGTAAAACCATTCACCCCATGTCCAGTGGTATAAACCAGCATGGTGGAGGTCCCGTAAATTATATAACCTGCAGCCACCTGTTTATTCCCGGGTTGGAGGAAATCTTCCCTGGTAACCGGCGTGCCAATAGGTGTTACCCGCCGATAAACAGAAAAAATTGTTCCAACAGAAACATTTACATCGATATTAGAACTTCCGTCTAAAGGATCCATCAGGACCACATATTTATTTTTATGATCGTTATTGCATCCAGAAATTGTGATGAAGTCGTCATTTTCCTCAGAAGCTATTCCACAAACAATCTCCCTGTTAGTAAGGGTTTGAATAAATTTCTGGTTAGCGTAAACATCCAGTTTTTGTTGGTCTTCTCCCTGGACGTTGGTTTCTCCATAAGCTCCAATAATATCTACCAGTCCGGCCTTATTTACCTCGTGATTTACCACTTTTGCAGCAAGGCGGATAGAATTTATTAATCTGGACAGCTCACCAGATGAATAAGGAAAGTCGGCCTGATTATCAATTATAAATTCTCCCAGAGTTTGATATTGCTTAGCCATCATCTTGATTTTGTTGGTCAAAAATATCTAAAAATTATACTTGCTACAACGTTTTCGTAAATAATATATTTCAAGTTGTACTTTTGTTATAAACAAATTTTAATATGGATTATATTATCAGAAAAGCAGTTCCGGAAGACATGCCAGCTGTTTTGGAGCTTATTCAAGAGCTTGCTGAATTCGAAAAAGAACCCGACGCCGTAATAATCACTGCCGAAGACCTTAAAAGAGATGGATTTGGCGAGAAACCCTCTTTTATCTGTTTTGTTGCAGAAGTAAATGGTAAAATTGAAGGAATGGCCCTTTGCTATTATCGTTATTCAACCTGGAAAGGAAAAACAGTGCATTTAGAAGATCTGGTAATCAGAAAGGAATTCAGGCAGAAAGGTTTAGGTAAAGCGCTCTATACCAAAGTAATCGAATACGCTAAAGAACAAGGAGTAAAACGGGTGGAATGGGTAGTGCTGGATTGGAATACCCCAGCAAAGAATTTCTATACTAAAAGTGGAGCGTTAGTATTTGACGACTGGTGTACCGTTCAGATGGATGAGCAGGCAATGGAGGAATATTTAAAAAAAGCCCGTTAATTTAAAGCTAAGCCCCTGTATATTTAATAAATCTATTCCTAATTTTGATGTATACCAACTAAAAAGCAGAAATTATGAGTGTTGATTATATTATCAGGGAGGCTAACCGCGAGGATATGCCTGCAGTTCTTGAACTTATCAAAGAACTGGCCGAATATGAAAATGCCGCCGATGAAGTTGAAATTCATCTAGATGATTTGATAAATGAGGGTTTTAAGGAGAAACACTTTAAATGTTTTGTAGCTGAAGTTAAAGGAAGAATCGAAGGAATGGCATTGGTTTATTTCCGATTTTCCACCTGGAAAGGTCGGACCGTTCACCTCGAAGACCTAATTGTTCGAAAAAAAATGAGGGGGACTGGTCTGGGTGGGGCTCTTTATAACCAAGTAGTAAAATATGCCTATGAAAATGGCGTTAGACGCGTGGAATGGGTAGTTTCTGAAGGAAACAAAAACGCCATTGAATTCTATGAAAATACCGGCGCCGAAATTAAAAAAAACTGGTATACCGTACATATGGACGAAAGCGGGATCCAAAAAAACGTTGAGAAACTAGAATGAAAATATACAAGTTTGGAGGAGCTTCAGTAAAAGATCCTCTGGCCATAAAAAATCTATTAAACTTACTGACTTCTAAGGACCATGGGAGACTTCTTATTGTAATTTCAGCGATGGGAAAAACTACCAATGCCTTCGAAAACGTGGTGATAAAATACCTGAAGGATAACAGGGTTCCGGAAGAATTTCTGACCATTGAAAAGTCACACCTGGAAATTGCAGGAGAACTCTTCCCAGATACGTCTAATCCGGTATATTCCAAAATTGCCGCTTTAATTAAGGAGCTTCGGAATTTCATGGAGCACAATAAATCCAATCGCTATGATTATGTGTATGATCAGATTGTGAGTTACGGAGAATTACTTTCGACGACCATTATTAGTGAGTATCTTAATCTTCATAATTATAAAAATACCTGGCTGGATGCACGAACTGTCATTAAAACCGACAGTACTTATCGTGACGCTCAAGTAAACTGGGAAGATACTCAGGAAGCCATTGAAGAAACTATCAACAGAAACCAAATACATATTACGCAGGGGTTTATCGCCTCGGATCCAGATAATTTTACCACTACTCTGGGAAGGGAAGGAAGTGATTATACCGCTGGTATTTTCGCCTATTGTCTTAATGCTGAAAGTTTAAGTATTTGGAAAGATGTTCCCGGGGTCCTAAATGCAGATCCCCGAGAATTTACCAAAACTTCTCTGCTCAACCAGATCTCTTATGAAGAAGCCATAGAACTCGCTTTCTACGGCGCTTCGGTGATTCACCCAAAGACTCTGCAGCCGCTTCAGAAAAAAGAAATCCCACTGTACGTGAAATCATTTGTAGACCCTGATGGCACCGGCACTTCAGTAAGGAGAGGCCATAGGATTGAACCTAAAATTCCCTGTTTCATAGTCAAAAAAAACCTTGTCCTCATTTCGCTTTCATCCCTTGACTTTTCATTCATGATGGAAGAAAATATAAGTGAAATTTTCAGGCTTTTTCATCATTATCAAATGAAGGTGGATCTCATTCAAAATTCAGCGATTAGTTTCTCAGTATGTGTTGATAACAGATTTAACCGGCTGGAAAAACTTATCCAACATTTAAAAGCCAGATTCAGGGTAAAATATAATAAAGGAGTTTCCCTGTATACCATCCGGCATTTCAATGATGTAGCAATAGCTAGTCTGGAAAAGGATAAGGAAATTCTCCTAAAACAAATAACGCGGGATACAGTTCAGTTGGTTACGCGGGATTAATTGTATGTTTAGTCCCACGCCTGTTAATTTCATGTTATTCTATAACTTGTCTTAGGGAAATTTTTATTTCATTCTTATCTTTCAACTTATACGATAATTCAAAAAAAATACTATGGAAAGGATACTTATCGCTGGAGCGACAGGACATACGGGAAAAAGGGTGATTGAAATTCTCAACAATACTCAAAATTTTAAACCTATCGCAATGATTCGGGATGAGTCACAAAAGCAGATGTTTGATGATATGGATGTTGAAACTGTTTTTGCTGATCTAGAAGAAGATATCGACCACGCCTTTAAAAAGATCGATAGGGTAATATTTACAGCCGGTTCAGGTAGTAAAACAGGACCAGACAAAACCACAAGTGTAGACCAGGAAGGTGCAAAGAAAATGGTGGATGCTGCTAAAAAATATAAAGTAAAAAAGTTCATCATGCTCAGTGCTATGGGAACGGATGATCCTTCCCAAAATAAGGACTTGGAACATTATCTGAAAGCAAAAAAAGAAGCTGATGATTATCTTGTAGACAGTGGTATTCCATACACAATTGTAAGACCCGGAGCCTTAAATGATGATCTTGGCCTTGCTAAGGTAAAAATTGCACCAAAACTTGAAGAGCATGGGGAAATCTCTCGCGATGACGTAGCTTTCTTACTGGTAATGTGTCTGGCTGACCCACTGGCCAAGAATATGGCTTTTGAAGCTTTAGAAGGTGAGGAATCTATAAAATCTGCATTAATTGAATTGAGCCAGAATAATTAATGGCTGAAGGATAAAGGTCTGCATTTGAAATTAATTTCAAATGCAGACCTTTTAAATTTTTTATTTGGGAGCTATTTCTTATCTCCTTCCCCGAATTTTCCAATTATTTTTTCTGCTATAACACTGGCCAGTTTTTTATGAGATTCCACCGTCCACCCTGCTACATGAGGGCTAAGAATAACATTTTGTAAAAACATTAATTCTTGCATTGCTCTGGGAATATTATTTTCTACACTAAGGGCAATATTTTTCTTATTTGAAAACAAACTTTCAAAGGAATCTTTTTCATATTCCAAAACATCCAGGCCAGCGCCCAGAATTCTGCCATCCTTAAGAGCTTCTACCAGATCTTCCGTAACGACGCTTTTCCCACGTGCAGTATTGATAAACCAAAAAGGTTTTTTAAATTTTCCAATGAATTCTTTATTTACCATTTGATTGGTTTGAGGTGTCAACGGGGTATGCAGGCTTACTACATCTACCTTATTGCAAAATTCTTCAAGAGATACCTGTCTGGCATTTTCATCCTCTACATTTTCCTTTATATCATAGCAGAGTATTTCCACCTCAAAACCTTTTAACTTTTTGGCAAAAGCTTTTCCCATATTTCCATAGCCTATAATACCTATGATTTTTCCATCCAGTTCCAGCCCTCGGTTTTCCTCCCTATGCCATAATCCATCTCTTACTTCTCGATCAGCCTTATTCAGTTTATTGAAAAGAGATAAAAGCATTCCTAGAGAATGTTCGGCTACGGCATTTCGGTTTCCTTCAGGGGCAGAGAACAATTCGATATTGTGCTCCCTAGCATATTCTACATCAATACTCTCTAGTCCAGCCCCTACCCTTGCTATAAATTTTAGGTTGGGAGCCGCATCTATAAATTCCTTGTCAATGGTGTATCGGCTTCTGATGACAATCCCGTCATATAGGTGTTGATTAGCCAATGTATCTTCCCTGCTTTGGGTGTAAGCTTCGATATTATGGTGACCGGCTTCCTCCAGTTGTTTTATAAGGGTTGGATGATTGGTATCAGCGTGTAAAATGATCATTTTTTTTGTTTTAATTCTAAAAAATTAATGAAACGGCTGGCTTTCAGAAACTTTCGCCTGAAGCTCCAAACCTAACCAGCAAAGATAAAGAATGATGCCGAAACAAGGAAAAATCGAAGACAGAGCTTCTAAAAACCAAGGATAACCTTGGATAAATAAAAGAAAAGAAAAATTCCAAAAATATCGTTGCTTGTTGTAATGAATGGTCCGGTTGCAATTGCAGGATCAACTCCGCGTTTATCCAGGATAATAGGTACAAAAGTACCTATTAAGGCTGCCAAAATAATGACACTTAATAAGGAAACAGCTATGGTAAGGCTTACAAGTTGGGGTTGCCCCACTAGCTGTCCGAAAATTATAATTAATAACCCAAGGACCACACCATTGATAAGACTAAGGCCCAGCTCCTTTAAAAGCCGGTTAAAAAGGCTCCCCTTTAAGTTGTTATTTGCCAGACCCTGAACAATTATCGCACTGGATTGTACACCAACGTTTCCAGCCATTGCAGCAATAAGAGGTGTAAAAAAGAATAATACTGGAAAACGTGCGAGAGCTTCTTCAAAACCCTGCATCACGTATACACTCCCTAATCCACCAAAAAGACCGAGCACCAACCAGGGTAGGCGTGCACGGGTTAGGCGCCATAGACTGTCATCTGCTTCTACCCCTTCAGAAATACCTGCTGCCATCTGATAATCCTTTTCCGCTTCCTCTTTGATAAAATCTACGATATCATCAATGGTTACCCGACCTACCAAACGCCCCATTTCATCCACCACGGGGATAGCCTCCAAATCATATTTCTGCATTACCCGGGCAACTTCTTCCCCATCGGTATGCACGTTCACGTAATCAACCTGGGGGATATAAACATCACTGATATTGGCGTGACTAGGTGCAGTAAGAAGGTCCTTTAAAGACAACCTTCCTTTCAATTTATTCTTATCATCGACCACGTAAATAGAATGAACCCGAGTCACATTTTCCGCTTGTTGACGCATTTCGGTCATACAACCAGTGACACTCCAGTTTTCATTGACCTTTACTAACTCTTTGGCCATCAGACCCCCCGCAGAATTTTCATCATAACGCAACAATTCCACAATATTATCGGCATGTTCCTCATCGGCCATTTCAGCGATAACATTCTGCTGGCGTTCCAGGGATAATTCAGAAATAATATCCGCTGCATCATCGGTATCCATTTCCTCAAGCTCATCCGCAATCTCTTTAGGAGTAAGGGTATCGAGAATCCGTTCCCTGACATTTTCCTCTAGTTCCATCAAAGCTTCGGCTGTCTTCTGACTATCCAGCAGTTTTACTACATAAACAGCTTCTTCCAGGCTTAGTTCGGTAAGGATTTCAGCAATATCGGCGTGATGCACATCTTCAAGGTGCAAAAGCAGTTCCTCGTTGTTTTTTTCTTCTACGAGGAATTTTATTTTTTCTATTAACTCATTGCTGATCTGAAATTGCATAGGGCTGAATTTTTAAGGTCAATTCAATAAATGCATCGTGGCCCAGTTGCTCAGGACGCTTGTCAAATATAGCATCTTCCCTTAAACTATTGGGTAAATTGAAACTTTTTAAGCTATTTCTAAGAGTTTTTCGGCGTTGATTAAAAGCTGTTTTAACAATTCTAAAAAAAAGCTTTTCATCACAGGCTAATTTCAAATTTTGCTTCCGGGTTAATTTCAATACTCCACTTTCTACCTTTGGAGGTGGATTAAAAACCGAAGGAGGTACCGTAAAAAGATATTCGGCTTCATAAAAGGCCTGAACCAGAACCGATAGGATCCCATAAGTTTTATTGCCTTCTTTCTCACAAATACGTTTTGCTACCTCCTTTTGAAACATCCCCGAAAATTCAGGAATTTGCTCTTTCATTTGCAGCACTTTAAATACAATCTGTGTTGAGATGTTATATGGGAAATTACCGATAACAGCAAATGGTTGGTCACCAAAAATTTCAGAAAGGTTAAACTTCAAAAAATCCTTTTCATGAATTCGACCTTCAAGTTGAGGATAGTTCTCGTGGAGGTAAGCAACACTTTCAGCATCGATTTCAATTACATGAATTTCAGCATCCTTCTGTAGCAAATATTTAGTTAGAACACCCATCCCCGGTCCAACCTCAAGTACTTTTTTATAGTCCGAGAATTTTAAAGTGTCTGCAATTTTCTCAGCAATTTTTTCATCGGTAAGGAAATGTTGTCCCAGATGTTTTTTTGCCCTGACCTCATATTCAGAAAGGCCAGCTGTACGTTTTTTACGAGATTTCCCCATCAAATACCGGTGTTTCTAATTAGATTTCTGCTCGGTGATCACCTCAAGTTCTGTGCGAAAAGTCACCATTTTCCCTTTGAAGGCTTTTCCCCGTGAACGCAAATCCTGAGCATGCTCCCGATAATAATTCTCCAGGCTTTCTTTATCTGGTGCAGTGTATTGCACAGAGTAAGTGATTCCACCCATTTCTTCTTTTACCATAACACGTGTCATTAGAGCCTTTATGAAATTTCCGGTATCTAACATATCTGGAATATGCTCGGTTTTCATCCAGTCTAGCCATTGTTCATGGACAGACTCTTCGATATTAATTGTTACATTATAGATGTACATAGGGAATATATTATTCGATGATATCACCCCTAAGGCGACGATATTTTTTACGGGCTTCTAGAAAATAAATACTATCAGCAAAGTTAAAGATTATTTGCTCGTAATAATCCTTAGCCCTTCCTGGATTATTGAGATGATTCAAATAGAGTTCGGCAAGATAATAATTCGCATTATCGGCAAGAATATCTGTATTGAAATATTTTATAATTTGAAGATAATTCGATTCTGCCTTCTCATATTCTCCGATATTTTCGTAGAGTTTTGCCTGTTTTAAAAGGGATTCATCCTCAATCTTAGATCCTTTATGGTTGATAAGAATTGTATCTAGAGTCTCGATGGCAGTCTTATCTTTCCCCTGGAATGCCAAGAGATCAGCTCTGGCAAATTTTTTTAACGCCAATTGAGAGGTATCCTTAATGGAATTATCCTCAATCAGTAAACTAAGCTCCATGGCATCGTTTGCAATGAGTTGAGAAGTAGAAGATTTAAGGACATCCAACTGGGTTTTGGCCCACTTAAAATCCCCTTTAAAATAACTGGTTTTAGCCACTTTAAAACGGGCTTGTTGAGACATCTCGTCATTCTTAACAAGGTTTTGTATCTGAGAATAATAAATCAAGGCCTCATTAAATTTCTCTTCCATAACCAACACATCAGCAAGCTGCATTTTTATTCGGGCCTTGTCGTAATTTGACCGGGCTTTTTCTGGCAAATTTCTAAGTTGAGCTATAGCGCGCTCTGGCTCACCTAAATTAAAAGCAAGAAGGCGAGTATAATCCAGCTGAAGATTCAGGGTTTTTAAACCGAGTCCGAATTCTTCAAAAAGAGATTGATATTCCTTTTCAATCTCTTCCAAATTTGGATTAACATCCTTTGATTCCAGGTTAAGCAAAAATTGTTTTCCCTGCAGAACAATATTTTCTGACGGGGCTTCTTCTATGACATAAGCAACGATTTCTTTGGCTATTTGCAAATCTCCAGCACTTTCAGCCAGAACAGCGAGCTTAAGAATATCTCGTAAACCAACTTCTCCCCGTCGATATATCGCTTTTTCCTGAGCGAAGGCTTTATCAAAATCCTTTTGCTGAATGAATAACCAGGCTAACATTTCATTATAAAAAACTTGAGGATTCTCCTGTAGCTTTTTAAGTAACAATTTTCGAAAGATCAAATTGGCTTCCGATTTGGCATCCTCGGTGATATATCGGCCAAATTCCCGGTTGGCGACATGGAACAGATTGGGATTTTCCTCGATAAGTTCCAGATAATTAACAAACATCTCTTCGATCTTTCCTTGTTCACCATAGATCCTTGCTAATTGAAGGTTGAAATTGTGATCACTGTGAAGGGCCATTCCTTTTTCATAAGCTGTGGCCGCTTCATCCAACAAATTGTATTTTTCAAATGCCCTGGCGATGCCATAAGCATAATTAGGCCGGGCGTCTATCGCATCCAGAGCTTCTCTGTAAAATTCTTCCGCTTTTGTAGCATTTTCCCTTAATTCGAAATTATGGCCAAGTTCAATTAGTAAATTGGGATTATTGGCTGTATTTTCAAGTTTTTCCCGTAATAACTCCTCAGCATCATCAAACTTTTCAAGTTGTTGATATGAAGAAATCAGACCATAGAAAAAAACAGGATTCCCAGGATTTTCTTTGATTAACTGCTGATAGATTTTCATGGCCTTCTCGTATTCGCCCTGGTCAAAGAAATTTCGAGCAAGATCGTCTGACTGGCCATTGAGTTGAAAAACCCCCAAAAAGAAAACGAATATTAAAAGCAAATTCTGCATCATGTAAAGATAAGAATTTGACTTGTTTTGCAGTGAATTTCAGTAGGTTAATCTATCCGATCAAAGCCAGTATAAGGAACTAAAACCTCAGGAATTTTAATTCCGTCCTCAGTTTGGTAATTCTCTAGAATCCCAGCAAGTACACGAGGCAGAGCTAGAGCACTCCCATTTAACGTGTGTACGAGCTCCTTCTTTCCATTCTTATCTTTGTATCGAAGTTTCAAGCGGTTTGCCTGGAAGGTTTCAAAATTTGAAACTGAACTTATCTCTAACCAGCGATCCTGCGCAGTTGAGAAAACTTCAAAATCGTAAGTGAGAGCCGAAGTAAACCCAAGATCCCCTCCACATAAACGCAAAATACGATAAGGCAATTTGAGGTCCCTTAGCAATTCTTTTATGTGGTCTACCATCTTATCTAAGGCCACATAAGAGTCAGAAGGTTTTTCAATTCTTACAAGCTCTACCTTATCAAACTGGTGGAGGCGGTTCAGTCCACGAACATGAGCGCCATAAGAACCAGCTTCTCTTCTAAAACAAGGGGTATACCCGGTACAGGAAATCGGAAGTTCCTTATCGTTTAGAAGATTGTTGCGGAACATATTGGTAATAGGAACTTCGGCCGTTGGGATCATATATAGATTATCCTCGCCCATATGGTACATCTGTCCTTCCTTATCTGGCAGTTGTCCTGTACCAAATCCAGAAGCTTCATTTACCATTAAAGGTACCTGGAATTCAGTATATCCAGCCTCAGTAGCTCTGTCCAGGAAATACGAGATAAGGGCCCGTTGCAACCTAGCACCTTTCCCTTTATAAACTGGGAAACCTGCCCCCGTGATTTTATTTCCAAGTTCAAAATCAATAATATCATATTTTCTAGCTAGTTCCCAGTGAGGAAGTGCGTTAAGTTCTAGGTCAGGAACATCGCCTTCTTTGAATACCACTTCATTATCCTCTTCATTAACTCCTGCTGGTACATCCTCATGGGGCACATTTGGAATGGTAAAGAGCAACTGTTCTAGTTTTTCGATAGTGACAGAAAGCTTTTCTGAAAGTTCTTTAGAGTTTTCTTTTAATCTTCCAGTCCTTTCTTTGATTAAATTGGCTTTTTGGTGTTCACCATTTTTGAATAATTTCCCAATTTCCTTAGAAAGTTTATTGGATTCAGCCAGAATATCGTCGAGACTCGTTTGGGTGTTTCGCCGCGTTTCGTCGAGGGCTAACACCTCATCCAGAACAGCCTTAGCCTCAAAATTCCTTTTTGCCAACGCCCTTATGTATTGTTCTTTATGCGCTCTTATATTATTGACTTGTAACATAGCTTTGTTTCTACCGGTTTAAAGCAGCAAATGTAACAAAAGCCCCGAAATGTTTTAGTCTAATTTAGAAGGTAAAATCCAGTCTTTGTGTTTAAAATGTTCCCATTTTTCCGCTGCCATATCAACTGTAGGATCAGTGAACTGTTCTGCCGGTCTGCCATTAACCCTTACCTGGGCATCGATATACACTTCAATCTCCTTTCCCTCTCTAGCATACTCTTCTTCCAAACGTTGGGCAAATTGCCAGAGCATATCGGGTTTAGAATTAATTGCTCGAAGTTGTTTGTTTGAGAGATAGTTTGATTTCTTTACGTATATGGTATCAGTCGTGCCTTTCTCCACCACTTTAAAAGTGCTCCTTCCTCCTTTGGAACGTAACATCATACGCCAACTTAATCGGTGACCTTCTTCTGTCCATAGGACATTATCCTTAAAGAACCAGTGACGCAAAGGCAGGGACACTTGCACTATAAACCACCCTGAAATAAGAAAAACAATGATGTTCCGGTGTTTTGGTATTTTAATTTCTTCACCATCATAATATGGTTTTCTACTGAAGAGAAACCATTTATTGATCTTTTCTGAAGGAAAGAAGAAAAGACTAAAGGCAAGTGAGAGATACGGAAATATCCCTATATGAAAAATAAAGCTATTGAAAAGGTGAAAGAAAATCGCTGCCAGGAAGGCCAAAAGTCTAGTTTTCTTCCAAAGAAGAGCGGGAATAATGAGCAAATCAAATAACAATCCAAAATAAGCGATGGCGTAACGCACCCACCATTGTTGAAGAAATTCACCTACAAGCCAATAATCCTGCTTGCTTTTCATTAAAATTGCCGGTAGGGTTCCATCCAGCCAGTCTGGATACATCTTTGCAACTGAGGCGTAAGTAAAAACAATCCATAACTGTAGGACTATCACCAGCCAGACCCAGCGAGGCATAGATATATTTTTGATATCTTTATTTTTCCAGGCATCAATGGAAAAATATCGGTGTGCCGGTAGAAAAACAAATATCATGCAAAGCAGCATCAATAAATAGTAATGATTGTTGTAAGAGGACTTCTGCATCAGGTAAACTGACGCCCACATTACCCCAAAAGCAAACATACTAAGCCGGTATTTGAACCCCAGCATTACAAAAATGCCCAAAAGTCCCATAACACCATAATACCAAAGCATTCCGTCACCGGGGAGAGGCTGAAGAAATTCAAAACCTATAAAATTAAAGGTGAATTGTGGCTCAATAAGAGTTCGTTTTATCCAACCCGTCCAAATAGAGCCCCAGGCTTCGATAGTGATTAGCAACCCAAAAAATACTCTAAAAACAATGAGTGCCGAATTATCTATTTCTTTAAAAAGCCACCTATTGAGCATAGTTATCCTTGATGTATTGCTTTGAAAAAGCTTCATCTTGTTTCATAGCATTTTTAAGAGCATTAATAGAATCGAATTTCTTTTCATCCCTTATTCTCACCAGCATTTCAATCCTAAGAGTTTTTCCGTACAAGTCTTTATCAAGGTTAAAAAAGTAAGTTTCAATTGTCCTTTCCTCTCCGCCCACAGTAGGATTAGTTCCAATATTCATCATTCCAAAAAAACTTTCCCCATCAATTTCGGACCTGACCACATAAACCCCATTTTTTGGAATGAGTTTATAATCTTCAGCAATTTGAAGGTTTGCAGTTGGGTAATTAAAATCTCTTCCTAAACCACGACCTTTGACTATTGCTCCACATAGTGAGAACGGCTGTTGGAGATAATTATTAGCTCGTTCTACACGGCCATCCAGCAAGGCTTTCCTTATCTTGGTGGAACTCACTGCAACCTGATCCACTTCCTCCTTTGTAATTTCATCCACTTCAAAACCAAACTGTTTGCCAAATTCTTTCAGGTTTGTGATATCGGCAGTCCGGTTTCGACCAAAACGATGATCGTAGCCAATAATAACATGGCTGGCCTTAAGTTTATTCACTAAGATATCCCTTACGAATTCAAGAGCGGTAAGCCGCGAAAACTGACGGGTAAATGGGTGAATGACAAGATGATCCACCCCCGTTTCTGAAAGTATACGCTTTCGTTCTTCAATGGTATGGATTAGTTTTATTTCAGAATCCTGTTGCAGGACCATTCGTGGGTGTGGAAAAAAAGTGAGGATTACCGAATCTAAATTACCGGCCTTGGCAGTATTAACCAAACGGTCTATAATTTTTCGGTGACCAGCGTGGACCCCATCAAAGGTGCCAATCGTAACCACCGTTGGTCGCTCGCTGATAAAGGCGTTAGCTCCATTATGTGTTTTCAAAGCCAGATCATTTTCCGTTAAAGGTATTCATTGTATTGTTCACTCCTGCAGTTGCGAACGATTTTATAAGTTCGTACGATTTTTCAAGCCTTTCTGGGAGCTTTCTAAGTTCCTCTTCCCCCCATTCTCCCAGTACATAATCAACCTGGTTCCCTTTAGAAAACTCATCGCTTATTCCGAACCTAAAGCGATTATACTTAGTCGTATTCAAAGTATTCTGAATATCTTTAAGACCATTATGTCCTCCGTCACTACCTTTGGTCTTAAGACGTAAGGTTCCGAAATCGAGATTCAGATCATCTGTAATAACCAACAGATTTTCCAGTGAGATCTTTTCCTTTTGGAGCCAGTAATTAACAGCCTTTCCGCTAAGATTCATATAGGTGGAGGGTTTTAATAAGACAAAGGTTCTGCCTTTAAAATTAAAACGAGCGATATCTCCTAGTTTATCAGTGCTAAAACTGATCTTTTCCTTTTCGGCCAGGAAATCCAGAATTCTGAATCCTATATTATGCCGGGTATTTTCATATTTTTGGCCGATGTTCCCTAGCCCCACTATCAAAAATTTCTTCATAGGATCTGTTTCTTCTTCCCAGTGCCTTTTATTATTGAGTAATCTTCCGAAGAAAGAAAGCATAATTTTCTTTTGGTAAATATAAAATTATTAAAATTCTTTACAACGAAGGTTCGGAAAAGCACGGACAATCTTTTAATAAAAAAGCATCCCTGGAAGGGATGCTTCTATATTTTTACCAAGAATAAAAAGATTAATTATCTTCTCCTTCTTTTACTGCAGCAGCGTCATCTGTTTCAGTTGATGGCACTTCATCTGCTGGTACCTCGTCTTCATCTTCATCCTCAATAGCAACAATATTACGGGATGTTCTTACCTGACAAATTACCGTGTTATCCGGATGTTGGATTTCATAACTATCATCGGCTACAGCAGTAACATAAAGCTTTTGACCAATTTTAAGTTTGGTTACGTTTGCAGTAATATAATCCGGCAATTCATTAGCCAAACCTCTTACTTTCAAACGACGCAAATTATAACGTAAAACACCACCATTTTTAACTCCTTTGGCAACACCTTCGGTATGGATAGGAATTTCCATAGTGATTGGTTTATCATCACTAATTTGATAGAAATCTACGTGCAAAATTGCATCGGTAACCGGGTGGAATTGAATGTCCTGAAGGATGGCATTAAATTTCTCACCATCTTCGAACTTAATCTCCACAGTATGCACATCTGGGGTGTACACAAGGTTGTTAAACGAAATTTCTTCTGTTGCAAAATGCAACGGCTTGGCATCTCCCCCGTATAATACGCAAGGAACCTGTCCAGCATTACGTAGGGCCTTGGTGGCTTTCTTTCCTACGCTTTCTCTTTTAGATCCGTTGATCGTAATTGATTTCATTGTTGAAAAATTTTAGGCTGCAAAAGTAAACTTTTTTGTGTCTATTAAAAACTTAAAAATGAATTATTTGCAAATATCTGTATTCTTAATTTTAATATGGAACTACATTATGAATTTTGAGCTAATTGACTCGTTTTCATGAACCCGCTTCATTACATCTGCTACAAGATCAGCGCAGGTTACTACTTTAATCTTTTTACTTTTCTTTTTAAGAGGAATTGAATCAGTAACAATTAACTCCTGTAGTTTAGAGTTTTCAATGCGGTCATAAGCTTCACCGGAAAGGACTGGATGGGTACAGATAGCTCGAACACTTATTGCTCCGCGTTCCATCATCACATCGGCAGCTTTAGTTAAAGTCCCTGCGGTATCCACCATATCGTCCACTAAAACCACATTTTTTCCTTCTACATTCCCGATTAATTCCATATGGGAAATCTTATTGGCTTTTGCTCTTTGTTTATAACAGATCACCACATCGCTTTCTAAGGCCTTGGAATAGGCATAAGCCCTTTTTGAGCCACCCATGTCCGGAGAAGCAATCGTTAAATTATCCAGATTTAGCGCCCGTAAGTGAGGAAGAAACACGGTAGAGGCAAAGAGATGATCAACCGGTTTTTCGAAGAATCCCTGAATTTGATCAGCGTGAAGATCCATAGTGATTATTCTTGTAGCCCCAGCAGTTTCCAGTATACTGGCAACCATCTTTGCAGCGATTGGCACCCGGGGTTTATCCTTTCGGTCTTGCCTTGCCCAACCAAAATATGGGATCACCGCTGTGATATGTCTGGCGGAAGCGCGTTTGGCTGCATCAAGCATTAAAAGCATTTCCATTAGGTGGTCAGAACCAGGATGAGTTGACCCAATAATAAAAACTCGAGAACCTCTAACCGATTCCTCAAAAGAAGGCTGAAATTCCCCGTCGCTGTAAGTGGATGTAATTACATTTCCAAGTTTAGAACCATAGGAAGCCGCAATTTTTTCAGCAAGCTCCCTGCTTTGGGTGCAATTAAAAATTTTTGCGTCGGGATGAAAAGTAGACATGGTGTTGTGTTGTTAAAGTGTTATTAAAACTGTGCGCAGCAAATTTAAAAATTATATCTGTTTAAGAGCCCTAACGTGCAATTGCTTATAAAATATTTTAAACAAGTTACATATTAGCTTTTCAAACCGATTAAAAATCAAAAATTCTCGCTTCCAAAACAGATTTTTTTTATAATTTTGCGCTCCACTAGGCTCGAGTGGCGGAACTGGTAGACGCGCTGGATTCAAAATCCAGTGACTTCGGTCGTGCGGGTTCGATTCCCGCCTCGAGTACTTTTAAGACTTCAAATGAAGCCAAAACCCCATAAACTTCACTGTTTATGGGGTTTTTCTTTTTTTATGATATCAAATAATATCATTTAAATAGGTATGAAAAGTGTCCTATTCGGTGACCTTTTTGAGTTTCAAAAATAGGTCACCGAATAGGGTGCAATGGTTTGATATACCGATATTTACAGGTGTTTAAATTAAATATAATTGGTTAAATTTAGCCATCTAAAGGAAACCATTATGCAGAATTTACTATCTATTCTCTTCTATATCAAGAGACGAAAAGTTGACAAACAAGGAAAAGTACCCATTTATATGAGAATTACCTACAATGGGAAACGAGCTGAAGTCAGCGCAATGAGAAAAGTGGAATTGAACAAATGGAATTCAAAAGCCAATTGTTATAAGGGCTATTCTAAGGAAGCTAAATTAATAAATAGGAATCTCGATATTATGAGGAATCGTATATATGAGATATATCAAAAACTTCAGGATTCAGGGGAAAATGTTACAGCTACCTTATTAAAGGATATTTATATAGGTAATGACGATTCCAAAAAAGGAATTCTTCAAATGTTCGAGGACCATAATTTCAGAATGAAAAAACTGGTCGGAAAAGATTATTCTTTTAGAACGCTTCAGCGTTACAAGACCACAGAAAAACACTTAACTAATTTCATTTCATCTAACTATAATGCAGAAGATTATCGTGTGAGAGATATTGACACTAAATTTATCAATAGTTTTATATACTATCTCAAAACCGAACTGAACCATTCTCATAATTCAGCTTTAAAATATTTAGCCTATTTCAAAAAAATTGTTCGGGTTGCCGTTGCCAACGGTTGGATCGACAATGATCCTTTTTATAATTTCAAGCTTAAACGCCAGGTTATTGATCGTGAGTTTTTGACCAAAGAAGAAATTATTAAAATAATGGAAAAAGGCTTCACCATCCCCAGGATGGAACAGGTAAGAGATATCTTTCTTTTCTCTTGTTACACCGGTTTGTCATACTCTGATGTTTCCAAACTCACTTCTAATGATATTATTATAGGTGTTGATGGCACCCAATGGATTAAAGTTAAGAGGACAAAAACCAAGTCTCTTAGTAGTATCCCCCTTTTAACCGTTCCGGAAGAGATAATTAAAAAATACAGAAATTTTGAAAATCCTAAGGGTACATTGCTTCCTGTATTTTCAAATCAAAAAACCAATAGTTATTTAAAGGAAATTGCCGACGTGTGCGAAATTAATAAGAACCTAACTTTCCATATGGCAAGACATACATTCGCTACAACAGTTACACTTTCAAATGGGGTACCTATTGAGAGTGTAAGCAAAATGCTTGGGCATAGATCATTAAAAACCACCCAGCATTACGCAAAGATTTTAGACAACAGGTTAAGTGAGGATATGAATAATCTAAGAGGACGAATGGCTGCCAAAGAGAACAAATAAAATTTAACCAGTTTTTTCTATTCATCCTACACGCTTCCATTCTTGAATATAGGAATTTTCCTACAAATCGTTTGTCAAAGAAGGCATTCACCAAGTATTTAAGTTGTTGGGCTGAAAGTTTTTTGCAGTGCCTCCTTTCTTCTTATGTTCGCAAGGCCATAACATAAGTAGGTTAAGTTCATGGTAGATTTGGGGCAAAAGGTGGATGATTTATCCGCCTTTTTTTATGTTCAATTTTCTGGAATCTGAATCAAAAAATAAATAGCAGAAAACCATCTTTCATCCTGATCTATAACGGGATAATTTTATGCTGAATTGAATAAATTTTAGGCGACTATTTCGAAATTTTGTCATAATTCTTCAGTTTCCCTCATTTTTCTATGAGATTTCCATTTTTAGATTCTAAGCCTCAAATGATCATTTTATATCAAATGATATCTTTCTGCATTACATAAATCATTCTGGTATATCAAATTACATTATTCTCAATCAAAATATATTATTGGTGTTTTATATTCATTTATTAATTCATTTTTGTAAATTTAATTGACTATTAATCAGTTATTACAACTAATGAATTAATTTCATCAATGAAGAATCCGAACTCATATATCAGAGTTGGAACTCAGTATTACAAATTGGTAAAAACGCCCAGTATTTCAGGCCAGGTAAATGAATCCATGGTTTCCTGGAATATTGAGACCATTCGACAAGATCACGGTAAAACCTATCTGGCCGCAATTCCAAAATTCGATGGCTTTACCTGTATTCCTGATCATATAAACTTTAAATATTCACATTACAATTTCTATAATACCTATGCCCCACTTAGCCATAAATTAGAAGAGGGGAATTGCCCTGTATCCCTGGAATTCGTCCGCCATATCTTTGGCGATCACTACGAACTGGGCCTGGATTACCTGCAGCTTTTATTTATAAAACCTATCCAGATCCTCCCTATTCTTTGCCTGGTCTCCAGAGAACGCTCTACCGGAAAAAGCACTTTTCTTAAGTGGTTAAAGCTCATATTCGAAAACAATCTTACCTACCTCACCAATGATAGCTTTACCAGTCAATTTAATTCCGATTGGGCCAATAAACTCCTGATCTGTATTGATGAAGTGCTATTCAATAAAGAAGAGCTTACCGAAAGAATAAAATATTTAAGTACCACCAATATCAATAAGCTTGAGGCCAAAGGAAAAGATAAACGTGAAGTGGAGTTCTTCGGAAAGTTTGTCCTGTGCAGCAATAATGAAGAGAATTTTATTAAAATCGACCATCATGAAACCCGTTTTTGGGTCATCAAAGTCCCTAATATCAAAAAGGAACATACTGATTTTTTAGAAACGCTTAGAGCAGAAATCCCGGCTTTCCTGTTTTACCTGAAAAATCGAAAACTATCAACTAGCCACCAAACCCGGATGTGGTTTTCTGCTGAACAAATAGAAACACCTGCTTTACGGAAACTGGTACAGCATAATAAAAACCGGATCGAAAAAGAGCTAGCCAATATTCTATTAATGGTCATGGAAAATCACGACCTGGAAGAGGTCAACATTTGTCCTATGGATGCCCTGAATGCCATAGGTAAAACCAGGCTTCGCACCGATCTTACACAAATACGAAAAATACTAAAGAAGGACTGGAAGCTAGAGAGCCAGCCTAATTCCCATAAGTATCAAAAGTTTACCATTTGGGGTGATGGAAGCACCACTTTCACAGATGGCAAAGGCCGCTATTTCACTATAAATAAAATGTTTCTGACAGAAAATTTTCCAGAGCAGCAACCTGGCTGAATTAGGGCTCCCGAGGAAAAAAATGATGAACTGATGACAAAATGATGCCGGAGAACCCCCAGTGTTTACAGGGGCTCCCGTGCGCTATCATCATCTCATCAAAATAAAGGCTGCTTTTGAAAGAAAAGGGTTTTATATCCTTCTATTTTTTGATGATTGATGACAGAATAAGATTAGACCAGTGATAGCAAGGGTTTAGGCTGTCATCAAAATGTCATCAAACTGTCATCAAAAAATAATGATGCCAAAAATGAGGTAGGAATTCAAAATCACAAACCGAGCTAATACTATTTAAAAAAAATGCTGATGAAAAAAGAAAGATTAAGCTGTGAAAAAGCCCGCAACATTTGCATCGTCAAAAGCCTCGCAAAGCTGGGGCACTTTCCCAGCAGCACAACGGAAAAAGAAGCCTGGTTTCTGAGTCCCCTACGGTCAGAAACACAGGCCTCTTTTAAGGTTTCTAAAATACGCAACAGCTGGTATGACTTCGGAATGGGAAAAGGCGGAAATTTAATTGATCTGGTATGCCTTATAAACGATTGTAAGGTTAAAGAGGCTTTACAATATTTACAGCAAGATAAAGTAACCCCCTATTTCAATCCACCCAAAAAACAGCCTTTAAAAAAAAGAAAAATTCAAATTACAGCTGTGGAACCTCTGAGTCATGCTGCATTAATAAACTATTTAAAATCTAGGAGAATTCCAGTTAAAATAGCATTGCGATATTGTTATCAAGTTCGGTACCGTTGGAAAGACAAACAATATTTTGCCATTGGCCTTGAGAATCATAAAGGCGGTTGGGAATTCAGAAATAAATACTTTAAAAATTCCAGTAGCCCAAAAACCTTTTCCTTCTTTGAAAAAGGATCTAAAAATCTACTGATTACAGAAGGGATGTTCGATTTTCTTTCCCTGGCATCTATGAATGAGAAGCTGGTAAAGAATTCAGACGCTGTTGTCCTGAACTCTTTAGCTTTTATTGAAAAGATAAAATCATTGATTCCAAAATATAAACAGGTACTTCTCTACCTGGATAATGATCCTGCAGGAATAAAAGCTACCGGAATGCTTTTAAACCTTTATCCCAATATCACCGATAAAAGTGATTCTTATAAGCCTTATAAAGACCTGAATGAAAAACTAAAAAATGAAGGGCTCTGAAGAATTTAATAACAAAGATGATCTTCAGAAAAAATTAAAACCTGATCATCAATATTTCCTTCCAATACCTCTGGAGAGTCAGCAAAATGAGGTTTCTACAGAAGATTACCGGGAAGTAAAAACTTCAGAATCTGGTAGAAATTTGGAAGGTAATTCAAGATGTGTGTCTGTGGACACAATCTTGATTTCTCCCGATGGTCGCAATAAAAAAAAGATGTTTAAGGGGAAAAGTGAGCTGGTGAAATTCAGATGCACGATTTATGAAAAAAAGCTCCTTAAGATCAAAGCTAAACACAGCGGAATTACCATTAGTGATTATTGTAGAAGAGCGGTTTTTGAAAAGGAGATCAAAGAGCGACTTTCTGATGATCATATTGAAATCTATAAAACCCTGCTGAAGTTTCATAACAACTTTAAATCCATCGGAAATATGTTCCGAAGGAAAGATCCTAAGCTGACCAAAGAGGTTTACGCTCTTGCCAACACAATTAAATCCAAACTTAAAGATTTAAAGCAATGATAGGTAAAGGCAAATCCATTTCACACACCCGGGCCTCCATGTCCTATGGTTGGAACCAGGAGAAAGATGCTAAGATAGTCTACTCTCAAAATATTATAGGGGAGACTCCTAAAGAGGTGACTGAAGAATTCAGGTTTATCCAGGAGCTAAATCAGAATTGCGAGAAGAATACACTCTCCTTTGTGATTAGCCCTACTATCGATGATGGGAAATACCTGCAGAAAAAAGAATTATCGAAGATATGTGAGAATTTTATGAAGGAGATGGATCTAAAAGATCGCCAAGCGATTGCTTTTGTTCATCAGGATAAATCCCATAAACACATTCATCTTTATGTAAACCGTATTGATTTTAAAGGTCAGGCCTACAAGGATAGTTTTATAGGAAAACGGAGTCAGCATGCTGCAGAGAAAGTAGCGGAAAGAATGCAGCTGACTACAGTGAAACAGGTGCAATGGGAGAAAGAACATAACTTATTGGCCATTAGAACGGAGATTAAGAGACGGCACGATCTAACGATGAAACAGTTTAAGCCACGTACTTTTCCCGCCTATATTAAAGCAATGGAAACCAATGGGGTTAAAGTGATTCCTTCGATTAATAAAGCGAATAAACTCCAGGGATTTCGGTTTGAGTTTGATGGGTATAACCTTAAAGGTAGTGAGATACACCGCTCGATGACCGGTGGGAATATTGGCAAGAGCCTGGCCTCAGAAAAAAGTATTTCCAGCTTCCTTAAAGAAAATACCCAGCTTAATCTGGCCGGGAAAGCGGTAGAACTTTCTTCCGGGATGGCTAAAGCAATAGCAAAACAAATAATTAAGAAAACAATCTCAAAAGGTCTGGATATGGGAATGTGATAATAAATTAAAAGTTATGACCAAATTAGAACAACTTAGTGAATTGCTGGTTGCAGAAATCAGCCAGTTTGAAAAAACGGTGGAGAAATTGGAGAAAATTCAACAGCAGAAAATCGAAATAGATAGCAGGGCCATAGAGTTACTATTTAGAAAGCATCAAGCAAAAGTGGAAGAAGTCCTGGAGATTCATTCCAGAGAAATCCAAGATCTTAAAGTACACCTACAAAATGCCAAAGCCTATCCGGCCTGGGCATTAATACTCTTTTGTGGGTCGCTAATTATTAATGGAATTTTGATTTATGTGTTTTTTACTTAACCAGTAAAATTTGAAAAAAATTTTTCTTTTACATTTCTAGAATTTTGGACCGACTTAAATCTATGATTTAGAAATAATGCATTTATCCCATTTTAAATGTTAATTAAAAAGTATTTTAGCTTTTATATAACGAGTTGGGACTTTTATTCAATGCTTCGAAATACGAAAGAAATACAAGAAAGAATTGGGCTTCTTCAAGAAGCTTTAAAGGAGTTTACGGACAATTATCAGAACCCCTTTGCAATGCTAGCGGAAATGATAAAAACCATCGAAGAAAAAGCTCCAGATGGATTTAGAGAATTAGCAAAATATGGTTGGTATTTAGATTATAGCTGTCTTCCAAAAACACCTTTAGAATTAGGAGAAAAATTGAAAAAAGGTAAAGTTGATGAAGTTGATCAATTCTTAATAAATTACTATGAAAACGAATTAGAGAATATCCGGACCCGATTAATTAAAAAAAATGGTCATAGAAAGGAAATTATAGATGAAGCCTTAGAGAATCATAACAAAAAGAACTATAATTCTTCAATCACATTATTACTCACCCAAGCAGATGGCTTATGTTATGACAAAACAAAAAAGCTATTTTTTAAAAACAATTCTAAACTATCGAGAAAGAATAAATATAAGCCGGAAATTGAAGAAATCTTAGCTAATGATACAGCCATGTTATTAAAGGAATTTTTAGCTCCTATGAATGAACCCACAGCTATAAATGAACTAAGTAGTAAACTTGAAAAATTTCCAGTTCGACTCAACAGACACGAAATATTGCACGGAATGGATTATAATTATGGAACAAAAATAAATTCCTTAAAGATTATTTCATTTTTGAGTTATATAAATGATGTATTGCACTAAAAAACTGGCTCCACCGGTGAATAACACAAATTGACAACCTTTTAAAATAGAATTTAACGGACAATTTTATCTATCCTTCCCGCAACTTGCGTTATTCGGGACGTTGGCAATAATAATTTTAAACAAAAATGAAAGAAACAGAATACGACACTAATTGTCGACCAATTAGAAGGGCTAACATTCCAAGCTACAGAAGATATCTTAAATAGAGCTAAATCCCACGCCAATATAAAATATACACTAACAAAAACTACTTAATATTCCTCTTTATATCCTCATAAAGTTCGTTAGTCCTAATCCAACTCCCATCACTGAGTAAAACTGACGCATTATGATTGTCGTTTGATAGTTTTGTAAGCTTCCCTTAAAACCGAACTGTTTAAAAGTAGAATAATTCTTAATTTTAAGCAGTATGAAAAAAAGTAAATTTTCCCCTCAGAAAATCTCTAAGATCCTTAAAGAATTCGATAACGGTAAAACCGCCGCTGAGATCAGCCGTGAGTATGGCATCAGCACAGCTGCTTTTTATAAGTGGCGTGAGCGTTATAGTGGCATGAATGGTAAAGAATTAAAACGCCTTAAGGAGCTTGAAGAAGAGAATCGTCGGCTCAAACAAATGTATGCTACCCTTTCTTTGGATCATGAGATGGCTAAAGAGATCATCGAAAAAAAGCTCTAAAGCCTTGCCGTAAGAGAACCATAGCTAAAGAACTTGCTCATTACGGTATAAGCAGGGCGTGCCGTGTCCTAAATCTGAGCAAGAGTGTGTTTTATTATATTCCGCTTCCTAAAGATGATAAGCCTATAGAAAAAGCCTTACAGGAAAAGGCAGAGAAATATAGTGAAGAAGGCTTTTGGATGGCTTATGAGAGACTGCGTAAAGAAGGAAAACCATGGAACCACAAGCGAGTTTATCGTGTATACAAGAATCTTGGGCTAAGTCTAAGGCGTAAAGTGAAGAAAAGACTACCAGCAAGAATAAAAGAACCCTTAGAAGTACCTAAAACCCTCAACCATACCTGGAGTATGGATTTTGTAACAGATGTTCTGGATAATAAGAGAAGGTTTAGAGCCTTTACCATTATTGATGATTACAACCGGGAAGCACTTCATATAGAAGTTGATTTTTCCTTGCCCAGCAATAGGGTAATTTGGGTGTTAAACCACTTAATCAACCGAAGAACAAAACCTCAGAAGATAAGAATGGACAATGGTCCTGAATTTATTGCTAAAATAGCTTCAGAATGGAGTCAGATGCATGGAATAGACTTCCAGTATATCCAGCCAGGAAAACCTACACAAAATGCTTTTATTGAACGATTCAACGGAAGTTATAGAAGAGGAGTTTTAAATAAATACATTTTTGAAGACTTGGACCAGGTAAGGGAACAAACACAAATCTGGATGGACGATTATAATCATCAAAGACCTCACGATGCTTTAGGAAAAATGGCACCTATAGAATATGCAAAATTTAATTCTCTATTAGAAACCACAGATCAAACGAAAAACAATAATTTTATACCATCAAGCAGTTCTAATTAGGGGAAGCTTACAGTTTAACAGCTTGTACTTCTGAAAATCTGATTAACATATCGCCATCGTCAGAATGTTGTTTGATAAAATCTTTCATAATCATTGTGTTTTACAGCCAAGATAAAAGAAATAAAACAGACATATTTGCGGAAAACCTTATTTTAAGTTAAAAAGATAAGTTTATCTTAGTTAATAAAAAGAAATTAAATGCGGGATTTTAAGATTATAGTGGGCCTCTTATTAATAGGATTTTCTCTTTTCACTTTTGGTAACACTTATGATCAATATAAAGGCGAAGAAATTTATGGTGCTTTAACCACATTTATTTTACTCATTTTAGTTGGTGTTGCCTTAATTTATAGTACACAGCATAAAAAAATTCAAGAAGAAAAAAGGAAAGAAAAAGCATATTTAAGGGAAAGAGCAATAATTAATGAAATTTCGGAAAAAGAAGAAAATTTAATAAACTTAAGAGATAAAGGTATTCTTTCGGAGGGAGAATTTAAATCTAAAATTTCAAAAATTCATCAAGATAAGGCTTATACAGAGCTTGAAAAAACTAAAGAATACCAACAGCTTAAACAGCTTTATAATTCGGGAGTTCTTACAAAAGAGGAGTATGATTCAAAAGTAAAAATACTAATAGAGAAACAGAATTCTGATTTGAAGGCGGGAGGATTAAAAAGTAAGCTTGAAAATACAGAATATCATCAAATAAGCCAGTTTAAAGAAAATCGAGGAAGAATATGGGACAAAAATCAATTGTTTGGTTTCATAGATGAAAATTATGATACTATTGTAGAGCCTAAATATACCATTGCAGAAGATTTCAATGAAGGGTTAGCTTTAGTTATGTTATATGATAATTATGGATTCATAAATAAAAAAGGAGATATTGTAATTCATTTGCAATATGAATTCGCTAAAAGCTTTGAAAACGGAGTTGCCAAAGTACGATTAGGAAAAGAAGAGTTTTATATAAACAAAACTGGTCAAGAAGTAGCCAAATAATATTAAAAAGACGGACACAACCCGCCTTAAACAAGAACCCTTATTTTTTGAAATATTTGGGTTTTGATCTGTAAAAGTACTTACGCCCATCTTAAAGGGCTTGTCTACTCTTACAAATTTGTCTTATGAATTCGCCATAGCTCTTCCATTTTGTGTGAATAAAAAGAGGTGCATTTTGAGGACCACCAAAGGGTTTATACGAGACGTTGCGCCTATTGTTATGGTACGGTAAAGGGAGATCCTTTACATAGTTAAAGGGACATAGTTTACACTTTTAAGATTTATAAATTACGTGAAAATGTAATTTATCATGGTCTGGAAAGCAAAAACTAAAATGGAACAAAAAGTAGAATTCATTCATGAATGGTTAACTCAAAAATACACCATCACAGAACTTTGTAGGTCATTTCATATATCCCGGCCAACCGCTTACAAGCTTATTTCCAGATATGAAAAAATGGGACTATCCGGGTTAATTGAGCAAGAAAGAGCTCCGATTAATCATCCTAACAGGACCGATCAAAAAGTTGAAGATTCGATTTTAAAATTGAAGAACAAACACCTGCTTTGGGGTGCCAAGAAAATTCGGATTTTGTTGTTTAAACAGTACCCTGAAGAACTTATTCCAAGTGTGGTTACGGTTCATAACATTCTTTCCAGAAATGGCCTGGTTAAACCTCAAAAGCGAAGCCGCAGGGTCAAGCCAGTATTTCCCATTTTTGATCCTAAGAAGTGCAACGAAGTTTGGAGCGCAGACTATAAAGGGAAGTTTTTAATGGGGAACAAAATATACTGTCATCCGCTCACCATTGCTGATTCCAAGAGTAGATTTTTGTTTACGGCAAAAGGACATTACAAAGAGAACTTTCAGTCTGTCAAGCAAGAGTTTACGCAGGTCTTCAGGAAGTATGGTATCCCTAAACAAATACATACCGACAATGGAAGTCCGTTTGGATCTGTGTCTGCTATTCAAAGATATACCAGGCTATCCTACTGGTTTATCGAGTTGGGTATTGATCCGGTTTATTCCGACCCGGCAAGACCAGACCAAAATGGTCGGCACGAGCGTATGCACCGTGATTTAAAGGCAGCTTGTGCGAAACCTTCATCATTCGACCTGAAGTCTCAACAACGTAGCTTAAACCGGTTTGTGAAAGAATATAACCACGTTAGACCTCATGAATCTTTAGGGATGAAAACACCTGCAGATTGCCATGATTTTTCTACAAGACCATACCCTGAAAAAATCCCTAATTATGACTATCCCTCGACCATGAAAGTGATGAAAGTATGTCAAAATGGATCCTTGCGTTGGAAGTCGGTTTACTGGGTATTTTTAACCTCAGGACTTAAAGGAAAATACATCGGTGTTGAAGACCAGGGAAATGGAATCTGGAGGGTATTTTACAGAGAAGTTTTTTTAGGTTACTTTAACGAAAAGAAAATAAGAGATAAACAAGTATCAATTAGACTAAGTCAGAATCTAGTGTAAAGTATGTGACTTTAACTTTGTAAACTATGTGCCTTAACGAACATATGAAGGAAATTTATAGAAATATATCAATTGTATTTGAGATTGAGAGATCCGTCAAATTTCTGATAATTGGATTAGGTGAAATTCAAAAAATAACTTCAATAAACGATTTTTATGATCCAATTTTAATTTACTTATCAAATGGATTAGAACGGTTATTTAAAACAATGCTTTGTTTAAGTTTTAAAGAAAATCACAATCGGCTTCCAAATTTAAATGAAGTTTGGAATAATAAGAATGGTCACGATTTATTATTTCTGAAAAACGAAGTGGAAAAAATTTGCATTGAATATTCCCAATTCTCATGGGACAAAGATTATGAGATAATTAGAAATGATAAATTAATAAATTCAGTTTGCGAAACACTGTCAGAATATGGAAAAAGGTCCAGATATTTTGATCTAGATGCTATTCTTGGCAAAAAACAAGAATTTAATGCTACTAAAGCCTGGAATAAAATTGAAACTCAATTAAGCATTGATAAATATGGAGAAGATGAATATTATCGAATTCTAGGTGATCCTAGAAACCTTGAGAAAATCTATTCAGATTTAAATAAAGAATTAATAATTCGCCTTGAATTATTCTTTAGAGCATTAACACGGCAATTTACACTTGGAAATTTTTCTAAAGATTCAAAAATTTATTATTTCCAGATAAAGGATTTTCTGGATATTAGAGATTCTGAACTAGGAAAGACAGATTACAGAAATTTAATTATAAAGTGAAGCCTAAAACAAAACTAGGGACAGTACATCATAAATGAAATATTCTTGTCTCTCAAAAAAATGTTTAATTTCTATTATTTTATTTTTAGGGTGGTGATTTTTTAATGAAGGTTTGCTTCATTAAGAATTCAATGTAAAAATAAGTGAGCCCACGCGTTGTATATGCTATTCGCATTTAGTGAGTGTGATTTATCGACCTCACCTTGCGGGTGTACAAGCACCCTCGAAATTATATCTTCAATCTATAATAAGTTCAATACCTGCTTTTTCGGCCTTGTACTTTATTTTAGTCATTAAATCATAATAGCTCCAGTTTCTAAGTATAAATTCCTCCTCTTTAGCGATGCCGATCTTGTCCTGCTGATTTAATAAAATTAGCGTCCCAGCCTGGTGTTTAATGCAAAAATCGATTAACCTCCTGCTGTATACGTGGATGCGATGGTGTACATAATTACGCTCCGTATTACGAAACTTGGTTACTGCTTTTGTTTTTCTTTTGCGCCCTTTGCCTGATTTCGAATAGGTTGCTCCAACCCGTGCTCTTTTACAGGCTGCTTGTATCGCTAACCTTCGGTGTAAAAACTCTTCCCTGCTGCCAATGCTAAGTTTAGCTTTACCGGTTTTCACTACAATGGGATATTCAAGGGACAAAGAGGCCTCCGCGATTACTTCCGGTTTTAGGCACTGCTTTTCTTTTTCAATTTCAAAAACCGGAAGCCAGAAGATTTTGCCATCTTTCAATTTGATATGGGAAGTACAAAGCTTGATTTCCCCTTTTACTACTCGGTGCAACAACAATGGTTTGTCAGTATAATCAGTACCTAAATAAGTTCGAAATGGTATTTGAAATAAACGAAAGCAAAAGACTTTTCTCTCTTCATTATAGGATAATCCGCTGATGCCTTCCAGGCTAAACGGAAAAGCCATGTCCCTCCTGAAGTTCTTTAGTGAGCGCTCTCCTCTCCAGTATTCCGGCCTGTTTTTATTGAAGGAAGAAATTAAAGCCCTGTTCAGGTTTGACAATATGTTTGTCGGGATTTCTCCTTTAAAGCGATCTGATACCACCCGGTAGGTTGTATTGATTCGGGAGCGTTGCAGGATTCCGTCCTCATCTTTTTTTTCATCAGCCAATTTATACTTTATCCCTTCTGATAAATAAAAAAATTCCTTGATCATTTCCTGTACATAGAGGTGGGAAACAATAAGATTGGCGGCTCTAAAGCATCGGTTCTGCCATTGGTAAAGTTTATCCAGGGCCTCCTTTCTTTCTTCTTGGGTAGGCAGGTCCACCACTAGCTGGATCTTTCGCGTGAGTTTTAGCTTAGACTTTTCCATATTAAGCCGATTGTGGTTGCTGTTGGTGTTTCTCCTCCATGAGTTTATAGGCGGCCATAAATTCCTGGTGGACCTCCTTTTGAGATAGGTTAAGCTCTGTAGCAATGGAAGCAAAAGAATAATTCTTTTCACATCGCAATTTTAACACCTTTTCCTGTTCTGCAGTCATTTCACCCTGGACCTTTATTGCTTTAGCAGGTTCCTCTTTCATTTCAAGCGTGCCTCCCTGATTGATAATGTTCTTGATATCCTGGATAGCCTTCTTTACCTCCTTACTAGTTTCCGTGATGCTTGTTCCCATCACCTTGGCAATCGCTTTATACTGAAAGCCATACTTCAAACAGAGTTCTATTAAATGTTTTCTTTCTGAAGTCAATAATGGCAATACGCTTTTAATCCGATCGAAAGCTTTTTGATCCTGCTCATGGTCCTTCAGACTTTCAGAATCACTTACTGGATCATATCCCACCAGATAGTCCTGGTAGTTCTCATAGCTTTCTAATGAATTGACTTTCCTAAAAAACTTATTTTTAGGACGGGCATAATAGGAAAAACACTCCCTTTTCATTACCATTCTTAAGAAAAAGAAAATATGCTTAGGGGTTTCTATGTGATCACGATGAACCCATAATTTTAAAAAGGTATCCTGAAGCAAGGATTCTACGACAAAATCATCATGGAGAATTTGCTTACCTACCCAGAAGATACTTCGGTTATACCTAGCGTGAATATTCACTAAAGCAGCAGGATCGCCCTTTTTTAATAATTCGAAATTATGATCCCTTGAAGTTGACAACATTCGATTACGAATAGTAATTAATTATTTACTAAAGGTAATTAAATATACTTAAAAAACAAATTTTCATTTATTATAAGTATATTAATCAATACCATAAATGAATTTGTTGTCATTTTAGGGTGAACAAAATACCCCATGACAAAAGACGACCAACATAAAGACCCTACATTACTCTCCATAGGATCAATGTTTGAAACGGGTAAAATCAAGAAGATGTATACGCTTTCTGAATTATATCCCACCAAAATAGCTAAATCACTTGGGATAAATTACGGTAGATATATGGTTAAACTAAGCCATCCAGAGAAGTTTACTATGGGAGAGATTGTAAAACTTGCCAACCTTTTAAACGTAGATCCTGATACGATTACAAAAGTTATTTATTCAGAAATGAAATAATGGTTCTGGGGCATAAATCTGACCGTGTAATTACGTCTGGAAATAATTGAGTCCTATTTGTAAAATAAATGAACCATTTCTGTACTTTAATCCAAACTATAAGGAGATAGTTGTTATGGTCTTTATAGTTCATTATGGTTTTTCGTACTCTCCTCTTATTCTAATGTTTTATATTTAGCAAAACCTCCGTATATCCCAGGATATTTATTATAAAAAAGGTAAATTAACTGGGATATAAGGAGTTGGCAGCAATACATCATCAAAATTCTGAGTAAAAATAAATGATGAAGAACAATAATTTAAAAGAATAATTATTATAAAGCACAAGTACTTAATTACAGAAAAAGAGTTTATTAATATTGCAAAGATTTATATTTATAATCTGCCTATTATTTTCATCTATACTTTATGGACAAAATAACACTGAACTAAAGGGAATAATAAGAACCGATTCAATTATCAATCCTGTTAATGTTGTAAATCTTACTCAAAAAACAGGAATTAGTGTCCTTCCATTTCAAAATTTCATATTAAAAGTCCGCAAAAACGATACATTAAGTTTTTCCGCTTTAAATCTTCAAAATAAAATAATCATAGTCGATACAGAAATACTTAGAAAGAAAACAATAGAAATTTTCCTAAAGGAGAAACTCAATGAATTGGAAGAAGTAAGAATTCACAAATTATCAGGGAACCTAGAAAAAGATATTGAAAGGATTGAAACTTTCGATAAATTTAAATTAAATGCTCCAATGTCTAGAAAAAAGCCTCCAACTCAAACAGAAAGAAAAATATACACAGCCACGACGGGACCTGGAGGAACAAAACTTAATCTATTTACCATATTATCAGGAAGGATCCCAATTGATCCATTATTAAATACAATTAATGGGAGAACTAAAAAATTAAAAAATCTCAAAAAAATAGATGAAAATGTAAAACTCTTGAATGAGTTAAAAATTAAATTTCCTAAAACATTTTTTGTGGAAATTTGTAAAATAGAAGAATCAGATATTTATCTTTTTCTAATGAATTGTATTGAAAATCCGGAGTTTCCGAATAAAGTAGAATCATTAAATCAAGTTGAATTAATAGATTCATTAAAAGAAAATTCCGTTTATTTTAACGAGGTTTATAAACAATGAGATGAGTTAGTAAATGTACTGCAGCCAACATCGGTAACCGTTGCACAAGCCTCTAATTCTCCTCGTTGAATTAGATTTTCAATTGATTCAAGGCTTTTTAAACAATTCCTTTTTTATGATCTGGGAAATCCAAACTCCAAAAAACAACCCTTAGAACAGCTTGAAAGGTCAATAATTCCCTATTTATAAAGGAAAAAGAATAGCTAAGGCCCTTTGGTAGAGCATTTGCCCCGGATTTAGCTTTTTTTGTTGTTGATTTAAGATATTTCTTCAGGTTATAAGCTATTGCGGCCAGGTGCATGCATTTGTTTGCCTGTCTGATCCCAATGGTGTTTACCTTTCGCAACCCCAGGAATTCTTTTAGAGTACCAAAAACAGGTTCTACAGTGCTTTGTCGTTTGCCTTTCATATAGCGGCCACGACTGCTCTTTACCCGTTCAATATTTCTTTCATACTCTTCGCGATAGGCGGTAATATTGATTCGTTTTTCATGGCTTTTGCCAATGCAGGCCTGTTTTATAGGACAGCCTTTACAGTCAGCCCGTGTAGTAAAATAATTATCCTTTAGATTACCGTTTTCCATTTTCTGCTTCCGGAAGGTAACTTTCTTACCCTGTGGACACAGCCAGTAATTACCATCTTTGATATACTCAAATCCTTCAGGTCCGCCTTTGTAGGTCCCGTGCGGTGGGATATAAGTGGTGAGGCCTTTCCTTTCGAAGTAGGCATAATTCTCTCCACTACTATAACCTGCATCTGCCAGTACATTTTCCCAGATGAGGCCTTCCCGGCGAAGACGTCTGTTTAATCTCCCGGCGGTGTCCTGAAGGTATTTAGTGTCTTTTTTATCTGCGTGGTAGGCTTGTACATCTGTTATCACATTTGTCCTGATATCAACGGCGATGTTGCACAGATAATTCAGTTTCCTGGCCTTGCCGGGTTTGACACTAATACGCGCATCGGGATCTGTAGGGCTGTAATGGGTTTTGTTACTGGTGTATTTACTGCCTTTGTTTTTTGCTCCGGGTTTCATATCCTGGTCCTTGCTCCATTTCTTGTTTCGGCTCTTGATTTCCTGTAGTTCAGATTTACTGGCCGTTATACTTTGTTGTTCTTTAGGAGCTTTGTTCCCTTTGGCCTTTCGGTCGCTGCTGCTTTGAACACGCAGCTTTGAGAGATGCTCCTCGAGATCTTCTGCCGGGACCTTGATCTCCAGGCTGTCCATGGAAGCATTGGCCTTTACAGGGGCAGAGTCAATAGCCTGAGTGTGGCCGCTTACGAGTCCTGCATCGATGCACAGTTTTAAAACTTTAGTGAACACGTCTTCAAAAACATCTTCGGGGAACAGTTGCCGGGTGCGGCTTATAGTACTGTGCCAGGGCAGTTCTTCGTCTACATCATAGCCTAAAAAGTAAAGGATGTCCAACCGCATTGAACAATGGTTCATCAGCCCGCGATCGGTAGTGATGTTCTCCAGGTATCCCACCAGACAGAGCTTGAAAAATACCACGGGGTCAATACTTTTTTGCCCACTACCACCATAGAATTTTTCGGTAGTTGAGTAAAGATACTCCAGATCGAGAATGTCCTTTAAACGCCTGTAGAAATTGTGCTCCGGGATTCTGTCGCTCAGTTGAAAGGAAGTGAAGAGTTTTTCCTGATAGTCTTTTTTGCCTTGCATACCATGAAATTACCTAATTTCAGTAACTTGTGCAACAGGCACATCGGTTAAGTGCAAATAGCGGGCATTCTGGTAAAAAGTGCTATTTTAGACATCAAGAAACAAACAACTAAGCCGACAAGAATGCGTCCCTACTCCACGCTACTTGCCTTAACCAAGACCGTTGGCAAGAATTAATATGAGAGAAGATTTTTCCAAAGAAGGAATAGAAAATCAAAAAAAATTAATAGGCGAATTTGTCATATTATTTGAAGATATTAATGACTGGATTCGTTTATTAATCCCAGAAATCGTATTGCAGAATAGTGCAAATTACCAACAAAAGAAGAACGTTGAAACTCTTCTAACTGATCTTACGGCTGAACCATTAAAATCGAAATTCGACTCGTTGATTTTTGATAACTTTTCTGAATTTCCAGAATTAATTAATACCAATAAAAAGTTATCGAAAAAAGTTTCTAATCTTAATATAATTAGAAACTCCATTGTACACGGATCTTACCGGTTAGGATGGAAAAATTTTGAAGGAGAATTAAGTGATCAAACTTTTTCAATAAGACACAGTAAAACAACAGGAAAAGGTTACCAAAAGCGTTCAAAAATATTTAGAACATCTGATTTAATTAATCTAAACAAAAATCTTAGAAAAATATCTGGTTGTTATAATAGCTTAGCTGTAATTATCCTTCATTCTAATATTTTCAAACAAAAAAATAACGCTGAAGAACAAATAAAAAACTTCCAAGAGTGTGTTGAGGAAATAGAAAATATAAAATTAGAACATTTAGATATACTAAATTAACTCTTGCCAATCGAGTAGACGGCTCCGCCGTTAATTGACGGAGTGCGCCTCTCACACCACCGTACGTAAGGGTCTCGTATACGGCGGTTCGATAATGAAACTCATGGATTATAGTATTCGATTAAACTAACATAACCTTTCATCTTTAAGTGTTTTATGGTAATGGTGGTACGCAAAATGGGACTTTGAGCTACCGCCCAGCCACCCATTCGGGTACGACTCCAGGCATAGGCTTGATCTGGATTAATTCCCAATCGAATAAGGTTTTTCCTCTTCCTCTCGGACTTTTTCCAATGATGACAAATACAATATCGTAAACGATTCCTTAACCATTCTTCCAACTTTTTAAGCTTTCCTAGATGGATACCGGTTTGAAGTAGTTTATCCATTTAAAGCGAATTATTACAATAATGTACTATTGAATAAATTAACCCAATCAGCGTAAAAATCGAACATTTTGTCGAAAAATTGTACTCACAGTTAATTTTTAGCTTAATCTGTTTGGTAATATCATTGTGATATATCTATATTTGTTTTATAAGTTCTTTGAAAGAGTGCTCATAAGTAATAATTAGTAATGGTCCGATTCCAATGTGTACTTGATTACACGGTATCCTACGCCTTTTACTGGTGGAATTCTTAGTTGGTCGCGCCGTGTCTCCGATAGTTCTGTTGAAATTCAGCTTAATGTAAGCTTGATAATATTATGATGCAGAAGGTTAGAATCGATAGGGAGCGAAATTGAAAACGCGCGAAGAAAGAGTCGCGATAACTCCGCTAGATACCTCTAGAGAAGACGAACTTGAAAAGTTTTATAAGTCTTACTTAAAATTAAAAACGGAATGAGCTGTGCTAGACACGGCCATTCCTAATTATTCACTTTAAATAGTAAGCTTATGATGCACAATTTTGATTATCAATTTGATGAACTCTCTGATTTATTAGAGATCATCCTTTCAAGGAACCGCAGTTCTTTGTCAATTACCGACGTAGCTTGTTTGGAAAGGTGTATTGCCTTAACAAATGAGCTGAAGAAAGAGTCAAGCCAATCGGGTAGGAAAGATATTTTGTATGGTATCGGTTTAAGGCTTCTGGAAATATTTTCAAAACCAGAAATACTAGAACCTCTTCGAAATATTTTGAATCAGCTTGGAAACCTTAATTGACCCGTTTTTAATTTATTATTACCAATATGAACTTAGGTGAAGCAATAAGGAACCAAAGAAAAAATCTAAAGATTAAGCAGAGTGATTTAGCTAAAGAATGCCAGATCACTCCTTCCTATCTATCTATGATTGAGAAAAATAAGAAAGAGCCTAACCTATCTACATTAAAAAAATTAAGTGAGAATTTAAATCTCCCGTTACCTGTATTATTTTTTAAATCTTTAGATTCTTCAGATATCCCTGAAGAAAAAAGAGAAGCTTACAAACTAGTTAGTGAAACTTTTAGTAATCTTATAAATAACATCTTTCTAAAAACAGATTCAAAGTAATGATCCAGTATCCAAAAGAATTAGCTTATAACCTTGGTTTTGAAATAAGCAAAATTCGAAAGGTTATTGGTGATATTGATTCTTACTATGATGGATTCTCTAAAATTAAATACGACAAATTCGGGAACCCTAAGATCAAAAATGGAGAGGTTCAAAAAAGACATTTCAAGTACAGTATAGGTGATTTAAGAATACTTCAAAATCTTCTCTTAAGTAGAGTATTAAAAGACGTTCCAATTTTGCCTAACCTAAAAGGTGGTGGTATTGGAGAAAGCGGTGTTAAAAATGCGAAAACCCATAGAGGAAATCAATTTATATTTCAAACAGATATACAAAGCTTTTATCCTTCTATTTCGCGAGAAATGGTCTTCTATGCCTTGAAAAATAAAGGTTTTTCTAAACAAGTGGCGAATATAATTACCGATCTGACTGTAATAAATTCTGGCGATTCTTATAGAGGTGAAACTCTCCCTCAGGGTGCTTCAACTAGTCCAATCCTATCCAATATTGTCTTTGAAAGAGTAGTGAAACGAATGCTTGATCTGTATGAAGGTTTAAATATAGAATTAACGACTTGGATTGATGATGTGACGATATCTTCCAACCATGATTTTAAAGATAAACTCCAAGAAACAATAGAGATAATAGGTAGGAATGGTTTCAAAGTCAGTCGGAAGAAAACAACTTATAGGCAAGGAAAGACCGTTATAACTGGTGTTTTAATTGGTCATTCAACAATGAAAGTTACCGATAGCTTTAGAATAAAAGGAAAGGGGGAGTTAACTGATTTACAACTAATAGGTAGAGAAGCCTATAAAGATTATGTATATAGAGTCGATAAAAATATAATTTAAGATCCTCCAACATTAATATAAACTTCCCTCCATTTCCTTTATATTTTTCATATTCCCACCCTCCAGGAATATTTAATCGCAGCCAAATCATTATACTCGGGCTATTTTAATAAACTACAAGACCCAACCTACCATACGTGGCAAAAACAGATATAGTTTTTGAAAAGGAACTCTGGTAAGCGGCCTTCGAAATTAGTAGTGCCATTTTCAGGATAAATACTTCTACTGGTATTTGAAGAACAAATTAATTGTCAATAAAGAAATTTAGTTCACATACTTAAAAAATTGTGAAATTCTTATCTTGCCTTCCTTAACAGCTCCTATAAATTTGAAGGAACAATTTAAAATCGTGTTGTAAAAAGCGATAATCTCGGACTAGAGCGCTAAATGAGTTTGTTCGCTACGTTATAGGTAATGAACTTCAACAATTTATTGTAAGAAAATTTGCATGACTAAGGAACACCAAATTGAGGAAAACTTAATCGCTCAGCTCAAAGAGCTAAAATACACCCATCGGCCTGATATTACTAACAAGAAAACGCTCGAGCAGAATTTCAAAGCCAAATTTGAAGCTCTAAACAGAGTGCGTTTATCCGATAGCGAATTCTTGCGCTTACGAGAAGAAATTATTAAGCCCGATGTTTTTGCGGCCTCTAAACTCTTACGTGAAAAACAATATTTTCAACGCGAAGATGGCACTCCTCTGCACTATACTTTAGTAAATATTAAAGACTGGTGTAAAAACGATTTTGAAGTAATTAGTCAATTACGTATCAATACAGAATACAGCAATCAGCGTTTCGATATCATCCTTTTGATTAATGGGTTGCCGGTGGTTCAGATTGAATTGAAAAAATTAGACATCTCTCCACGGAAAGCCATGCAGCAAATTGTGGAATACAAAAATGAACCGGGTAACGGATATGGTAATTCGCTACTATGTTTTATGCAGTTGTTTATTGTTAGTAACCGTTCCAATACCATCTATTTTGCTAATAATAAAAAACAGCATTTTCAGTTTAATGCAGACGAACAGTTTTTGCCTATTTACCAATTGGCCGATGAGAAGAATCAAAAAATAAGGCATCTCGAATCCTTCACCGAAAAATTTCTGAAGAAGTGTACTCTTGGTGAAATGATAAGTAAATATATGGTGCTGGTGGAAAGCGAGCAGAAATTGCTCGTCATGCGTCCATATCAGATATATGCGGTAAAAGCCATTGTTGATTGCATTCAACAAAACCGTGGTAACGGCTTTATTTGGCATACTACGGGAAGTGGTAAAACTTTAACTTCTTTCAAGGCTTCAACCTTGCTGAAAGATAATCCTGATATTGAAAAATGTTTGTTCGTAGTAGACCGAAAAGATCTTGACCGCCAAACCCGGGAAGAGTTTAATAAATTTCAGGAAGGCAGTGTTGAAGAAAACACCAATACCGAAACTTTAGTAAGGCGTTTACTTTCTACCGATTATTCCGATAAGGTAATTGTTACCACTATCCAGAAATTAGGCCTGGCACTGGACGGCACCTACAAAAGAAACTATAAAGATCGCCTGGAGCCTTTGAGCGATAAGCGTATGGTGTTCATCTTTGATGAATGTCACCGGTCTCAGTTTGGTGAAAATCATAAAGCTATCAAGGAGTTTTTTCCTAATGCACAACTCTTTGGTTTTACGGGTACACCCATTTTTGATGAAAATTCCACCCAGAAGATCAGGGAAGATCAATACGAAACTTACAAAACCACCGAAAGTATCTTTGAAAAGCAGTTGCACGCCTATACAATTACTCATGCCATAGATGACCGAAACGTACTGCGTTTTCATATTGACTACTTCAAAGGGAATGGCAATCAAAATCCTAAACCGGGAGAACCAATTGCGCAGCAGGCAGTAGCAGAAGCAATTATCGATAAACACAACGCGGCGACCAATCAGCGAAAATTTAATGCAACTCTGGCTACTGCCTCAATTAATAATGCCATTGAATATTATCGTTTATTTAAAGAAATTCAGGCAAAAAAGAAGGCTCAGAACCCAGACTATGTGCCATTGAATATTGCTTGTGTTTTTTCTCCTCCTGCTCAATTAATAGCAAAGAATGGGGACCAACAAAGTCAAAGAAATGCAGCCGATATAAAACAGCTTCAGGAAGACCTTGCCCAGGAAAAGGAAGATAACAAACAAAATCCTGAAGAGAAGAAAAAAGCTTTAATGGAAATCATTGCCGATTTCAATACTCAATACGGTACAAATCACGACATCAACAATTTTGATTTGTATTATCAGGATATCCAAAGTCGAATAAAAAACCAAAAGTTCAGCAATAAGGATTATCCCCACAAGAATAAAATAGATATTACTATTGTCGTGGATATGTTGCTCACCGGTTTTGATTCAAAATATCTTAATACGCTCTATGTAGATAAAAACCTAAAATATCACGGTTTAATTCAAGCATTTTCCCGCACCAATAGGGTACTGAATGACACAAAACCTTACGGTAATATTTTAGATTTTCGCTCGCAACAGGAAGCCGTAAATCAAGCCATAACCCTATTTTCTGGAGAAGAAGGTGGAAAAGCAAAAGAAATCTGGATGGTAGATCCAGCCCCGGTGGTTATTGACCAATACAAGGAAGCCGTTGAAAAATTGGGGGAGTTTATGCGTGAACATAATTTGGCAAATGAGCCTGCGGAAGTATATAACCTCAAGGGTGACGCGGCCCGTATTGGTTTTGTAAAAAACTTCAAGGAAGTTCAGCGACTTAAAACGCAACTGGATCAATACACCGATTTAGACGAAGAGCAGCAAGCCAAAATTGAGACTATCCTGCCTCAAGACAGCTTACAGGAGTTTAGAAGTTCCTATATAGAAACCGCAAAACAGCTCAAGGAAATTCAGCAAAAAGAAGGAGAGGCCGCACCTGAAGAAATCCAGGAACTGGATTTTGAATTCGTGCTTTTTGCCTCTGCGGTGATTGATTATGATTACATCATGAGCTTGATTGCCGATAGTACCCAACAAAAGCCTTCTAAGCAAAAAATGACCAAGACACAAGTGATTAGTTTGCTGAAATCCAATTCAAATCTCATGGACGAAGAGGAAGATCTTACAGACTACATTGAGCAGGTGGACTGGACAAAAGGACAAACTGCCGAAGAATTAAAGAAAAACTTTGAAATTTTTAAAGTTGAAAAGCATGACAAGGAACTGGCAGACATTGCTAACAAACATGGATTGAGAACCGCCGACCTGAAAATTTTTGTAGAAAAAATAATGAGCCGAATGATTTTTGACGGAGAAAAACTTACCGATTTGATGGAACCATTAGAACTTGGATGGAAACAACGAAGCAAAGCAGAGACCGCTTTGATGGAAGATCTGGTTCCTCAATTAAAAAAACTAGCTCAAGGGCGTGAAATTTCCGGATTAGCAGCTTATGAGTAAAGAACTAACTATTTCACAAAAGGAAATTGAAAGCCGAATTTTCGTTTTTCGAGACTCCCAGGTAATGCTTGACCGGGATTTAGCAGAAATGTATCAGGTAGAAACTAAGGTTTTAAATCAAGCAGTAAAGCGAAATATAGAAAGATTCCCGCAACAGTTTCGTTTTCAGCTTTCTGACGATGAAAAAACAGAACTGGTCACAAATTGTGACCGGTTCGAATCTTTAAAACATTCTTCGGTAAATCCTTTCGCTTTTACAGAACAGGGTGTAGCAATGCTTTCTGCCGTGTTGCGTAGTGATGTGGCTGTAAAAACAAGCATTCAAATTATCAATGCCTTTGTAGAAATGCGAAAAATAATTGCTAATCATAGTGGCCTACTACAACGAATGGACGGTCTTGAACGCAAACAGTTGGAAACTGACAAGAAATTCGAACGAATTTTCAACGCCCTGGAAAGCAATAATGAAATCCCCAACCAGGGGGTGTTTTTTGACGGACAAGTGTTTGATGCCTACGAACTCACTTCTAAAATAATTCGCTCAGCTAAAAAGAACATTGTTCTGATTGATAATTATATAGATGAAAGTACGTTGACCCATTTATCCAAGAAAACAAAAACTGTAAGGGTGCTGCTGTTGACCAAAACCATTTCTAAGCAATTAAAATTAGATGTAAAAAAGGCCAACCAACAATACGGCAATTTTGAGCTAAAAACCTTCTCCAAAAGCCACGACCGTTTTTTGATTATTGATAATACAGAAGTATATCACTTGGGAGCTTCTCTAAAAGATTTGGGCAAAAAGTGGTTTGCTTTCTCCAAGTTGGAGAAAAATTCAATAACTAACATCTTAAAAGAAATTGGGGAATGAGTAAAGAAAAGAAATTAATTCCCGAATTAAGGTTTCCTGAGTTTGAAGGAGAATGGAACCCGAAAGATTTAGAGCAGTGTTTAAAATATTTGCAACCAACACCATATTTAGTGCAAAGCACAAAGTATAATGATGAATACGAAACTCCCGTATTGACAGCTGGTAAATCCTTTGTTTTGGGATACACAGATGAAAAGGAGGGTGTTTTTAAGGAAAATCTACCTGTAATAATTTTTGACGATTTTACCACAGCATCAAAATTTGTTGACTTCCCTTTTAAAACGAAATCCTCTGCAATGAAAATTTTGTTGGCAAAAAATGGCAGCAATATCAAGTTTGTGTATGAAATAATACAGACTCTTGATTATGAAATTGGGGTACACAAAAGGCATTGGATTTCAGTTTTTTCTAAACTAAAAATAGCTCTACCGCAACCCAAAGAACAACAAAAAATCGCCTCCTGCCTTTCTTCTTTAGATGAGCTGATAGCCGCCCATAACAATGAGCTACAAGCGCTCAAAGATCACAAAAAAGGCTTGATGCAAAACCTTTTCCCGCAAGAAGGGGAAACCGTGCCTAAGGTTAGATTTCCAGAATTTGTGAACGATCGGGAGTGGAATGTAAGGAAACTAGGTGAAATTGCAAATATTTCGAAATTAGCCGGTTACGAGTTTACCAAACATGTTAAATATGAGTCTACTGGTAGAATAATAGCTCTTCGGGGATTAAATATCAAGAACAATTCACTGGATCTAACAGATGTTAAGTATATCGATAATAGTGAATTATCTATGCTAGAAAGAAGTAAACTCTACATTGATGATTTAATGTTCACATATATTGGCACAATAGGAGAAGTAGCATTAATCGAAGAAAATGATAGATTTTACTTAGCACCTAATGTTTCACGTATAAGACCAGATAAAAAGAAAGTTATTCCTCAATTTTTGTTACAACATTTTAACATACCAAGATTTAAGATCTTCGAGGTTGGAAAATTTATTTCTTCTAGCTCTCAACCCGCACTTACAATGGGAAATGTTCGAAAATTTGAATTAAACATTCCTTCATTACAAGAACAACAAAAAATTGCCTCCTGTCTTTCGGCTATAGATGAACTCATCACCGCCCAGACAGAAAAAATTGAGCAATTACAGCAGCATAAAAAGGGATTAATGCAAGGCTTATTTCCAAAAATTAATAATTAAAGAATGGCCACCATAAACGATATAGCAGAGGAATTACATGGGTTAGATGAAAGTATTATTCTTATTTACGCTCTTAATTCAACTGGGAAAACAAGACTATCGGTAGCATATAAAGATTTCACTAAAACCAGGAATGCCGGAAATCATGCTGGGGTTTATTTCAATGCTTTTAGCGAAGATCTATTTGTATGGGATAATGACGAGCCAAATGATAATGCTGATTTGAAATTAAACATACTACCCAGCAGCCTTAGTCAATTCCACAGTTTTCTCGTCGAAGATGATGCTATAATTCGAGAGAAGCTGGAACCATACTATCCAAAGTATGATTTCAAATTAAATCAACATACAAATCCAGAAAACGGTATTGAATCTATTACCTTTTTTGTAGATGAAGAAACTCAATCCCCAATAAAGATATCACGTGGTGAGGAGCGAATTTTTGTATGGTGTTTCTTTTTAGCACTTTTTGAAGTTGACGGCTGGGCCGATCAACAAGACGCTCATATTCTTATAGATGACCCTGTATCAAGCCTAGATGAACATAATATCTTTATTACAACCAGATCCATCTTAGAATTGATAAAAGGAAATTATTTAAGAAAACAGAAAATGATAATTTCAACTCATCATATTGGCTTGTTTTCCATTTTGGCAACATGGCTTAAAAGCGATAATAGCAAGGGAGGTGTCGGAAACCTTACTAAACCTCTTATTCTTAAAAATAAAAACGGAGACCTTAGTTTTAAATCCACAAATAAAGAAGTCTTCTTGTATCACTTGCATCTTTTGCAAACTTTACAGAAAGCAAAAAACGAGCAACTTTTTAAATACCATATAGTCTTACTGCGGCAAGTACTTGAAAATATTAACTCCTTCATTGGTTCAAGAAAAATAGGAAGGATTTTAACGGATATTGGAGTGGAAGATGTTGATCAAAAGGCAGACGAAATAAACTCATTATCTCATAAACAGGCATATCAATATCAATTCAGTGAAATGTCTCAGGCCGAAGAGGCCCTCTTTAATGAAGTATTTGACAAACTAATCGCCAAGTACAACTTCAAACTAAATTGAAAAAATGACACAAAAACAACAAGATAAATTAGGTAAAACACTCTGGGCAATAGCAGACAATCTTCGTGGAGCCATGAATGCAGATTCGTTCCGCGATTATATGCTATCATTTTTGTTTTTACGCTACCTGTCACATAACTATGAAGAATCAGCGAAAAAGGAATTGGGAAGAGATTATCCTGATAATACTCCTGAAGATGTTTTAAAAAAATTAGGAGTTAATAATCCTCTTGAAATTTGGTACCTGGAGAATAAAGAAGATGTAGCTGAATTCGAGAAGCAAATGCGCAAAAAGGTACATTATGTTATTAAACCTAATCACTTGTGGAGTAACATCACAGAATTGGCGCGTATACAGCATAACGACCTGTTAGTTACCCTGGAAGAAGGTTTCCGGTACATCGAAAATGAATCCTTCGACAATTCTTTTCAGGGTTTGTTTTCAGAAATTAATCTGAATTCAGAAAAGCTTGGTAAAACCCCAACAGAAAGGAACACTAAGCTATGTACCATAATAACGAAGATTTCAGAAGGTATTGCAGATTTCTCAACAGATTCTGACACCCTGGGTGATGCATACGAATATTTAATTGGTCAATTTGCCGCAGGTTCAGGTAAAAAAGCGGGAGAATTTTATACGCCACAAGAGATTTCAACCATCCTTTCAGAGATTGTTACTTTAGACAGTCAGGATCCATCTACCGGTAAAAAAAGCAAGCTTGATAAAGTGCTGGACTTTGCCTGTGGCTCAGGTTCCTTATTATTGAATGTACGTAAGCGTATTAAAGACAATGGTGGTACAGTCGGTAAAATCTACGGCCAGGAAAACAACATAACTACTTACAACCTGGCAAGAATGAATATGCTGTTGCACGGCATGAAAGATACTGAGTTTGAGATTTTTCATGGGGATACCTTAAAAAACCAGTGGGATGTTTTAAATGAAATGAACCCCTCAAAGAAAACTGAGTTTGATGCCATAGTTGCCAATCCACCTTTCAGTTTGCGATGGGAACCAAACGATACCCTGGCAGAAGATTTTCGTTTTAAGAGTTACGGTTTAGCCCCTAAATCAGCAGCCGACTTTTCTTTCTTGCTACATGGTTTTCACTTTCTGGGTAAAGAAGGCACGATGGCAATAATTTTACCTCATGGGGTATTATTCCGTGGAGGAGCCGAGGAAAGGATCAGAACCAAACTTCTAAAAGACAATAACATTGATGCTGTTATAGGTCTTCCGGCGAATTTATTCTATTCAACCGGTATACCGGTGTGTATTCTCGTGTTGAAGAAATGTAAAAAAGAAGATGATGTATTGTTTATAAATGCCAGCGAACACTTCGAGAAAGGAAAACGACAAAATTCCCTAAATGAAAAGAATATTGAAGGCATTGTAGAAACCTACAAGTTTAGACAAGAGAAGGAGCGCTATTCCAGAAAAGTCGCTATGGAAGAGATCGAAAAAAATGGATATAACCTGAACATTTCGAGGTATGTAAGTACAGCTGAAGATGAAATTCAAATTGACTTAGAGGAAGTCAATAAAAGTTTGAATTCAATCAATGAGCGTATTCAGCAAAAAACTAATGAACATAATGAATATTTGAAAGAGTTGGGGTTAAAGACAATATAAGCCTCTATATTATCGCATAAGTGAGTCAGGTTCCCTTCTATTGACCTGTGGAGGCTTAGTAGAGGTTTTGAGGGTGGATATTACAAACAGGAAATTGCGGATAAAAAGCTAAAATAATGAGTGATTTAATGCGCTACCAGCGTAAACTAATTGGAGTAGAAAAGAAACTGGGGTTTTTATATGTTCCTGCGGGAGTTAGAGAGATGTTGCCTAATGAAAATGCTGAAATAAAGGTATTATTTCCCGGTGAAAATAAACCGAAAGCTAAAAGTTACAACTCAGACCACAATAGAATTTTTGGTTTAACACCTTTCTATAGAAAACACAACTTAGCTGCCGGTGATATGATTTCGGTAGAAGTCTCTGTGGATTTAATTAACATTAGCTTAGAGGAAAAGGCGAAAATAGAAGATTCGGAAGAAAAGGAAGATGAAAACTTTATAGACATCTCTGGCCTGTCTTCCCAGTCTAAAGGGAATATTGGTGAAGATAGAGTGAAAGAAATAATTTTGCTTTACAGCCAGGGTCTTTTGAACGTATATAAACCGGTAATTGATGATCGGGGCATTGACTTGATTGTACTTAAAGAGAAAATATATAACCCCATTTATATTCAGGTAAAAACAAGGTTTAATGTTCACAAGAGAAATCGGTTAATACTCACTATTAATGGCAATACCTTTAAGCCTCATCATTCCTATTACGTGATTGGGCTAATGTTCAATCAGGAAAAGATGGAAATGGATGAGAATATTCTATTTATTCCTTCTAAAGAAATTCCCGATTTAGCAAGTCAATTAAGTGATGGAAATTGGAGAGTAACCGTATCCCTAACTAACGGCAAGACCACCGGCAAGTACAAAAAGTACTTTGTGACCAAAGAAGAACTCGTAAACCGGCTTCTGGAACGAATTGATTTGGTGAATGAGATTGTGAATTGAAAATCTATGAATTGAACAACGAATATGGAGATTTATATGTGTATTTTGGTAATTAGTCATATTAAGAGGAAGTTGGATGAAATATACTATGCTGATTTTTCTAATGGAGAATTATTAAAATATATTTGTAAAAATGATTTAATATTAGATGTGACTAGGATGTGACTAAACTATGTTGCTACAACCTAAACCCCTGAATACAAGGAAAAAATATATGATATAGATGTGACTAAAGATAGTATTCGTTTCTGAAAAGTCCACATTTTAGTGCATTCGTCTACGTTACAGGAGATGATAAAAGGCAAGTGGGAACTACAGCCACACTTTCGTTTCTAAATTGAGGTGTGTGAAACGGATGGGGTTGAAACTAAATTTTCCTTAGAAATCTTTAGTTTTAACCATTCATAATAGTTAAAAATAAGTTAAAGGTGTCTAATTCGGGGGCACTCCAAAACCTCCTAACCGAAATCGTTTGTAAATACGGGACAACAGACATTCTGAACACTCCCGCCTCGAGTACTTTTAAGATTCCAAGAAACCAAAACCCCTTAAACTTCACTGTTTAAGGGGTTTTTTCATTTTTTACGGTATCAAATAATATCATTTTACTAGGTATAAAAAGTCCCCCATACGATGGCACTTCGAAAATCAAATTAGGTGTGCCCGAACGGCACACAATCTCCTTTTAAATAAGTGTTTAGAGCTTTGACCAACGCATCCAAGACTGAACCGACCGATCCGCGTCCTCTACTCCGCCAACTTGTATTATGTGAAACCGCCAGACATAATTTTGACTGAAGATGGTAACAAAAAGAACAATTTCCGGTCTTATAAAGAAATCATCAATCAAAATATCAAAATGAAATACTTCCAATTTCTAATGCTATTTGCAGTTATCAGCTTCAATTCAACCGCCCAACACAATTCACAATTAAAAACCAACCGGCAAGTCACTTATGTAATAAAGAATGTGAATTTAATTCCAATGACCAAAGAAAATAAAATCATTGAAAATGCCACAGTAGTAATAAAGGAGAACAAAATCTACTCTATCAATAAATCAATTCCTGAAAACTCGACTATTATTGACGGAACAGATAAATGGATAATTCCTGGATTAATTGATATGCACGTGCATACACTTGCCGATGGAAGCCCTTTTGTAATATATCCTACTAAAGGACCATTAGTTAGCTTCAATACGCAATACAATTTGACTCCTTACATAGCTAATGGTGTAACTACTGTATTTGATTTAGGAGCTAGACCAGAACATTTCGGACAACGTAATGAAATTATTAGAGGAGATGTAATTGGTCCGCGAATGGCATTAGCCAAAGTAATAGGAGGAAAAAAATCGAATATTACAGCAGAAAACCCATCCGATGGAAGAAATGCAGTACGTTTTGCTAAAGAGGAAGGATATGAATTCATTAAGGTCTACACTTGGCTAGATGAAGAAACCTTCAAAGCAGTTATAGATGAGGCCGAGAAACAAAATATGAAAGTAGTGGGTCATATTCCAGTCGCTTTCAAGGGCAAACGCGCCAAAGATTTTTTTGTTCCTCATTTTGGTTTAATTGCACACGCAGAAGAGTTATCAAAACAAACAGAGGATTATAGCTATGAAAAAGCACAGGAATTTGCTCGTTTAGCAAAAAATAATGGTACTTGGTTAATACCTAATTTGACTAATATGCTTTCAATTAGTCAACAAGCTGAATCATTACAGAACATCGAAAACTTACAAGGTTTTAAATATGTTCATCCTCTTATGCAAAGTAAATGGTTAACTTCAAATGGTTACTATGGAGCGTCTGAAAAATTAATTGAATATTATAATAAATTATATGACTTTCATATTCTTATTGTAAAAGCTTTTAAGGAAGCTGGCGTACCTATGGTTGCTGGAACAGACGCTGGAATATCTGGTATTGTTTGGGGGTTTTCGCTTCACGACGAACTAAAATTGTTAGTAGGAGCTGGCTTAACTAACCAAGAAGCTTTGGCTTCTGCAACAAGATTAGGTGCTGAATGGCTTGAAATTGGTGATAAAATCGGGACTATTGAAATTGGTAAATTTGCAGATTTAATTTTACTCAATGAAAATCCTTTGGAGAACATCAGTAATACACGCAAAATTTCAGGTGTATTTGTAAATGGTAAGTGGATAGATAAAAATAAAATTAACATTATGCTATCTGATGTTGAGAATTGGAATAATGCTAACAAAGAAAGGTATGACTGGAAAGAACTCTTGAATAGTCTAGAAAATTAAAAAAACTGTGCTTAGTCGAGTTGACGGCTTCGCCAGTAAATGGTTGAGTGTGCCTCTCTTAAGGCTCCCGAAAGCTTTCAGGGTACGAGTCTTCCCATCGGGACAGGTGTTTCGATAATGAAACTCATCTATTGTAGTATTCGATAAAACTTACATATCCTTTCCTCTAGTACGTAAATCGGGAGGAGATCAAAAACAATAAATTTATACCATCAAGCAGTTCTAATTAGGGAAAGCTTACAGAACTTCCACCTCATTCCTTTTTTATATAGAAGTACCTTTCAAAGTGGCACTGTTTGACCGAAACCGGTGGACCATCACTCCGAAATAGCCATAAGCCAAAATCTCATAAACTACACTATTTATGGGCTTTTCATTTTTTACGATATCACATAATATCATTTGTACCACCTTTTTTATTGCAACTCAAACATTGATGTGAAAATTCATTTTCCAAGCTTAAGGATCCTTATGGCACCCTGAATCACCAGGATAAAAACAATAGTACCAATAACCAGATCGGGTTTATTGGAATTGAGCCAGTAAACGAGTAAGCCAGCAGTAATAACACCCAGATTAATAATCACATCGTTCGAAGTGAAAATCATACTTGCTTTCATATGAGCATCCTCTTTATTCTTAGATTTCTGAAGTAAAAACAAAGAAAAAGCATTCGCAAAAAGAGCAAGAACAGAAACGATAATCATTGTACTGAAATCAGGAAGGTTTTCCTTGAAAAAGAAACGTCTTAAAACCTCAACAAACCCGATTATAGCCAGAATTATCTGAAAATACCCAGCTAGCTTGGCAATGCTTTTTTTTCTTGTCAGCGTACCTCCCACTGCCAAAAGGCTAATTCCATAAACAAAGGAATCGGCCATCATATCCAAGCTGTCGGCAACCAAACCCATAGAGCCTGAGATAATACCTGTAGCCATCTCGATAATAAAAAAGGTGAAATTGATAGCAAGCACTGACCAAAGCAATTTTTTCTGGGTTGCATTTTCATCAAATACGGTTTGGTCAGTTTGTACGGAAGATAACTTTTGCGCGCCTAAATTCAGATCCTGAAGTGATTTTTCGATTTGTTCCAAATGGCCAGTATGGAAAACACTGAGTTTACGGTTTGGAATATCAAAGTCCAGGTTTTTAATCCCGGAAATTCCTTCAAGTTTCATCCGGATAAGATTTTCCTCGGAAGGGCAGTCCATTTCAGAGATTTGGAAATTCGTTTTTTGCATGTTTCCCCTTTTCAAGATTAACAATATTAAATTAAAGCCTTTAAAAATATTTGAGGATAATAAATCTTAAGAATGTTTTCTCATCTCTTAAAAATATAAGAATTTTTATTTTTGTATATTTAATTTGACTATAGGCCTACTTTATGTTATAAAGAATTTAATTCTTTTACATAATGAGGGATGATCGGTTAACAAACTTATTGAAATTTCTTTTACTCTTGGCCAGTGTTCTTTTAGCCATTTTTATTGTAGCGAAGATATCGGGCTAAGGCCCGGCAATCACTGGTTCATCCTTCCCGGACTCAGCGTTGTCCATCGTGGTTCCCTTTTCTAACTTCCAATAAATCATAGAACTGAATAAATTGTCAAGCGAAGAATGACATTGTTTGATGGCATTGGTTAGGGTGGATGCTGGAACAGCATTTTTTCCGCGATGGGTCAAGTGATCATACAGGTAGTTTATGGTTTTATTATAAAACTCTTCGTTTTCCTTTATCCAACTGGTGGGAAGGTTAGCATGCCATTCAGGATCCACCTTCTCCGTAAATATAAACTCATGAATTTCATTTAGACGATTGCTTATATGGTTGCTTAACTTTTTAAGAATATCCGTACTTACATTATCCTCACTATCCAGAATAACCCTAATGTTATGCATAACATCCTTTATATCTTTGGCACCATAAATCATAGATCGTAAGCCCATCATACTTGCCGTTAATTGCCAGGCCTGTTCAATATTAAGATTTTTCTCCTGAAGTTGAGCGTAATAAACTGCGAGTTCATCCTCCAATCGTTTTATCTTCTCATATTTCCGGGTGAGATTTGTGACGCTGCTAAAATTTTTTTTCCATTGAGATACTCTGTTACTATCCCTGGCACCAAGTTGAAAACATCCAAAACGAACTCTTCGGTATAAAGAAATATTTGATTAAGCTCCTTATCAAGTGCTTGAATGGCTACATCTGGCACTTCAGGAGGAATATTTTAAATAAAAAAGGTTTCTCCCTGAGGAACGGCTTTGACGAACAGGCTTTTCAGAAATTTAGTGAAGGGCCTGTTACCAGCATTGTTGCCTTAAAAATGTTTCAGGAGAATACATGACGAATCAAAGTTTAAGGGAACGTTTGATTTAGATAAAAAAAATTACTCTATAATATCCAGGTTAATAAGAGAAGCTATTGGAGCTGGTGTTATTGCAGAATAACCCAAAAATTTGCAATATCAATTGTAGTATTGCAAATATTAAGGATTATTTGCAAAACATAAAAAGTTTACTGCAAGAGAAAGGGGCTTTAGAATTTGGATTGCAGAGTTACTCCAGGAAATATCTTGTTTTACCCATCCTCTCATTGGGGAGTTTGGAGAAAGTTCTGTGAAACGGAACCGGCTAATTAAAGTGTCTTACCCCAAAAAAATGTTAAAATTGCTAATTCGGGCGCACTCCTTATCCGATAGTCTCCATCCCTCTGCAGATTGGAGGTGAGGGAGGTTATATAAATTTCCGCCTCGGGTACTTTTAAAACCTGTATTAGTATTGTTAACCAATGCTTTACATGTTTTTAGTTGCTCAAAAACCAAAAGAATTAAATAGCAACAGTTTTTTTCTTTTGTAACCGGAATTACAAATTTGGTTCTCTCTAAATTTCTTTGTGAAGACAACCAGAAGGGATGAATTAATTAATCGGTAGCATGCTCCTCAATAGCTTCAATGGTTTTGGTATCATCGGTCCCTAATCCCTCTTTTTGATGCACCAGCACACCGTTTTTATCAAAAACGCTAATAATATTGGAGTGAGAAAAGTCCATTGGAGAGATGCGTTTATAATTTACGGCCAGCACTGCAGCAAACTCCCTGGTAGCATCCTTATTTCCCCTAAGAAAAACCCATTGGTCATTATTCATTTTATTCTCTTTGGCAAATGTTTTTAATCGTTTTGGGGTGTCTACTTCAGGATCTATACTTACAAAAACATATTTGGTTTCTTCGTTAGCTTCTTCTGAAACTTTTTTCTGAATGTTTCTCATATCAGCTACCAGCCTGGGGCAGGCAGCCTGACAGGAAGTGTAGATCATCACCATAACGAGTACTTCACCACGCAGTTCCTCCAATTGAATATCTTCCCCTTCCTGAGTAGTCCAGGATGACGGAAGTTGAAAAACACTCATTTCCGGTAGTGCCTCGGTTTCGGCCTGAGCCACCGGCTCGGTTTCTTTGCTTTTGTTTTTATCATTTTTGCAGGAAACCCCTAATAGCAGAAAGCTAAGGAGCATCAATTTATAAAGCTTCATTTGCTGAATTTTCTTTTTCGTTACTATGCTGTGCACATCTGAATCCCAAATTTCTTATGGAATAATTTCCCTTTACACTGCTTCGGAAGGCATAACGCATAAAGGCCGCATAATTCATGAGATCGGAAGAACCAATGGCTGCACTTCCGCAGAAAAGATTATTATCCTGGTTTTCATCGCGCCTGGTTTCTCCCGAAATGATTACCGAGTTGAAATCGGAGGTCCATTCCCACACCATCCCGTGCATATCATAAACCCCCCAGTAATTTTTATAAGTACTTCCTACCTTTTGGTGAAAAGATTTTGGTCTTTCATACCAGCTAAGGATAAATTCATTATAACCATCCTTCTTTCGCGCATCTGCGGTTACTTTATCAGCCATCGCCACATATTCCCACTCATCAAGGCTTGGAAGGCGCTTTCCCCGCCATTTGCAATATGCCCTGGCTGCAAACCAGGAGACATTCGTCACGGGAGCATCCTCCAGTTCATCAGATCTTAAATGGCTATCATCCTGCCAATGGGCTAAATACCGGCCATCGGCGAATAACGCCCGGACTTCCGATTTTTTCCATTTGGGATTCTCCAGCACAAACTTCCGGTAATCCCTATTTGTAACAGGATATATATCTATTTTAAAGTTTTCAACACTTACCGGCAGAGAATCATTTCCATAGAGTGGAATGTAAGTGCCCCCCTCTATTTCTGCCATTTCTGGTTCCTGAGAAAAACCCGCGGAAATCATAAAAAAATATACCCCTAAAAGGATAAATCTATACATATAGTTTATTTTAATTCCTTCGCTGAGCTTTCACCATTTCTTCGGTAACCTCGGTACCATTATTCCCCCAGTTGTTATAGATATAAGTAAGGACATTCGCAGCCTCCTGGTCACTTATATTTTGGGCAGTCATCACACTATTATAAGTTTCTCCATTTACTGTAATCTCCCCTGATTTTCCGTGAAGCACGATATCAATAGCTCTTTTTACATCTTCATTCAGGTAATCAGACTCAGCAAGTGGAGGGAATACCGAAGGTATTCCTTGTCCGCTAGCCTGGTGACAAGCCACACAGGTACGACCGTAAACGTTTTTACCCAGCTCCATTTTTTCTTCCAAATCTGGTTTTTCTGAAGGTCGGGAAGCCGCTAATTCTTCTTCATCCACAGGCATTTCCTGAATTCCTCCACCTTCAGGCAGATAAATACCCTCTTCAATCTTTCCTGAAAACACCTTTTTATTTTCTTCCCCTTCGGCTTTTATTTGTGCAAGGGCGCCTTTATTAAATGCTCTGAAAATCGAATGGTCAACCAGAATATATTCTCCTGGGGTTTCGATTTTAAATTCTACAATAGCAGCACCACCGGCAGGAATCAAAGTGGTTTGAACATTTTCATTGACGAGATCTCCGCCTTCTACATACACCTTATCGAAAATTTCTCCAATCACGTGAAAGGAGGACACCAGGTTTGGTCCTCCGTTACCAACATACAGTCTGACGGTTTCACCCACTTCGGCAGTAAGCGAATTATCACCGGTCATAGCACCTACTTTTCCGTTGAAAACTACATAATCTGCGTCTTCATCAATAGCTTTTTTCATATCAAAAGGCTGTAAACCGGGCTCTCCAAATTCACCTTTGGTATAAAAATCACCCTGCATGATGTAATACTCCCTGTTCACTTCGGGCAAGCCCTCTTTTGGTTCTACCAGGATCAAGCCGTACATTCCATTGGCGATATGCATCCCAACCGGTGCCGTGGCACAGTGATATACATATAAGCCGGGGTTTAATACTTTAAAAGAGAAAACAACTTCATGGCCAGGCGCCACAAATGAAGATTCGGCGCCTCCACCTGGGCCATTTACGGCATGTAAATCTATATTATGAGGTAATTTATTGTCAGGATGATTTTTTAGATGAAATTCCACCTCATCACCAACTTTGGTTCTTATGAAACTTCCAGGAACAGTGCCGTCAAAGGTCCAATAAACATATTTAACCCCGTCGGTCATTTCACTTTCTTCTTCAATAACCTCCATGTCGACCACCAGCTTTTTTGCTTTACGCCTTCCCGTAGGTTTAGGAACCTGGGGCGGGGCTGTCAATTCAGCATTCATGGTTTGACTAACTTTGATATCTTCAGCCTCCCTGGTATCTCCATCATCATTTTTACAAGATGCAAATACTATTAAAACAAAACTTAGTAATAAGGTGAGAATAGTAGATTTTAACCTAAAATTTAGTGTGGCCATAATTATTTTAGTTAGTAGCTAAGTGATTTTTGAAGCAAAATTAAGACTTGTTTATTGTTAAATCTATATAATTTTTAGAATAACTCAAAAAATATTTAAAAACAGGGCGCTAAAAAGTAAAAAATTCACTTTAATCTCAATTGTCGCCCCAATTAGGTTCTGACTTTACCGTAGTAATTTGCTTTAAAACTTCAGGTCTTATACTATGATATTTGTATATTTAATTTTCCCTGCAGACCTACTTTATGTTATAGATAATTCTAAATCTAAACATAATGAGGGATGATCGCTTAGCAAATATGTTGAAATTTCTATTTCTTCTGGGAAGTGTTCTACTAGCTATTTTTATCGTGGCCAGGATGTCGGGCTAGGACTTAACCTGATCTTCTATCTTCGGATTGAGCTTCACTGTTTCAGAGTTGTCCAGAGTTGTTCCCTTTTCTAACTTCCAGTAGATAATGGAACTGCATAGATTATCTATTGAAGAATGACTTTGCTTAATTACATTGGTTAAGGTAGAAACCGGTACCGCATTTTTGCCCCGGTGAGTTAAATGCACGTAAAGATAGTTTATGGTGGTATTATAAAAATCTTCGTTTTCCTTTAACCAGCCGGCAGGAAGGCTAGCCTGCAATTCCAGGTCAATCTCCCCGGCAATTATAAATTCATGAATTTCCTTTAATCTAAGGCTCATATGCTTACTTAAACTTTTAAGAATTTCGGTTCCCAGTTTATCATCACTATCCAGAATAAACCTGATGTTATGCATGACATCCTTAATATCTTTAGCACCATAGATCATGGATCGTAAGCCCATCATACCCGCGGTAAGTTTCCGGGCCTGCTCAATGCTAAGATTTTTCTCCTGGAGTTGGGCATAATAAACAGTGAGTTCATCTTCCAGACGTTTTATTTTTTCATATTTCCTGTTGAGGTTTGTGGCACTGCTGAATATTTTTTTCCATTGGGATTCTCTGTTCTTATCTTTTGCTCCAATTTGAAAACAATCGAGAATAAACTCTTCAGTATAAAGGAATATTTGATTCAGCTCTTTATCAAGTGCTTTTATGGCCACGTCGGGCACTTCAGTAGGGATATTTTTAACGAATAAGGTTTCTCCCTTGGGAACGGCTTTAGCGAAAAGGCTTTTAAGAAACTTAGTGAATGGCTTAAGAAAAGGGTAAAACAACAGAATTCCGAAGAGGTTGATAAGAGTATTCAGCAGGACCAATTCCATCAACGGGTCCCCTATACCAAAAACAGAATAGGTGAAATTCACCAATTCTTCTATTAAGAAAAAGATAGAGATGCCGGCGACCAGATTAAAAATCAGGTGGGCAATTGCCAATCTTTTTTTATCGCTGGTGCCACCCAGGGAACCGATAATCATGGTAGCTGTGGTGCCAATATTAGCGCCAATTACTAGCGCGACCGCCTGATAAATATCAATAAGCTGGGCATTTAGCGCACTTAAAATAATCACTATTAAAGCTGAGCTTGATTGTAATAAAGCAGTAATTACGATTCCGGTTAAAAGGAAAGCCCACAGGCCGTAGACAGCAATTTTAGTCATATCTACCTGATTCGCAATACTTTCTATAGAGTCCTTCATATAATCAAGCCCCAGAAAAAGCAAACCAAAGCCAACCAGAAAACCGCCGAGGCTTTTAAGAACCGGTCTGGAATTAAAGAACAGATAGCTTAATATCCCCACGGCCAGGAAAGGAAAAGAAAAATCGGCAATATTCATTTTAAAACCCAGGGCAGCGACCATCCAGGCTGTGAAAGTAGTTCCCAGGTTAGCCCCTAATACCACTCCAAGAGAATTCTTTAAGCCTATCATTCCCCCACCCAGGAAAGCCAGGACCAACAGGGTTACCATAGAGCTGCTCTGTAAAATGGCAGTAACTATGGTTCCGGTTATTATTCCTTTCCAGCTCTTGTTAGTAAAACGCTGAAGCAATTTTCTAAAAGCCTTGCCGGTTAAACCTTTAAGACCTTGCTCAAGATGATGCATCCCGAAAAGAAATATTCCGAGACCTGCTGAGAACATCCAGAAATCAAAACTGGTAGCTTCCATATCTAATTTTGCGTATAATAAAGATACTTAATCTAATAGATTTAAGAGCCTAACTTTCACCAATTCAATAGGGAATAACGATCAAAAAGTATATATCAAATTTGCAAAACAATTAGATTTAAAACTTTTAAAGAACAAGGAAATATTATTTTAATCCATCAATTTGAAGGGAGAGAATAACCCGGTCTATATGAGCCGCTTATTATTGTTCACGATATAGCCAGGAAAATATCCGTTTTGAGCATTTATAATATTTAATCTTATGGCGGAGGGAACGGCAGGAATAATCTCTCTTATTTTCAGAATATTATCATTCCGGCACTTTTTGTCATTTTGCCAATATATTGTACTTTCGGACACTTCATAACCCTAATATTATGTCCCAATTTTGGTTGTACTTCAGGCTTGGTCTTGAACACGTTCTAGACTGGCAGGCCTACGATCATATCCTCTTTCTTATAGTCCTGGTAGCTGCATATAGTTTTACCAGCTGGAAGAGGATCGTTTGGCTGGTAACCCTTTTCACCCTAGGTCATACCCTGGCACTTTTTCTCTCGGTTTATGAAATCGTAAGAGTAGACCCCGCCTGGGTTGAGCTTTTAATTCCGGTCACAATAATTATTACAGCGTTATATAACATTTTAACTGCAGGAAGGAAGGAGCGTAATAGAAACGCAAACTTATTATACTTCACAACGATTTTTTTCGGATTGATACACGGACTCGGCTTTTCCAGCTATTTTAAGATGGTAGCTTCTAATACCGACAGCTATTTTATTCCTCTTATAGAATTTGCTCTTGGGATAGAAACTGCGCAAATCATTGTTGTCCTCGGCATTATGATTTTTGGCTTTATCGCCCAGAATATTTTCCAGGTGTCTAAACGAGACTGGGTTCTGGTAGTTTCTTCCATAGTTGTAGGAATTATTTTACCTATACTCCAGGAAAATTTTCTGGCTATTTAATAAATTAGCCAGTTAACCAAATTCACAATAAATTTTAACCCAATGGGTTAGTATTGTATAAACCATGAATAAGAAAAAACAACTAAAGTTTGATAAGGCTTATTTAAGAATAGCTCGGGAATGGAGTAAACTTTCTCATTGCAATCGTAAACAGGTTGGCGCACTTATTGTTAAAGATAGAATGATAATCTCTGATGGTTACAACGGAACACCCAGCGGTTTTGAAAATTATTGTGAAGATGATGAAGGTTACACCAAATGGTATGTATTACATGCAGAAGCAAATGCCATTTTAAAAGTTGCTGGCTCTACCCAATCCTGCCAGGGTGCAACCCTGTACATTACAATGTCCCCTTGCAAGGAGTGTAGCAAATTAATCCACCAGGCGGGAATTACACGACTGGTTTACCACATTGGTTATAAAGATAACTCCGGCCTTGAATTCTTGAATAAGGCCGGGGTGGAACTTGAACAAATAAACGATCTGGAAGATTGAAAGGAAACTACAAAATATATACACCAATGTTATTGGCGATGGCTTGTGCTCTAGGTATATTTCTTGGAGCCCAGCTAAATTTTTCTTCTTCTTCAGATGGCCTGTTTTCTTCCAATCCAAAAAAGGAGAAACTTAACAAACTGATAGATTATATAGACTATGAATATGTAGATGATGTCAATACCGACAGTATAGTTGATATAACAGTTAACAAGATCCTGGAAAATCTGGACCCGCATTCTGTGTATATCCCTCAAAATGAATATGCCAATGTCACGGAAAACATGCAGGGAGATTTTGTAGGTATAGGCGTTAGTTTTTATAATGTGAATGACACCGTAGTGGTCATCCAGGCCTTGGAAGGTGGACCCAGTGAAAAACTAGGTATTCGCGGGGGAGACCGTATTCTCTATGCCGATGGCACCCAACTATTTAATAAAAATTTCAGCAATGATTCACTGACCCGCTTCTTAAAAGGAGAAGAAGATTCGAAGGTAACTCTAAAAGTACACCGCCAGGGCACTGAAGACCTGCTTACCTTCAAAATTCGTCGGGGGAGGGTACCTATTAAGAGCGTAAATGCTGCTTATATGCTAACACCCAAATTAGGCTATATCAAGATAAACCGTTTTGCGGAAACCACATTTAAGGAATTCAGAAAGAGTCTGAAGGAACTTGAAAAGCAAGGTGCCACGGAAATTGCGCTGGATCTGCGCGACAATCCCGGTGGCTACCTTTCAGAGGCCATCAATATCGCAGATGAATTTCTAGAAGACGATAAACTTATACTCTATACCAAAAATAAAAGTGGTGCTATTGAGGAAACCTACGCACGTCGCAAAGGCGCTTTTGAGAACTCTCCAGTGTATGTTATTATAAATGAAAATTCCGCATCTGCCAGTGAAGTAGTTGCAGGAGCGCTCCAAGATAATGATGTAGGCACCATTGTAGGAAGGCGATCCTATGGTAAGGGTCTTGTACAAAGGGAAATGGAACTTGGAGATGGCAGCGCGGTAAGACTTACCATTGCGCGATACTACACGCCAACAGGGCGCTCTATTCAGAAACCATATAATAATGGAAATGAATCTTATTTTAAAGACTATGTTCATCGGTATGAAAACGGGGAATTTAAAAGCATCGACAGTATAGATGTAAATGATTCATTAAAATATGAGACACCCGAAGGCAAAGTTGTTTACGGCGGGGGCGGCATTATTCCGGATGTCTTTGTAGGACGGGACACCAATGCCGAAATGGAAAATATAATATTAATGCATAAAAGCGGTATGATGAGCCGATTTATTTTTGATGAATTGGAAAAGAACCGGAAATTCTATAATGCACTTCACAGAGAAGATTTTAATAAAAATATCCAGATTAGTGATGAGATGATTCGTGATTTCCTGCAGTTCGGAAGAACCGAAAATATTAATGTAAGAGTCTACCGGTATAAAGATGTTTTAAAAAAATACCTTAAGGCCACTATGGCCGCACAGCTTTATGGAACTGATGCCTTTGAGAAATTAATAAACAATGGTGACAAAATAATTGAAAAAGTAATTGAATTGTCTGAGAAAAAACAATAAATTGCGTCAGTGAATGAACTCTATGAAAATTTCGTAATTTTCCTTGTAGTATCCCCCCTGTTTTTCTTCATAATCGCTGTAAGCTTCAGGTTGTTGGATAACAGTGCTTTATTATTTCTTCAAAAAGAGATCCTTGTTACTAGCTCGAATGTCTCAGATAAGTGTATAAGATATCAGATCTCAAACCATCCCGATACTGATTTTACCAGAAGACTTAAAATCGCCCTGCTTTATAAAAAATTACACCGGACATTTATCATCATGATGTTCATTTCCATACCTCTGATGTTAATCGGATATTTCCTATTAAGCTAATTTATCATGAACCTTGGTATGTTCTCCATTCCAATTAGTTAAGATATCTGTAGCAACACTAGCCCCACTTCCACAAGCTATGGCAAACTGACTCCGGCATCCTGATAAGGTGCCCGCAACATATAAGCCAGGTTGTATCAGATGATCCTCATTTTTTAACTGTATACGATTTTTTTCAGGTTTTGATTTTTTATGCGGTATTACATATTTTTCAAGGCCTCTGATAGTAAGTGAATTGGTATAGCCTACGGCTATAACAACTTTTTTAGCAGAATAAACCCCCTTATTACTTTTCACCTGGAAGACCTCTCCATGAGCAATAATTTCCTTTACTTTTTCCTTTTGTATTTGAACCAATTCTGGGTAGTTTGCAGCGAGATGTTTAAGGCCATCAGCCAGAATTTTAGCACCAGGAGTACCTGCAGGAATACCTAACACATTATTAAAAAGGGCAGTTTGGAGATGCGAGGTTTTCTGGTGGGTAATAATGCCTACTTTCTTATCTCTTGCAAAATCTTTATCCAGGGCTGATCCAAGGATTAAGGCACAAGACATACCTGCCGCCCCTCCACCGATTATTAATACATCGAAATTCATAATCTAATTATCCTGTTTCTTATAGATTTTACGGGAGAGCAGAAGAATTATCATTAAAATTATAACACATAAACTGGCGGTAATTGCTACCACAGCTTTAGCGCTATCCCCCTCTAAAAAATTATTAAAATCAAGAATAGTAGAACTATATCCTATCAGGACTATAGCAAGTAAAATAATACTATAAATTAATATTTTCATACAAATAAACTCTGAATGTTAGTCGCAAATAATTTAACGGCAATAGCCAGCAATATAACACCAAATACTTTTCTAATTACACTTATACCTTGACTTCCCAAAATTCTTTCAATCTTTGCCGATGCCTTTAAAACCGCATAAACTACGATAAGATTGATTAAGATAGCAACAATGATATTAATAGTCTGGTATTCCGCTTGTAGGGAAACCAAAGTAGTCATGGTACCTGCCCCGGCAATCAGCGGAAAAGCCAGCGGTACAATTGAAGCGGTTTCGGGCTCATCATCTTTATAAAGACTGATCCCTAGTATCATTTCTAAAGCCAGGAAGAAGAGAATAAAAGCTCCAGCAACTGCAAAGGAGTTTACATCGATACCGATTAAATTCAATATTTCTTTTCCTAGGAAAAGGAATACAATCATAAGAATTCCAGCAACGATGGAAGCCTTTTCACTTTGAATATGTCCAACTTTCTTACGAAGATCTATAATAATTGGAATATTGCCAATGATATCAATGACCGCAAAAAGTATCATCCCAGCAGTAAAAACCTGTTTTAGATCAAAATGTTTCCACATAACTCCAGTTCTGAAAATTTTGTGCAAAAGTAAATTTTAAAAATGAGGTGCCAAGTTTTTGTTTACTAATTCTTTATAAATTAAAAATAGAGTTTAATTGGTAACTGTTTCCCATTTTAGAAACCTGAAATTCTTGAAAAATGTGTCTACAGGAACTCAATATGAATGAATTAACATTTTAATTCTGACTGTTTATTTCACAAACAGTTTTCAACAATTATCTTTGCCATATGTTTCAGATAAAAAAGACCATAGTTTCAGAAGAGATCATCAATAAAGATTTTGTTTGTAATCTATCGGCTTGTAAAGGGGCCTGTTGTGTTGATGGTGATGCCGGTGCACCGGTTGAACCTGATGAACGGGAAATCATGAATGAAATCTATCCGAAAGTAAAACCTTTTCTTCGGCCAGAAGGCATTAAAGCTATCGAAGCTCAAGGAACTTATACTACTAATGAAGATGGTGAATTCGAAACCCCCCTTATCGATGGTGCCGATTGCGCCTATGTAACCTTTGACAAGAAGGGTACAGCTCTTTGCGGCATAGAGAAAGCCAATATGAAAGGCCTTATTGATTTCAAAAAACCAATTTCCTGCCATCTTTATCCGATAAGAGTACAAGACTATTCAAGCTTTTCTGCAGTAAATTATCACCAGTGGTATATTTGTGATGATGCCTGCAGTCTGGGAAAAGAACTTCAGGTACCTATTTATAAATTCACAAAAGAAGCACTAATAAGAAAATTCGGAAAAGAATGGTATAAAGAACTTGAAGAAACTGTGCAGCAACTTAAAAAGAAAAAATAGCAGCAAAATATACTTTATTCGGAATCATACTTTCTTGTTCTGAATTATTTTTATTATCTTGAATTTTCAATGCTTTATCCTACATTATACCGGATTTCCTACCTCCGGCTTTGAAATAATCCTACCTTATTTCCATTTTGCCCCTACTAGTAAAGGTTGACATTTTACTTTATAATCAAAATTATATATTATGAAAAAACTAATCTTTTTAGGGTTGTCGCTTCTATTTTGTTTCTCTACTATGGAAGCCCAGTTTTTAAAAAAGTTAAAGGAAAAAGTCGAAAAAAAAGTTGAGCATGCGGTAACCGAAAACATTTCTGATAAAGCTGCAAATCAAGCCAATAAATCCCTTAATAAAATGTGGGCAACCGATTTAAAAAACAGTCCCATTCCGATGGGTACCAGTCGTGTTGATATTAGTGAGGTACCTCAGTCTTACAATTTTAACTGGGAATACCAATTAAATATGAAAACAAAAGAAGGTGATATGGAAATGACCTATCTTTTTAAGGAAAATGCCTCATATTTCGGAATGCAAATGCCTCAATCAGAAAATATGTTCCTAGTGCTGGATATGAACAAAAAATTAAGTATAATGTATTTCTCTTCAGGAGAAAATAAATTTATAAGTGCCAGCAAAATAGATAATTTTCACGACCGGGAAGACCAAAAAAATCCTTATAGCCACTCAAAACTTAAAAAAATCGGCACAAAAGACATCCTCGGATATCATTGCCAAGGCTATGAAACTGAAACTGAAGAACACAAGATTACCTTCTATATTACCCAACAAGCCCCCATTAGTTTTGCTCATTTGTATAGTGATGAAAAAAGCAAAATACCGAAAGGTTGGAATGCCGATTGGCTTGAAAATAGTGATGCCTTGATGATGGAAATGCAGATGGTAAACAAGAAAGATCCAACTGAAAATGTGAAAATGCGATGTACACGCTTAAACAATAAATCCTTTTCAATTAACAAGGAGAATTATGTGGCTTTGAGTTCATCGAATTAAATAATGTTAGATATTGGAAGGTTTTGGGCCTTGTTGAATTAAAAAAATCAAAGATTCATGGTTTTACTCATTCAAGTATCAAAGCAGTAATAAGAAACTTTTACACCCGAAAGACATCTACTTAGTGATTTTAATTCCCCGTCGAAATTGTATCCACCCATTACTATACTGCAGCATGACCTAACTTTTGTCGGAGACTATTGTTGAAAACTTTGTTGAAAAGGTTTATGCTTTACTTATCTGATTTTCAAAACATTTCATCATATTTGTTTTGAGCCTCCAAACCAAAAAGGCTCACGCCACCCAATATGTCAAAATCGCTACAGGAAATTACACTGAAAGATGATAAAAATCGGTTCATCATTTTCCCTGTCAAGCATAATGATATATGGGATTGGTATAAAAAAATGGAATCTCGTTTCTGGACAACTCATACCGATATTGCAGACCATAAAATAGAAATCAGAGAACAAAAGTTAACTACCAACGAGAATCATTTTCTTAAAAATTTAATGGCATTTCTAGCCGGTTCCCAAAACTTATCAACACAGAATATTACCCGGAACCTTAATGGGGAGTTTCCAGAAGCAAACTTTTGTTTTGATTTCCAGGCTGTTTCAGAAAATGTACACCTGGAAAGCTTTTCTTTACTCACCCGCGCGTTTTTAAACCGTCCAAAAACTGAAGAGCGACTTTTTTCACAAATTAATCCACAAGTGAAAATTGTTGAAAAACAGATCCAGAATTGGAAAAACTCAGATTCTATGGGCGTAATCCTTATAATATCTGCTTCATTAAATGCCATTTTCTTTCCCGCAGCTTTATCTTCGCTTTTATGGCTAAAAAAACGGAAAGATCTTTCCGCATTGAACTATTATTGTGATCTTATTTCCAGGGATAAAGCTTATCACCGCGATCTTGCAATAAGCCTTTATTCAGAAAAAATTAAAAAGAATATTTCTCCTGAAGAAGTAAAAAAAATCATATTTGAAACTCAAAATTTGATAGGGGATTTTCTTTTAAAAAGTTTCCCGGTTAATTTAGTAGGAATGCCTGGAGAGCAAATGGAGCATTACTTGAAATTGCTAAGCGATGATCTTTTAACAAAATTAGGATATACTACAGAAAATCAAACAGAACAACGGCTGAGTCTTGCCCAGCAGCGTGTTGGCAAATTTCAACAAGCAGGCCGAAAAAAGGATGAAGATTCTGATAAAATCAGTTTTAAAACTGATTTGTAAAGCCTCAAAAACGTTACGTCCCCCAACGTGACGTTTTTTGAGTTTTTATAAATGTACACTCCTGGATAAAAAATTTATAGATAAGCCCAGCCACCAAATTGATCTCCCTGAAAACAAAGGCGAAATTAAGAAGTAATTCACCATCGGAAATCTTGGGAATTATTATTTTTGACCTGACTTTTGCCACAAGTCCTAATAATTACACAAATGATGAACTGGGAACAACTTCTCTCCTTGAAGCGATTTGGAGACACCAATAAACGACTTAGAAAAGAACAGAATGAAACTCGTCTTGGCTTTGAGGTTGATTACGACCGCGTAATCTTTTCTTCTGCATTTAGGAGCTTACAGGATAAAACCCAGGTTATTCCCCTTTCCAAAACTGATTTTGTTCATACACGTCTCACTCATAGCCTTGAAGTATCTGTTGTAGGACGTTCCCTGGGTCGCCTGGCTGGACAGAAGATTTTGGAGAAGCATCCGCACCTTGAGACAATTCACGGTTATCGTATGAATGATTTTGGTGGAATTGTGGCGGCTGCAGCCTTGGCACATGATATTGGAAATCCCCCATTTGGACATCCAGGAGAAAAAGCTATTGGAGAATATTTTAAATATGGTAAAGGTAAACGCTTTAAAGAACAACTCTCTGAGAAAGAATATCAAGATCTGGTGAAATTTGAAGGAAATGCCAATGGCTATAAAATTCTAACTGAAACCAGACCAGGAATACCTGGTGGCCTAAGGCTATCTTATGCCACCCTGGGCGCATTTACAAAATACCCTAAAGAATGTCTTCCGCATAAACCCACATCAAATATTGCCGATAAGAAATTTGGTTTTTTCCAGTTACAAAGCAACAATTTTCAGGAAGTGGCACAGGAATTAGGTCTAATCCAAACGGGACAGAATGGTCATTTGGGTTACGCCAGACATCCATTAGCCTTTCTGGTAGAGGCAGCCGATGATATTTGTTATACCATTATCGATTTTGAAGACGGTATTAACCTGGGACTCATAGATGAAGATTATGCCCTGGAATACCTCATAAAACTTGTTAAAGACAATATTAATACCCAAAAATATAATACACTCCAAAATACCTCAGATAGACTTGCTTATTTAAGAGCACTTGCTATTAATACATTAATTTCTGAAGCTGTTGAGACCTTTCTGAAGAACGAGGAAGCAATTCTGGAAGGAAAATACCATCACGCTTTATTTGATAAAAGCGGTTATGAAGCCCAGATAAAAGACATAATAAAAATTAGTATAGAGCGTATTTATCAGAGCGAAGAGGTAATTAATAAAGAGATTGCTGGCTACAAGATGCTCTCCTATCTTCTTGACACCTATACTAGCGCATTATTACCTACACAGGAGGAGAAGAACTCGAATTTCAATAGACTTATATTAAAATCAGTTCCTAAACTTCAGCATTTACAGAATGAAACCTCGGTATATAAAGTTCTTTTGGAAATATGTTCCTACATAGCCTCACTTACCGATGGATTAACCGTTGCTTCCTTTGAAAGATTTAAGGGTTTAAGGGTATGACTAGAACTCATAAATGAAACCAACCCCGAGTAACTGCTTAAACTGTACTCGAGGACCAAAAGTCTCCAACTCACCATCTCCATTGGTGTCCTCCTTATATTTTACATCATCGTCATATCGCAACTGGGCTCCTATATTAGCTCTTATAAAATCGTTTACCTTTAGGTCAGCATTTACTTCCCAGTCCACATCAACATTCCCGAATTTATTGAGATAATCAGAATAGAGACTTATCCGGTTATCTAGTTTAACATTGGTAAATATTTTTTTGGTAAAATTACTCGTAACTAAAAACCCTATTTCCGTTCTTACGTTTTCTCCTTCCTCTATCAAATTTCCAAGATCATCATACTGAGCCCTCTGGACCCCGAACATTCCCTCATTGGCAAGACGTTGGTCGAGAACGAAGGTAGATTTCTGGGTTAAGGGTGAGATATAAATATCCAGGGATTCGTCCTTACTGGTATATTGACTACCTACACCAACAAAAAGATATCCTGGAGCCATAAACTTCGATATTGGTTTATCGGTTTCAGGATATTTATAACCATTAGCTATTTGTGTATTAAAATTGAATTTTGCCGAATAATACCAATTAGAGATAGAATCCCTCCGATAACCAAAAGAAGAATTTAAACGAAATTCATCATCGGTTTTTCTCACCTCACGGCCTTCCTGGGCATTTAATCCATATTTAAATGAAACTACATTTTTCCAGGACAGCAATTTTTTCTTGTAATTACGTTCAAAGTTTCCATGAACAAGGGCGGAGACCGAATTATTACCCCCTGCATTCCAATTTATAAAAGTGACTTCGTTCAGGTTAAGTCCAACGGCATTCTTTTCGGTCCAGAAAACAACCATAGGAGGCTCTAGGTCAATGGTATCCAAAACCACCGACAGGGTGTCCTGAACTGGTGCAGGAGCTGAAACTTTTATTGTATCAGATGGTTTTATAGTATCTGGAATTGTCTGGTAATACGATCGGGAAGAAGCATTTAACGCAAAAAGACACGCCAAAAAGCTCAGGATTTGGATTTTCATTGGATAATTTGGATTCTTCGGATTATTCGGATTCGCAAAAATAATTAATTCAGAGCTGAGATAAAATCACCTCACGTATATTTTCAACGTTAATTCCGCATTTTTCTTGTAATATGTTTACCTTACCGTGCTCAATAAATTCATCCGGAACCCCTAAACACTTGATTTTTAAACTATAAGAGTTTTCAGAAGCAAATTCAAGAATGGCACTTCCAAAGCCCCCTTTGACAACTCCGTCCTCCACGGTAATAATATTGTCATAGTACCTAAAAACCCGATGCAGTAATTTCTTATCCAATGGTTTCACATACAGCATATCAAAATGCCCGATGGCATCTTTTTTTTCAGTTTCTATTCCCTCAATAGCCAACTTTACATTCTCTGTCATATTACCAATACTTAGCAGGGCCACTTTTTTTCCCTCTTTTAGGCACCTCCCTTTCCCAATTTCTAATTCTTCGAATGGCTGTCTCCAGTCCTTCAATTTCCCCCTTCCTCTTGGATATCGAATAACTAGAGGGGCATCAAGCGCCAGCTGAGCAGTATAAAGCAGGTTTCGAAAATCAATTTCATTGGATGGAGCTGCAATAATAAGGTTAGGAATACTCCGGAGATAGGCAATATCAAAAACTCCATGATGGGTTGCCCCATCCTCTCCTACCAGCCCTGCACGGTCAAGACAGAATATCACAGGAAGATTCTGTATGGCAACATCATGGATGACCTGATCATAAGCTCTTTGAAGGAAAGTGGAGTATATCGCACAATAAACCTTGAACCCTCTTGTAGACATTCCTGCAGCTAGAGTTACCGCATGTTGTTCTGCAATTCCTACATCAAAGGCACGATCGGGAAAGGCCTGCATCATATACTTAAGAGAACTACCGGTAGGCATAGCAGGAGTGATCCCTATTATTTTTTCATTTTTTTCAGCTAACTCTAAAAGACTTAACCCAAAAACATCCTGGTATTTTAAGGGCAGGTTTTCAGTGGCTTTAGGTAGAAGCTCCCCTGTTGCAGGTTCAAATTTTCCCGGGGCATGGTATCTAACCTGGTCTTCTTCAGCCATTTTCAACCCTTTTCCTTTGGTAGTGACTACGTGTAGAAACTTAGGACCTTTTATTTTACTAAGCTTTGTAAGAATCTTAATTAAACCGGAGATATCGTGCCCATCGACCGGACCAAAATACCGAAAATTAAGTGCCTCAATGATATTATCTTGTTTTGGTTTATATCCCACCCTGGCTTTTGTAAGATACTGTTTTAAAGCCCCAACACTTGGATCAATACCTATCGCATTGTCATTTAGGATTACCAATAGATTAGCATCGGTCACACCGGCGTGATTAAGACCTTCAAAAGCCATACCGCTAGCTATAGAAGCATCTCCAATAACTGCAATATGTTGTTTTTCTTTTTTGCCCTGAAGATTTGAAGCAATAGCCATTCCCAATGCCGCTGAAATCGATGTAGACGAATGCCCTGTGCCAAAAGTATCAAAAATACTTTCTGAGCGCTTGGGAAAACCACTTATACCTCCAAACTGACGATTGGTATGAAATTGCTCCCTGCGACCGGTGAGAATTTTGTGTCCATATGCCTGATGACCTACATCCCAAACAAGTAAGTCCTCAGGTGTTTTAAAAACGTAATGCAGCACAATGGTGAGCTCTACCACTCCCAGGCTTGCTCCTAGGTGACCTTCTTTAATAGCGATGATATCAATAATGAATTTACGAAGCTCCCCGGCCAAACGGTAAAGATCTTCCAAAGACAACTTCCGAAGGTCTTCTGGGTTGTTAATTGTATTTAATAAAGATGTAGGCATCCCCGCAAAGTTAAGTTATGAATTTGTAAATATCGTAAGCATTTTAAATACAACTACACGAATATCTTTATCTTTCGAAAAATCTAAAAAAATGCTCAGCCCTTTTAATGATGAATATTTTATGCGCAAAGCCATAGAAGAAGCTGAAGTGGCTTATTCAAAAGGTGAGATACCTGTGGGGGTTGTTGTGGTTATTAACGACAGAATAATAGCACGAGGACACAATCTTACCGAAACATTAAACGATGTGACAGCTCATGCTGAAATGCAGGCAATTACTGCTGCAGCTAACTCATTGGGTGGAAAATACCTGATCAATTGTACGATGTATGTCACTCTTGAACCCTGTCAGATGTGTGCCGGGGCTCTCTATTGGAGTCAACTATCAAAATTAGTTTTCGCAGCCGAGGACCACCAACGGGGTTACCGTAAAACCGGGGTGCAACTTCACCCAAAAACCAAGGTAAAATACGGTCTTCTTGAACAAGAAGCTTCAGCTTTATTAAGGCGATTCTTTATGGAAAAGAGGAACTTAAACTAAAAAGCACCATCAGAGAATTGGTGCTTTTTAGATAAATATTAGATTTTATGGCACTTTTTTCAATTCCTCTGGAATTTCCCACATATCTTCAAGTTCTTCCAGCGATTTCCCTTTTGTTTCAGGAATATATTTCATCGTAAATATTATAATTCCCAGAATAAAAATCGAAAAGATAAAATAAGGTAAAGAGCCACTCCAGAAATCATTATTGTTTACTTCACTTTCTGCAATAATTGGAAAGGATTGGGATACCACATAATTGGCAGCCCACTGTGCTGCCACAGCAATGGACATCGCTACAGATCTAATTTTATTGGGAAACATTTCCGAAAGCACTACCCAAACTACAGGACCCATAGACATAGCAAAGGCCGCAACAAACATCAACACCCCAATTAGGGATACAAGACCAACATTGCCGGTCATAAGAGACACTCCAAGTAAAAGGAAACCAACGATCATTCCGACGGAACCTATATAAATTAAAGGTTTTCTCCCAAATCTATCTACGGTAGCCATCGCTACAAAGGTAAAGACCAGATTTACCCCTGCCAGTAAAATTTGCTGGGCCAATACATCTTCTTTTCCAAAGCCTAGGGCTTTTTCAAATATATCAGCACCATAATAAAGCACGGCATTAATACCGGTAAATTGCTGCAAAACAGAAAGTACTGTTCCTATAACTATAATTGAAAATATACCTTTTGCAAAAATATTCACTTTCTTGCGGCCTTCTTCTTTCTTCAGGGATTTCTCGATTTCCTGAATTTCAATATTGGCAACTTCTTTTCCATGAATTTTTGTAAGTACTTCAAGAGCCTGGGATTTCAATCCCTTCAGGGCTAACCATCTCGGACTTTTTGGAACAAAGAATAATAGTATTAAAAATGACAGACTGGGTATAAGCTCAGACCATAGCATATAACGCCAACCATTTTCAATATTTTCAGCTTCGGTAGCAGTGCTTCCTATAAAATAAGTGGCTAGAAAGACTACAAAAAACCCAATTACTATAGCAAGTTGGTAATAGCTCACTAAAGTACCTCGAATTTTGGCTGGGGCGATTTCCGCAATATAAGTGGGTGCATTCATTGAAGCAAGCCCAATTCCGAGGCCCCCAATAAGTCTGAAGGCCACCAAAAGCGATACAGATTGAGGAAGGAAATCGGGTAGGCCTGATCCCCAGGCGGACAACGAAAAAAGAATACTGGAAAGGATTAAGGAATACTTCCTTCCCATAAAATTACTGATGGGTCCTGCGATAATAGCACCGACAAAACATCCTAACAGGGCACTGCCTACAACCCAGCCTTTCATCAGGGCATCAAGATCAAAATATTGACTAAAATAATATTGAGAGCCATTTATCACTCCGGTATCGTAACCAAATAACAATCCACCCAGGGCAGAAACGATAGTGGTTAAAATCAGGTAAGATTTACTATGCATGAGATTTTTTCTTTAGGGTGGGTGAAGATAAGAATTATCAATTAATTCCTGACTTTTTTCAGCAGCGTATCTACATGTTAAGGAATTGTGTATCACACGACTATTAGGCCATTGTGTTCAGAATTATTGAAAAATTTCCCTTTAATTCAAAATATTGAGATCAATATCCTAAAATGTTATAATCAGTTAAAATTTATGGATTGCAAGATTTTTTTTCTGAAACTTGGAATATGTTAAATTAATTTGAATTAATCCATGCTCCTAATATCTATGAAATACAGATGCTCTAAGCTAATCTCCACAACCAAAGCCCTCTTATTTTTATTGATGACATTTGTGGCTTCAGGCACTTATTCCCAGGAGAATCAGACGAATAACGAAATTTCACATTCGATTTATTTCACTGCAAATACAGGTCTGGAGGATTCCTCATCTACAGCATTAATCCTAAATCAAATAAACGAAGCTTCCCAAAGTGATCTGGAAGCATCAGTTGTAATTTTAGGAAATATCACACCCAAAGGTGGTTATCCTCCAAAAAAAAGCGAGCGAAAAAAAACAGAAGATTATCTAAAGAATAGACTTATGAAACCTCTAGAAGGTTTCAACGGAAATATAATTTATAACCCGGGCGTTAACGAATGGAACAAAGAGGGTCACCAAAATATAGACGATCTGGAATCTTTTCTTCAGGATAACAGCCAGGCGGAATTCTGGCCTAATGATGGGTGTCCAATTGAAGGGGAAGATCTTAATGACGATGTTCGTTTGACCATGGTGGATTCTCAGTGGTTCCTGGAAGAATGGGACAAACACCCATATATCAATGACAAATGTGAGATTAAAACCAGAAAGCAGTTTTTTATTGAATTTAAAGATGAGTTAAAAGATGAGCAAGGCAAAACTATCATAGTCAGTATTCATCACCCTGTGATGTCCAACACCCGACATGGATTTATCAATAAAATCGCTGGTTTTACTGAGCAATCCTACCAAAACCCACTACGAAAAGAACTTCGCAACAGGCTGCAGACGCTCTCAAGACAATTTGAAGATGTAATCTTTGTTTCAGGTAACGACAGGAATTTGCAATTTATAAAAGATGATAACACTCCACAGATCATAAGCGGGGCAATCGGGAAACTTCAGAAATCGAAACCTGAAGGAGAAACTGATTTTGCCTCAAACAGGCCAGGATTTGTTAAATTAAATGTATATAAAGATGGTAGCTCAGTAGCAAATTTTTTTGAATCTACCGCATCCGGACCACGCCTTATACATAGCCAGGCTATCAAACGTGAAAGAATTAGCAAAGACCAGGTTTCCTATCATACTAAAGAGGAATTTGAATCCACATATAAAGCTTCGGTATACTCCGAAGAAGAGGTAAATAAATCATTCCCTTATAAAAAAATGTGGGGGGAGCATTACCGCCAGGTTTACGGCAAACAAATCGAAGTTCCCGTATTATTTCTGGATACCCTACCCGGAAACCCCATTGCTATTAATGAAGGTGGTGGTAAACAATCTCGCTCCCTTCGATTGCGTGATGACAATGACAATGAATTCACCTTAAGAGAAATCCGAAAAAGTGCACTCCGGTTTATTCAGGGAAATATTCCTGGGCATTACATCTACGATTATATGCAAAATACAGTCGCAGAAAGGATCGTACAGGATTTTTACACCACGGCCCACCCTTTTGCTCCCTTTGCCGTTAATGATATCATGGAAAACCTTGATCTATATCATGCCAACCCAAAACTTTATTACGTTCCCAAACAAAAAAATCTAAATATCTATAACGAAGATTATGGGGATAAGCTCTATATGCTGGAAGAGCACGTGGGTGACCATAATAAAGAATTTGAAGATTTCGGAAATGCTGATGATATACTCAGTACTGCTGATCTTTTGCTTGAATTGAGGAAAACAAAAAACATTTATGTCCACGAGCCCACTTACATAAGAGCCCGACTTACCGACATGTTAATAGGAGATTGGGATAGGCACGAAGACCAGTGGCGCTGGGCAGAATTTAAAGAAAATGATTCGGTTAAGATGTATAAGCCAATTCCACGGGATCGCGATCAGGCATTCTCAAAATATGATGGTTTTATGGTGAGGTTATTGAAATTTGGTTTCCCTGAGATGAGAGCTTTTCAAAGTTTTAAACCCGATCTTACAGACATCAAATGGTTTAACAAAGCAGCCTATCCCTTGGACAAAGCTTTTATAAGAGAGGCTAAATGGGAGGAATGGGAAGATCAGGTTAGTTATATCCAACAAAATTTAACCGATGAAAAAATTGAAGAAGCTTTTGCTGCACTTCCTGAAGATACCCGGGATGAAAGCATAGACCATATTAAAAAAACCCTTAAAGCCCGGCGTGACAACCTCGAAGATATCGCTAAACGCTATAGTGAATTCCTTAACTTATATGATATTGTTACCGGAACAAAGGAGGATGATTCCATCCTTATTACACGAAGGTCGAATGGTGTAACTGATATTCAGGTAAAGGGCGGAGATGGTTCAGAATTTCAAAGGTCTTATTCTTCACAAGACACTAAAGAAATTTGGGTGTATGGCCTGGAAGGTAAAGATGATTTCCAGGTTAAGGGAGAGGGAAATGACCTTATTAAATTTAAAATTATCGGAGGCAAAAACCACGATACTTATAATCTTGACAATTCACATAAAACTAAAATATACGATTATAAAAGTAAGCAGAACAGTTTTGAGAAGACCGGTTCAAAAATGTTGACGAACAACTATGATATAAATAATTATGACCCGGAAAAACATAAACATTCAACCAATGTATTCTTTCCCAGTATTGGTTTTGATCCCGATGCAGGATTTAAGATAGGAGTAAAGAACACTTACACTACTTATGGTCTGGCCAGAAATCCATTTACCGCACAACATGGCCTTGCCCTCAATTACTTTTTTGCAACTGATGGGTTTTCCGCTGAATATTTCGGGGAATTTGCACATTTTTTCCCCAATTGGAATCTGGGACTTGAAGCAAAATACACCAGTCCTAATTACACACTCAATTACTTCGGGACTGGGAATGATAGTTTTTATGATGAAAACCTGGTAGATATGGATTTTAACAGGGTTAGAATCCAGCAAATAAGCTTTACTCCCTTATTAAAAAGGGAGAATAATCGAGGAAGTAGTTTTTACCTAAAAGGAATCCTTGAATCCATGGAAGTTGCTTATGATGAAAATGAATTTGTAGGACAGGTCTTCGATAAAAATAGTACTCTTTTCGAACAACAATTTTACGGTGGAGCCGAATTGTATTACCGATATTTTAATCAGGACAACCCCTCTTTCCCTAGCCGAGGTTTGGATTTTAGCCTCACCACGGGCTATATGAAAAATATTGATCAGCATAATAATGAATTCGGATATCTTAAACCCACTTTAGGCATTAATTACCCTCTACATTCCAGTGGAATAGCTACCATAGCGACAAAAGTTGGAGGGGAATTAATCTTTGGTGATAATTATGAATTCTATCACGGGGCTACCCTGGGAGGAAACAATAGTCTGAGAGCTTATCGCAACGAGCGTTTTAATGGAAATACTGCTTTTTTTCATAGTACTGATATAAGAGTCGGTCTTTCCAAATTACGAACTAATTTTATCCCACTTAGATTTGGGATAACTGGAGGATACGATTATGGCAGGGTTTGGAGTGATAAGGCGGAATCTAATGACTGGCACGACAATTATGGAGGTTCAGTCTTTATTAATGGTTTTAACGCCTTAACTGCAAATATTGGTTATTATCTGGGAGATGATGGAAACAGGATAATGTTTAGCCTAGGATTTAACTTTTAAACCTTTATAGTAAAAAAAACCGGAATGTAAATCACTCCGGTTTTTATTGTTAATTAATTTCCTTAATCGAGATCTTTATAATCAAATTTCTGTCCACCGACAGAAACTTCTATCATAGCCCCCGCTTTTGGCATGGTTACAATAGCTCTTCCGTTTTCAAATTCTACACTTTTAGCTTTCCCTTCTTCGAGTATAACCGCCGATGCATTTCCGGATAATTTATAATTCCCTTCTTTGAAATTATCCAGTTCCGATTGAGTTTGAAAAAGGATAGCCTGCCTGAAGGCCTGGCCTCCCAGTTGAAATCCAATATCCAACTGTCTTAACTCAGCAAAACCGATTAGCTCTCCCTTTTGATAAACCACACCATTTCCGGCTGCTCCCCCTAAAATATAGGCACCCTTTCCAACATTGGGAAAAATCACATACCCAGCCGAAATAGAGAATAATTCTTCCAATTCCGGATTATCGGTTATAAAAGCTGTTTTAGCTCTATCAGCGTCATCTATCAATCGCTTCTGATCTTCTGTTTGTGCAAATATGGTACTCACAAACAACAAAGTAAACAAGAAACTGTAAACGAAATTTAATTGAAATTTTTCCATCATTAAACATTTTTAATTATAATCATTTGAATTTAAGTATTTAACGACACAACTACTGTTAAGCATCTGTTATATTCAAACGGTAAGAAGGAGTCCACAAAAACTGTAGAATTCTACACCAGTTTTCGGAAACTAAATAAAGGATGCTATCCAACCACAAGTTAAAATTATTTAATAAATACCATTTAAAACACTGAAAACAAATTAATTATGCAATTAAAAGATAAAGGAGATCGAGATTGGTAAGATAGTTGGTTTTAAGGCCTGAACCCAAATCGAAATGATGTTGACAGATATAAATTTGCTTTTAAATATTACCCAAGTTATTTTCCTGATCCCATTTATATATCTGATAAACCAAAGGATATTTAAGCGCCTTAAAAGAACACATAGCTTTTTCTCTTTTAGGTTAATGAACAGCCTATTCTTTTATCACCTTCTCTTTGGGGCAATTTACTATACTTATGCCTCCTTTAACCCGTCAGACTCCCACAGATATTTCCGAGTTCCACAAGGAGAAGGCAAAGAATGGTTAGATTTTGTCACAACCGGGACCGGTTTCATAGATCTTATATCCTATCCATTTGTCAACTACTTTGATTTCAGTTATGAAATGATGATGTTGCTTTTCACCTGGATTGGATACCTGGGCTTCGTATACGCATACCTAATTTTTAGAGAGAATATTCCACATACCATCAAAGTATTTAAAAAGGTCAATCTATTACCTCTGCTACTTTTTCTTCCCAATATGCACTTTTGGACTGCCTCATTGGGGAAAGGTGCACCAATTTTTTTAGGCCTTATGATGTTCGCATATGCTGTTAAAAAGCCAGAATACCGCTGGCAACAGCTCCTTTTTGGCTCTCTTTTGGTTTTTTGTATAAGGCCACATATATTTCTGCTTATATCGGTTGTTGCCATACTTGGAATATTACTCAGTAATAAACAAATTGCCTGGAAGAAGAAATTGGTCTATTCAGGTTTTATTGCAGGCTTACTCCTGATTTTCAGAGATCAGATTCTCGGAGTAGTTAACCTAGGGAATTCCGAGGATCTTATCAGTGATTTTATTGCTTTTACTAGTAAAAGGGCAGATAGTCTTGGAAGGGCTTCCTCAGGCATAGCTATGAGCGATTACTCCCTATTAGAAAAGTTTTTTACTTTCTGGTTCAGGCCCTTGTTCTTTGATGCTCCAGGATTCTTTGGTATAATCGTATCTGCTGAAAATCTAATCTATCTTTTACTGGTAGTAAAACTATTCAAAAGAAATTTTTTTAAGTTTATCACGAGGGCACCTATTAAGGTCAAAATGAGCCTGGTATTGTTTTTACTGAGTTCTTTTGCAATGACTTTTGTTATGTCTAATCTGGGAATAATCATCAGGCAAAAAACAATGGTAATGTATTTTCTCTTCTTTGTGATTTATTATTTTCTTGCCCATGAACAAATGCTAAAGTCCAAGCCGAAACTCAGATCTTTACAAGCTTTTAGTCAAAAGGCTGCATAATAAAACCAAGTCTGCCCGCAAGGACTACACTAAAATTGTTGCCCAAGCTTATTAAATTCAAATGTAAAACATACATTTAATATAAATTTAATTATCTTTGAAACAATCTTATATCATATTTAGTTTATTATACTAAATGCATATTTCCGCCCCTTATTTGGTTTCATTACGGATATTTAATATTTCCCTAATCTTAGTCATGCTCCCTTTTTTTTCAGGGTGCAATCAAAACGAAAAGGAAGTCTACCTTCCAATTGAAAATTCAGGAGAAATTTCGTCTCAATCAGGAACCTTTATAGGCTCAAAAGCCTGTGCCGCATGTCACCAAGAAGAATATACTGAATGGCAGGAGTCACACCATTATCAGGCAATGCAGATAGCCGATTCGAGTACCGTCTTAGGAAATTTCGAAGATCAACAATTTAAACATCAGGATAAGCTTACTCGGTTCTTTAAGAGAGATGACAAGTTTTTTGTAAATACGGAAGGTTCTGAAGGTGAGAATAAGAATTTTGAGATCTTATATACCTTCGGGGTTTATCCATTACAACAATATATTGTGAAATTCCCTGACGGAGCATACCAATGTCTACCGGTTGCCTGGGATTCTGAAAAATCGAAATGGTTCCATCTTCAGCCAGACCTGGATATAAAACATGATGAATGGATGCATTGGACTGGGGGAGCAATGAACTGGAATACCATGTGTGCGGATTGTCACTCGACCGATTTAGAAAAGAATTATAATCCAGACAAAAAGGTTTACAAGACCCAATACAGTGAAATAAACGTAAGCTGTGAAGCTTGTCACGGTCCAGCAAGTCAACATGTGAGCTTTTACAAGAAAGGAGCTGAACAAGGCGAACCTAATGCGCTTTATATGGGCAAGGACCTTCCCTCTACTGAATTAGTAGATAAATGCGCCAGATGTCATTCCAGAAGAACCCAAATAACAGAGAAATTTAATTATAAAGGAAATTTTTTTGATCATTATGAACCTCATCTCTTGACAGATCCTGAATATGAAATTGATGGTCAAATTGATGATGAAGATTATGTGTATGGTTCTTTTGTTCAGAGTAAGATGTACCAACATGGGGTTTCCTGCGCAGATTGTCATAATGTGCATACTACTAAATTAAAGAAAACAGGAAATAAACTTTGTTTGAGTTGTCATAGTGCAGACTATAATACCCCATCTCATCATATGCATAAGGAAAACAGTATCGGTTCATCTTGTATCGAATGCCATATGACAGGTAAGACATATATGGGAAATGATTTTAGAAGAGATCATAGTTTTAGGATACCACGCCCAGATCAAAGCATGATTTATGGAACTCCAAATGCATGTAACCAGTGTCACGACGATAAAACTCCCCAATGGGCAAGTGATGTAATAGTAAAGAATTTTGGTAAAGAAAGAGCAGACCACTTTTCCGATCATTTACTGCCAGGAAGTTTGGGAGATATAAAACCCTTATATCTTTTATTGGAAAATACTAATTATCCCGAGATTGTCAGAGCCACGGCTGTAAGAAGATTATCAGATCACATTCTTGATAAAAAGGGACGAGACCTGATTTTTGATTTACTACAGGACTCATCAGCCTTAGTAAGAAATGAAGCCATTAAACTATCTACACTACAAGGTGATATTGGGATCTCAGGATATATTCAATCTCTGCTGAATGACCCCTCGAGGATGGTACGGATATCTGCAGCAAATTATTTCATTAGAAATCAAAAAGAACCTTCGTCTCAATCTTTTGAAAAGGCAGAAGAAGAGTTTCTTAAAAGCTTGAAAATGAATTCCGATTTTGCATCTGGACAAGTTCAACAGGCATTATATTATGAGGCCAAAGGTGAAATTAATCTAGCTAAAAAAGCCTATGAGAGAGCACTTCAAATTGACCGACATTACAATGTTGCCAGGATGAATTTAGCATTATTATCATTTAACCAAGGTGATATTAGAACCGCTGAATCACTTTACCTCAAGGTTGCCGAATTAGAACCGGATTATGCTGACTCTTATTTTATGCTTGGTTTGCTCTACAATGAAACGGGGGAAGAAAAAAAATCTTTATTTTACTTATCTGAGGCTTGCCAACGAAACAATCCAAGAGCTTGTTACAATTACGCGTTAAAATTACAGGAAAATAAGGAATTTAATAAATCATTGGATGTTTTAAATAAGAGCCTAAAATCAAACCCTCACAATGAAAATCTTCATTATGTAAAATTGATCGGAGAGTTAAAAACCGGTAAAAAAGACAGTGCATTAAATACTATCAACAAATTATTGGAAATTTCACCTAATAATCCAACTTATCGGGATATATTAAAAAGTCTCAAAAAATAAATTTTTAATCAGGTCCTAAGGAGTTATTCCAGTAATAACCTCATTCAACTTCTTCCATTGTAGGATTGCTCCCTAATAGAGAACAGATTCAAATCTATTTCTATATGGGTCTACAAAAAGGTCTTCCAGATTAATACTAATCAATTTATTCAACACAAAAAAACCTTGATATCGTTAATCCACCAGGAATTTTCAAATTTGATTCGATCAAGCACCCGAGATATAGAAATTTTTTCGATCATATTTTTCTTATTAATACAACAAAAGCACAAATAAGAAATATTTATATGCTTATTGGTGTCTTTTTAGTCAAAATAGAGAAAAGTAAATGCCTTTTGGCTATTTCGGAGTGATGGTGCCACCTGTTTCGGTCAAACAGTGCCACTTTGAAAGATACTGCAATTATATAAAAAATTAATGTTACTCGTTCTTTAAAGCTCCTTTTCTTAGAGACTCTCCTTTGAGGTCAATCCGATGTGAGGAGTTCACGATCCTGTCTAAAATAGCGTCTGCTATAGTTCCTTCCCCAATAATATCATACCAGGCTGATACAGGTATTTGTGAAGCTATAATTGTGGAGGCTTTATTGTACCGGTCATCGATGATATCCATAAGAGTCTCCCTGGCGTGGTTATCAAAACTCTGCAGGCCAAAGTCATCCAGGATCAGTACATCTGCTTTGATGAGTTTTCCAAGTTCCTTAAGATAAGTACCATCCACTTTACTAAGTTTTAATTTCTTAAAAAGGCGGGCAGTATTGGTGTAAATGGTTTTGTATTCCATCATACATCCCTGATGCCCTAAAGCCTGGGCTAAGTAACTTTTGCCAACCCCGGATGCCCCGGTAATGATAATATTTTCCTTTCTGGTGATAAAATCCAGTGTCCCCAGGCGGGTAAACATGTTCTTATCCAGGTTGCGTTGCTGGGTATAATTCACATCGGCCAGGTTTGCTTCTTGTTTAAAGCCAGCCTGTTTTAAGAGCCGCTCTATCTTCCGGTTCTGCCGGTCTTCCCATTGGTGATCGATCAGCAGAGCCAGGTATTCATCAGCAGTGATGTTCTCTATACGATTGTCCTTAATATGCTGCAGGTGCAACTGGGCCATAGCCCCCAGGCGCATTTGTTTTAGTTTTTCAATAGTCTGATTGTTGTTCATATTCATTGGATTTAAAGGATTTATTATTGATATGCAGAAGCACCCCGCAAGTTATCGTGTTCCGGGATGTGTGGTTTATCTTCTTCGAGGTCTTGGTAAAACAGGGAGCTTTTGTCCAGGTTGTTTTTCAGGATATTTTTAATGCGCAGGTAAGTAACCGCATCTGCTTGCAAAGCTCTTTTACAGGCATCATCCAATCGCTGGGAGCCATAGGATTTATGGAGCTGGATGACCCCCATAGCTCGTTTGTATCCTATTTCAGGATAGTCCACTGCGGTGATTATTTTCTCGATACACCCCAGCACGTGCTCCCCGTGCAGGGCCGCTTTCTTTTTAAAAAATTCAGGGCTCCAATCGCTATAGTATTTATGAGTACTGCTAAGATGCTCTTTGTTGGTATTATAACTACCTTTTGATGGGTTGCGCTGGTGCAGGGCGATCCGCTGATGATAATAATATACTTCTACCACGGAACTGGTATAATGGATGGTGGTTTCTTTTCCTATGTAACGATAGGGTGCGCTGTAATAGCTTTTATCCGGGGAGAAGTATACATAGCCTATTTTCTGAACCTTTGCCCTTCGGTACCCTTTCAGTTCATAGACTGTCTCTGGCAAGGGCTTTAGGTATTCCCGTTCCACGGATTGGAAGAGTTCCCTGCGACTGGCTTCTTTGCGGGAGAACAACAGGTCATTGTACCGCTCCAACAAGCGTTTTATCTCCCGGTTAAGATCTTCCAAAGAGAAGAAGCTCATCTCCCGAAGGGGGTAATAGATCCGCTGGTAGGCAAGGTTTACGGCATTCTCCACCAAAGCTTTATCCTGTGGGGCATAGCCCCGGGCAGGATTAATCACACAGTCGTAATGCCGTGCGAAGTCTTTAAAACTCCTGTTGATATCAGCCTCATACCTGCTGGCACGGGTAACCGCTGATTTTAGGTTGTCGGAGACAATGGCTTTGGGAACGCCTCCATAAAAGTGCAGGGCATTACAGCAACAGGTAATCAGGTCCTCACGTTTCTGGCTCCTGCAGGCTTCCACGTAAGTGTACTGGCTGTTGGGAAGGATGGCCACAAATACTTCTACCGGGATCAATTCACCGGTTTCCTTATCAATAATTTGGAGCTTTTTGCCGGCATAATCAATAAAGACTTCATTCCCAGGATCGTGTTCAAGTTTCATCGAACCTTTAACCTTGGCATATTTGCGCCGGTAGTGTTCCATAAACTGGGTATAACCATAAGGATCTTTAGCCTGCGCTACATATTCCTGATAATGGTATAAAAAAGTAAACCCTGGATGATTCCGGGCTTTGTTGACCCCCTCAAAATATAACATCAGTTCCTCATAGCGAGGGTTGTCAATAGTAGTGTGCGAAGGAAAAAGCTTTTCTAAGCCAGCATTATCAAGGGCCAATAATTCTTTAAGGGAAGAACCGCTGGCCTTGAACAGCCGCATATAAGTGTTTACCGTATTGCGGGAGATCCCAAGGGTGGCACCTATTTTACGGTTGCTAAATCCATCGAGATGTAAGGAAATAATTTGTTTTAAGTCCATTGGATCAAGTGTATTGGCCATATCGCTTGTTTTTAAGCGACAAGGTATTATTTACTTGATCTTTCAAAGTGGCACAAAACGAACCGATATGGGTTCAACTAACAGCCAAAAGTGGCACAATTTGAACCGAAATGCCTGGCACTAACCGACCGAAATCACTGGCACAAATCGATCCGAGATATCCACCTTTTATTTCTTATTTATTCATTTAGAAACTATCATAGGACCAAAACGGGCGTGGGTCGGAATATTCAGAAAACGGGTTTTTGGGGTTTGCTTGTTTTTGTGATGATCCCATTACCGAGGCGGGAGTGTTTAGAATCTCTGTTATCCCGTATTTACAAAGCTTTTCAAACACCCCATTTTAGAATGCCCCCGAATTAGTCACCTTTAACTTTAAGTTAACTATTAAAGAGTGTTCTGGTTATGATGAAATATACTGAATGTTCATATAAAAAGGAAGGAGATGGAAAATCGAACAACATTGAAAATAGTCTTTCGGCTTTCATTTAATGTCATTAAAAATCATCACCTTACTTCGACATTCCATTCAATAGTAAGCAATCTATACCTTATATTATTTAAAGTCAAAAACAGTTCTTTTTCAATAAGAGATTATACAAATCATATAGATGCCTTATTTTTTATATAATAAACTGGACATTTTCCAAATAAATTTTGGTGATAACTGCAGATGGCGCTAATCTCTTTTAAATATTTATTCATTTTTTGATTTGATATAGTAGGAAGAAGACTTCCATTTTTGGTCCGAAAAGGATCGTTCTTAAATTTTTCCATGATATCAATTGCTTTTCTTTATAAAGGCACCTTAACTGAGCTTCCATTTTTCATTCTCTTTGTAACAATCCAAAGTTTTCCATCAATACCAAAAGTTAGATTTTCAGGTTTCAATAGTATCAGATCCCCATAGCTTATTCCGGTGTAACAACTAAAAACGAATAAATCCCTTACCCTTATTAATCTTTCTAAGTCCAAATCAATATTTTCAAAGGTTTCTAATTCCGTGGCCGATAGATACTCTCTTTCCCGGGACACTAAAGTAGATTTGTAATTTAAAAATGGATTCTTTTCAATCCAGTCCATACGGTGTGCCAGGGATATCATTTTTTTCAACCTTTGAATATGTTTCATTACCGCATTATGCTGTAAATTCTTTCTATAATGTTTAGGCTTAACCGATCTCAGATAATGTTCAAACTTTAATGCAAAGTTGTATTCAATCTCATGTAAGAAAAAATCTTTCCTTCCGAATTCTTTCTGAACAAATTTTCGAAGATAATTCTGGCAGGTATGGTACAGTCTTGTAGTATGTGGTCTCAGCTGGGAAAAACAAGTGGTATTATGATACTCGAAAATTTCTTCTAATGAGTAGATTTTGGTATCCTCCCCCAGGTATTTCTTCTTAATATTTTCCAGGGATAGAACCCTACCCTCAAATTTTAATTCCTGATAACATTGAAAAAACCTAGAGTATTCCTGGTCTAAGAACTCATTTAGTTCCTGGGAGAATGGGTCTAAACTATTTAGACGTTGCTTATTTGGGTCCCACAGGTCTGTATCAGCCTTTCGCTTGAGACTAATATTTAAATTTTTGTTATTCAGCGTAATACGGGCATAAAAAGTGCTTGCCCATGCTTAGCCCTTTGAGTATATACCCAAAAAAGCACCGAAAATGTTGACGTACTTCTCATGATTTGACAGTTTAAATTAAACAAGGTCGAAAGTCAAATCAGTGATAATCAGAAAATTGAATGTATAAAGATAAAAATTGGTCAAAAAATGTTAACGATCTGTGAACCAAAGTAGATGATATCAATCAATATCACATGATATCAAAAAAAATAAAACCTTGAAAACCATACGATTAACAAGGTTTGGGTTTTGGTTAAAACACTCCCAGTAGCCTCGCCAGGAATCGAACCTGGATCTAAAGTTTAGGAAACTTCTATTCTATCCATTGAACTACGAGGCCGTATAAAGGCCACAAAAATAATAATGTTTTGAGAAAAAATTCAAATTCCCTCTTAAAACTTGGTAAAGCATCTGGAAACTTTGTAATTTCAGTTAGAACCTAATTTTTCCATTATGAAATTACTCGTAACATTAAGCAGTTTAATATTTTTATTTGCCAACACCTGTAATTCTCCCGAAGGTAATGGCAATCAACTTCAGATTAGCGGAACCCTTGAAGCAACAGGTATCACCTCTTACCAATATGGCAGTCACATCCTTACCACCGAAGATACTTTTTATGCCCTTCGGAGTGAGAAGGTAGACCTTAGTCAGTTTGAGGGAAAAACCGTAAGCATTGAAGGCGAAAAAGTAGAAGGTTACCCAGTGGATGGGGGGCCGGATTATATTGAAGTAATTACCATTAATGTGAAGAAATAACAATTTTCCATTATTCTTTTCTCATCATCCTTTCAGGATAGCATTTTTTATATTCCGGTTAGGTATCTAATAAGATTGCATATCTTTAATATCTAAATACTTAAAAAATGAAAACAATTTTACTTTCGATCCTGGTTATGTTTTTAAGCCTGCCGATTTTTTCTCAAAATCCCGGAATTGAAAAAGATGCATTTGCCCATACGTATTCTATCGTAGCCAGAGATACTGCTACCGGAGAAATGGCAGTTGGAGTGCAGAGTCATTGGTTTTCTGTTGGACCATTAGTCGCTTGGGGAAAAAGTGGGGTTGGGGTTGTTGCCACTCAATCTTTTGTGAACCCCGAATATGGACCAAAAGGTCTTGAATTGATGGAAAAAGGGCATACGGCAGAAGAGGCTTTGGAAGAAATTGCGAATTCAGATAATGGACGCGAATTTAGGCAGGTGGCTTTTTTAGATAGTCAAGGTAATACTGCTGCTTTCACCGGGGAAAATTGTGTAGAAGCCGCTAGTCATATTACAGATAAAAACTTTTCAGTGCAAGCAAATATGATGCTTAACCAAGAAACTGTGCCTGCAATGGCAGAAAATTTCAGTCGCAATTCTCACCTCCCATTAGCCGAAAGGGTACTTGAAGCTTTAAAAGCAGCCCAGGAAACAGGAGGTGACATCCGGGGTAAACAATCGGCAGCCCTAATTGTTGTAGGGGCTGAAAAGGTTGAACAAAGCTGGAAAGATAAAAAAATAGATCTTAGGGTTGATGATCATGCAGAACCCATCAAAGAGCTGGAAAGACTGCTAAAAACTGCACGCGCCTACGAATTTATGAATCGTGGCGACCTCGCAATGGAAGATGGCAATATAGAGAAGGCCTTACAGGAATATGGCGCCGCAGAAGAAATGTTTCCCCATAACTTGGAAATGCAATTCTGGAAAGCAGTAGCTTTGGTCAATGCTGGGAAAATGAGCGAGGCCAAACCTGTTTTCGATAAGATTTTCAAAAAAGATGGAAATTGGCGAAAAATGCTAAAAAGATTACCACAAGCTGGACTTTTAGAGGTCAGCGACGAAGAATTGCAGCAACTTATTGATTAGATTATTAATTCAAAGTCTTTCTTCTTAACTTGCATTACAGGAAAATTAAAACTCTCATGAAAAATACAGTAACAAAAATATTACTTTCGATCCTGGTGGTAAGCCTTTCACTTTTTACTTCCTGTAAGGAACAAGAAGAGAATTCGGAATCAACAACAACGCCGAACGTGAATTCTACTACTCAAGAAAACAGCACTAATGCTTCCCAAGCACCCGATTTGAATCCTAGACACGGAGAACCTTATCATCGATGTGATTTACCGGTAGGAGCACCTTTAGAGCAGGCAGGCACTACCCAACAGAATACTAGTACTCAGTCACCGGTGCGATTGAGGAGCTCAACTCCAAAGATCAACCCACCCCATGGAGAGCCAGGACATTCCTGTTCCATTCCAGTTGGCGCCCCTTTGGAAGGATAATCATAAAAAAGTCCGTAGCTTCTAGAACTACGGACTTTTTATTCAATTTCATTTTATTGAGTTAATCCAAGCCTCCTCTTCGTGTTGCATCTTTGGGTTCTGGCCAAGTCATTTGTTCTCCGGTTCTTCTGTTAACTGGTAGTACACTTTTCTCACGGGAAGTAGTTTCAGGATCTTCACTCGCCATATAGGTTAAAATCGCGGTTAGAATCACGTTGCTTCTCACATCATCAAAAACAATTTTATCATAAGTGTCCAAATTGGTATGCCAGGTATAATTCCAGTAGTTCCAGCTAAGCGAACCTAACATAAATCCCGGTGCACTTGCTGCCACAAAAGAAGAATGGTCTGATCCTCCTTCGGAAGGTGTTCCTGGGAAAGTAGTTTCAATTTCATTCTTGATATCCTCAGGCACCGGCTCCATCCACCTTCTTAAGAAATTGTAGGAATGCAAAAACCCCTGTCCGTTTATACTTGTCACCCTCCCAGTTCCATTGTCCTGATTGAATAATGCCTGAATATTTTCGACGATCTCCGGGTTATCTTTTACAAAGGCTCGGGAACCATTTAACCCTTGCTCTTCGCTGCCCCAGTGACCGGCAAGAATGGTTCGCTTCGGGTTAGGGTAAAGTTTTTTAAGAATCCTCATAGTCTCCATCATAACCATGGTTCCAGTTCCATTATCAGTAGCCCCGGTACCGCCATCCCAGGAATCGAAATGTGCAGAAAGAATAATATATTCTTCCGGTTTTTCTGTCCCTTCGATTCTTGCAATGGTATTAAAAACAGGTACTTCACCAAGATCTTCCGATTCAGCAATAATTCTTAGTTCCGGTTTATCACCATATTCTGCAAGTCGGTAAAGCAGGCCATAATCTTCCAGATTCATATCGATGGTGGGTATATTTTTGATGTAGGCCCCAAAAATTTTGTTCGCACCAAATCCTCGTGACCAATAAGAAGTTACAATTCCAACAGCTCCCGCTTCTTCCAGGGCAAGGTGCAGACTTTTATTATTATGACCAGTTCTCTGCATCCGATCCCTCCAAGCCTCTTCCTGTTTCTCACGCTTTTCTTTCATTTTCTGAAAAGATTCCTCGGTAGCCCATTCTTCCCAGTTCTCATCGGGTCTTCCGGTGGCTTGATAAATGGAAGCCAAAACGATTTTCCCTTTCACTGAAACAAGTTTATTTACAAATTCAAGAGAATCCGAAGCCTCTGGAAGCAAAACAACTTCCGCAGTAATCCCTTTCCTTTTTGTGGAAGGACTCCAGGCAAGTTGTCGTGCCTGCAAACTCTGAACTCTTGGTTCGACAAGATCCACGTGTGTGATACCTCGTTCCCAACCTTTCCAGGTCCCCCATTGCTGGTTTTCAGCAGAAATGCCCCAGCTTTCATATTTTTCCACTGCCCAATCATGAGCATTAGCCATCTGTGGTGTTCCCACAAGTCTTGGACCAACAACATCTATTAATTCATGGCCGAGTGCCTTCAATTGGGAATTTTCTTGAGCTTCTTTAATAATGCTCTGTATAATCTGGTCTTCTTGTGCAAAAATTGTTGTTGAAACCAAAAAAGCACAAAGTACTACGAGTAATTTGTTATTCATTGTATGTAAATTTTATTTTTTTCAAATATATCACAAAAAAAACCGCCTCAATGGGCAGTTCCTTTATCAGGTTAAATTAATAATCAATCTATCCAAACCATATCGAATAAAATGATTTTGTATTCCTTTTTTATATTATCATAACTTATCCGATAGCGGGTTGGATAAAAGACGTTGTTTACTTGATATTGCGTTGGCTGAGGAATATCAAAACTTTCATCCAATCTTTTTTGTAGATAATCCAGGGTAATCATAGGCTCCAGAAAATTGAATGCCCCATTATATGAACCATAAATAAATGTTTGTGAAAACACACCCCCTTCTTTAAGTTCTGGAGCATCCCCGCTCAACCAGTGTTTTCCCATATATGGTTCATAACCGGGCCCCGGAAAATAGCTAACAGGCCAGTATCGTGGATCAGGAAGAATTTCGGCTTCTGTATCATCTATAATTTTCATTTTTTCTTCTTTCGATATCATATAAAAATGTATATCAAAATGAGGGAACTGGTAAAAGAAAGGTTCATGCCCATTTTTCATCCAACCAAGATCTATATGATCAAATGGTAGTTTGTTTGCTTTCTTATGAATTTTAAGGCTAAACTCTTCAATATGTGCAGGTAATCTTTCCAACACCTTTTCTGACATTTTTAATCCTATCTCTTCGGGATTTCCTTCATGATTAATAGTTACAAGACTGCGCACCACTCCATTTCCAAATGGAACTGCAGGGCCATAATAGGTATTGGTTTTCGCAGCTTTTTCAGCCTTTTCCTCCATCTCCAGATTTATCTGGTCGACCTGAGTAGTGGGTATATTTTCCTGCTCACAAGCAGTAAAAATCAATAATAAAAAAGGAAAAATGCAAAGCAGAATTCCGAAGGCATTTTCATTTTTGTGAATTTTTTTCATAATACAAATATTTGGTTATCAGACTTTTAAAAATAAAAAAATGAAACCCAGTTACAAAAGATAATCTCCTTTTACTATAAAATTACAGGAAAACCAGTAACAAAATTTTAATTATATTGGCTTCTCATTCATAAAAATTAACAAAGTAAAATCCCCGGGTCCACACCCTTTTATTTCCTCATTTCATGAAAAAGAACTTATTACTATTCCTTTTTTTTATTGCTTTTATGCCTGTGCTTGCACAAGAAAGCGACCTTTCCGTTGAAAAAATAATGCAGGACCCTTCCTGGATGGGAACTTTCCCTGAAAACATCCAATGGGGTCATAATAGCCGTAATATCTATTTTGACTACAATCCCGATACTAATCCTGGAGATTCCCTTTATAAGATCAATGTTCAGAATAAATATGATATCCGGAAAGTTGGCCTGGAAGAACGTCGAAAAATGATTCCTGCAGCAGGAGATTTTAATGAGAAAAGAACAAAAAAGCTCGTTATAAAAGACGAAAACCTGGCTATTGTAGACCTTAAATCTGACAATCTTACCCAACTTGTCGATCTTCCTGAAAAAATTGAAGATCCACAATTTATGGCCAATGAAAACTTAGTTACTTTTATTTCAGGTAACAATGCCTTCCTATTCAATTTAAAAAATGCAAAGCTTGATCAGCTTACCAATATTGAAAAAGGTAACAAAAAAGAAGAAAAATCCAAGGATATTTCTGAAAAGGACGAGTGGGTACAGAAAGAAAATCTGGAACTGTTAAGAGTTGTAAAACAAAGAAAAACTAAAAAAGAAGAAACGGAAGCACATCGAAAAGCGGTCGCCAAAAAGGAAGACTATACTTTCTACCTTGAAGAGCGGACCATAAGCAACCTCCAAGTTGCTCCTAATGCTCAATTTGCCACATTTAATCTCATAACCCGTAAACGGGATAAAAACACTGAAGTACCTAATTATGTAGATGAGTCCGGATACACGGTTAATCTTCCCGCTAGACCAAAAGTAGGTGACGAAGAAACTAATGTAGAACTTGCCATTTATAATTTCAAAAAGGATACGGTTTTTATTCTGAATACGGAAACCCTCCCTGGCCTGGAGGACCTTCCTAATTATACCGAAGATTATCCCGATCGCGACTGGAAAGAATTGAAGAGAGAGGTAATCCCCTCAAAGGCCCACTTTTCTGATAACGGAGAAAAAGCAGTGGTCAATATTCGTTCCAAGGACAATAAAGACAGATGGATTGTATCCATAAATTTGGAGAACGGCGAGCTAACCAATCTTGACCGCCAACGTGATGAAGCCTGGATCGCAGGTCCCGGTGTCGGTTATGCTTATTATGGAGGAGGTACTTTTGGTTGGTTACCGGATAACAAACATATTTATTTCCAAAGTGAGGAAACAGGCTATTCTCACCTTTATTTATTAAATGTAGAAAACGGAAATAAAAAGGCACTTACCAGTGGGGAATACGAAGTTTTTGATCCCGAATTATCCAATGATAAAAATCATTGGTTTCTAACTACTTCGGAGGTCGGACCAGGAGAAAGGCATTTCTATAAGATGCCGCTTATGGGGGGCAAAAAGGAGAAATTAACCCAGATGCCAGGAAACAATGAAGTTCATCTCTCCCCGGATGAGAAATATATGGCTATCAGACATTCCTACAGCAATCAACCCTGGGAATTATATCTCAAGAGAACTGGTGCGAATGCCAAAGCTGAAAAATTAACCAACGGACAGTCGGCAGAATTTAAATCATATCCTTGGCGAGTACCTGAAATGATTGAATTTGAAGCGAAAGACGGAGCGATGGTTCCCGCTAGACTTTATTCTCCAAATGCGGAAACCAAAAATAACGCCGCTGTCGTCTTTGTTCATGGGGCAGGCTATCTTCAAAATGTGCATAAATGGTGGAGTAGTTATTTTAGAGAATATATGTTCCACAACCTCCTAACGGACCTAGGTTATACTGTAATTGACATTGATTACAGAGGTAGTGCAGGTTATGGCAGGGACTGGAGAACCGGGATCTATCGCCATATGGGTGGAAAAGATCTGAGTGACCAGGTAGATGGGGTTAAATATCTTATCGAGGAACATGATATTAATCCTGAGAAAGTGGGTATTTACGGAGGCAGCTACGGTGGTTTTATTACTTTAATGGGAATGTTTACTGAACCGGAAACATTTAAAGCTGGGGCCGCATTGAGATCGGTGACCGATTGGGCACACTACAATCATGGATACACTTCTAATATATTAAATGAACCTGCACTTGATCCCATTGCTTATCGCAGATCTTCTCCAATTTATTTTGCTGAAGGTCTGGAAGGCCACCTCCTCATCGCCCATGGCATGCTTGATGTGAACGTACATTTTCAGGATGTTGTAAGACTTGCACAACGCCTTATAGAGCTTGGTAAAGAGGACTGGGAGATGGCCGTTTATCCGGTTGAGGACCATGGCTTTGTTGAACCCAGCAGCTGGACCGATGAATATAAGCGTATTCTAGAACTGTTTAACGAAAGTCTTCTGAAGTAATGGATATACATTTTGTACGTCGGCAATTTCCGGCCCTGGAACAGGACTTTACCTATATGGATAATGCTGGTGGATCACAGACCCTGGCGAAGGTTGCTGAGAGAATAAGCGGTTATCTATTACATCATAATGTACAATTAGGTGCATCTTACAAAGTATCCCGAGAAGCTGGCGAAAAATTAAGTTACGCAACAAATGAAGTATCAAAATATATCAATGCTTCCCGTCCTGAAGAGGTGGTTATAGGTCCATCCTCAAGTATGCTACTGCGTATATTAAGCATTTGTATTAGTGAACAATGGCAGGAAAACGACGAGGTAATAGTTACCAATACCGACCACGAAGCCAATATTTCACCCTGGACCGACCTGGAAAAAAAAGGAATTAAGATTAAGATCTGGAAAGTAAACCCCGAAACCCTGGAACTGGAGCTTTCCGAACTTGAGAAATTGCTTACTAAGCACACAAAGCTGGTTGCAGTAACTCATGTATCAAATATACTTGGGACGATAAATCCAATAAAGAAGATTACTGAGATCGTCCACAGATCCGGGGCATTAATTTGTGTTGATGGTGTTGCTTATGCGCCTCACAGGCAGGTGAATGTAAGAGAACTTGATGTCGATTTTTATGTTTTTAGCTGGTATAAAGCATATGGTCCTCATCTTGCTGTTATGTTCGGGAAATATGATTTATTATATGAAATGGAGGGAATAAACCATTATTTTTTCAGCAAAAAAGATGTGCCTTATAAATTTCAGCCAGGGAATTTAAATTTTGAACTCACCTACAGTCTACTGGGAATCACCGAATATTATGAGGAATTCTATCGGGAGCATTTCCGAAATACTAAAAAATTAAACCCCCAGCAAAAACTGGCCAAAAGCTTTGATATTGTTGCACGCTATGAAGAAAGGATAAGTGGTCTTTTATTGACTTACTTAAAAGGGAATTCTGACATCAGGATTATTGGTTACCCGGAAGCTGATAGAACAAAAAGGGTCCCTACCATCTCTTTTGTGCACGCAAGAAAGAAAAGTGATGAAATTGTAAAAAAAATAGATGAGTTCCGCATCGGTATCAGGTTTGGAGACTTTTATGCAAAAAAACTCATCCAGGATCTGGAGCTGCAAGAAAAAAATGGTGTAGTGAGAATTAGCCTTGTGCACTACAATAATGCAGAAGAGGTGAAAAGGTTGATTGAGGTGTTGAAAATAATCCTTTAAGGATAAAAAGCCACGAATTCCGAAAAAATTCGTGGCAAATATCTTGACTTAAACTCAAATTATCCCAAAGCCTGCTTTAAATCTTCTATTAGGTCTTCTTTATCCTCTACACCTACACTTAGACGAATAAGTGAATCTACAACACCGGTTTTTGCTCTTTCCTCTTGTGGAATTGAAGCATGGGTCATACTTGCCGGATGTCCAGCCAGTGATTCCACTCCCCCAAGTGATTCCGCGAGGGTAAAAACCTGAAGGTTCTCAACTATGTTGGTTGCGCTTTTCAGGGTATTATCCTTGGTGGTAAAAGAGATCATTCCACCAAAACCTGTCATTTGTTTTTTAGCGATATCATGGTTAGGGTGATCTTCAAAACCAGGCCAATATACCTTGTCTACTTTTGGATGGGTTTTGAGGAATTTCGCAACTGCTTCCCCATTCTCACAGTGTCTTTGCATTCGCAGGTGCAAAGTTTTTATACCACGAAGCACAAGAAAACTGTCCTGAGGTCCGCAAACCGCACCACTGGCATTCTGAATGAAATATAATCTTTCAGCAAGTTTTTCATCATTGACCGCAAGGGCACCCATTACCACATCACTATGGCCACCAAGGTATTTTGTTGCACTATGCATTACGATATCTGCCCCCAGATCCATGGGCTGCTGTAAATATGGAGTAGCAAAGGTGTTGTCTACTGCGAGATACAAACTGTGTTTCTTGGCAATTTGAGAAACCGCCGCGATATCGATAATATTCATCATGGGATTGGTCGGTGTTTCTACCCAGATTAATTTGGTGTTCTCATTAATATACTCTTCAATTTTTGAGGCATCCTGCATCCCGATAAAATGAAATTTTATTCCGAAATTCTCAAAAATGGAGGTAAAAAGACGGTAAGATCCTCCATAAAGATCATTGGTCGAGATAATCTCATCACCAGGTCGGAATAACTTCATAACTGCGTCAATAGCAGCGAGCCCAGAACCAAATGCCAAACCAAATTTGGCGTTCTCAATACTTGCAAGGGATTTTTCCAAGGCAGTTCTTGTTGGATTTCCACTTCGAGAATATTCGAATCCCTTGTGTCCGCCGGGGGTACTTTGAGAATACGTACTGGTTTGATAAATAGGAGGCATTACCGACCCATATGCTGGATCTGTATTATCCTGCCCCCCATGTATTGTTTTGGTATTGAATTTCATATGTATTGAGTTTAAAGCAAATGTAGCATACCTATTGGGCATTAGCAAAATTGGCTGTACCTTTATCATTCAGTTTAACAACCTTAAAATTGAAAAAGCTACTCCCTATTTTTAGCCTATTATTGCTTTTTTCCGCTTGCGAGCAGGAAACCAAAATTCTGGAATTCTCGAGCAATTCAGTGGAAAGAAGAGCGGATAACTGTAACCCGGAAGCGGAAAAATGCAGCTTTATAAATCTTAATTTCCCTTTGGCTTCTGGTTCTGGCTCACGGGAAAAGGAAATTAATGAAGAAATTCAAAATCATCTAAGTTATATATTGGGTTATGAAGATGAGCCCAATATGGAATCGGTAGAAAATATTGCAAATATCTTCATCCAGAATTACGAGAAAACGAAAGATGATTTCCCTGGATATAATACTCCTTGGGAAGCTACGGTTTATGGTGAAATTAGTTATGAGTCTGATAAACTTATTTCTATTCAGTTTAATTCTGAAGTTTTTGAAGGTGGGGCACATGGCTACAGTAGTATTACCTGGCTGAATTTTAATCCTGATACCGGGGCGATTTACTCCCAGGATGAACTTTTCACCGAAGACTTCAAAAACTTTATAGAGCATAGATTCAGGGAAGAACAGGGAATCCCAGAAGGAAAATCTATAAACAGTACAGGGCTATTTTTCGAAAATGATGAATTCCACCTTCCGCAAAATATAGGATTCAATAATACTAAAGTTATCCTCTATTATAATGCGTACGAGATTGCGGCCTACGCCGATGGGCCATATCGGATGGAGTTTTCTCAAACTGAAATTTCAGAATATATAAAGATTGAATTATAAGGTATTTCAATATGAAAAAGATTTATCACCTCTCAAGCTGTGATACAAATAGAAGAATCCTTAAAGAACTGGATCCTCCAGCCGCTTTTAAACTTCAGGATATAAAAATGGAAGGGATCACCGAAGAGCAAATCGATGAGATGAAGGAGCTAGCCGGAAGTTATGAAGCTCTTTTCAGCAAACGAGCCCGACGCTACAGAGAAAAAGAACTACACCTTGAAGAACTCACCGAAGACCAATATAGAAATCTTATTCTAGAACACTACACATTTTTGAAACGCCCTGTGATTATCAATAATGATGATATCTTTATAGGGAATTTAAAAAAAACAATTGAAGCTGCGAAAAACTCAATAAATGAGTAATAGAGCCCTGGCAATTATTGCAGCAACCATTGCCAGTGCTATTTATGGGGTGAACCATACGGTAGCCAAAGGGGTGATGCCCTTCCACATTGAACCTTTTGGGTTTATTTTCCTTAGGGTTTTTGGCGCAGCGATATTATTTTGGGCAATTAGTTTCCTTGGGCCACGAGAGAAAATAGCAACTTCAGACTGGCCACGTATCCTTGGTTGTGCTGTTTTTGGTATGGTGATAAATATGCTGTTCTTTTTCAAAGGCCTAAGTCTATCAACACCTATAAACAGCTCGGTGATCGTAACGCTATCCCCGGTGATGGTGTTAATCCTGGCTTCTATTTTGATACGGGAACGCATCACAATTTTAAAAAGTATAGGAATAATTATTGGGCTTGCAGGAGCACTAATTTTGGTTCTTTTTAGCGCAGACACAGGGAGCAATGCACCTAATATTCCTATGGGAAATGTACTTTTTATTGTGAACGCCTTTTCCTACGGGCTTTACCTGATTCTTGTAAAACCTTTAACCTCTAAATATCATCCCTTTACTCTTATGAAATGGCTATTCCTCATTGCCGTTTTTATAAACCTCCCTATCACCATTGATGAATTTACCAGTGTTCAATGGAGTAGTTTACCATTTGACGCCATTTGGAAAATGGCCTTCGTTGTAGTAGGCACTACCTTTTCTACATATTTGCTTAATATTTATGCGCTAAAACAACTTTCAGCTTCCACCATAAGTGCCTTTATTTACCTGCAACCGCTTATCGCAATCGTGTATGCTATAAGTACAGGTGCCGATTCGCTGAATCTCACCAAGGTTATTGCCGCCATGCTGGTATTTGCCGGAGTTTATATGGTCACCAAAAAGAAAACCGAATTAAGAGCGTAATTAAAGTTGGTGCGGTTCAACATGCTGTGGACGTTTTCCGTACTTTCTGGTATCTTCTTTTGTTAAGGTCCTGAAGTCATCTGTATGAGAAAGTCCGTTTAGGTTATCGAACAATTCCGGTGGAAGTTTAGTGAGTTTCCTCTCTTTTAGGTCTATCCAACTTCCCATCATCTCACAGCTGGCGAAATTCCTTCCTTTATGGTCGTAAAAATTATGCAGGAATTCAAAATACATCCCATCTTCGGAAAGGCCTTTTAATTCGAGGGTCACTTTCACAGGTTGACCAGCAAATACTTCTTTAAAATAATACATGTGCTCATAAAACACCACTGGGCCTAAATTATATGTTGCCAATTCTTTGTGGCCAAAACCATTTTCCATTAAGAAGCTCATTCTGGTATGGCTCATGAAATTTATGTATGCTGTGTTAGCCAGGTGACGATTGGCATCTATATCACTCCAACGAATATCAAATTCTTTAATGTACATCGCTAATTTTTCATAAAATTAATAATAAATATTATGCACGCATAATTATTGCATTTAAAATTAAATTACTGAAATTAGCCACCTATGCCATTGGTAAAAAGCACATATACTGGCCCCCGGATATTTAGGAATGCTCATTTCTCTACCATTTTTGCCGCTACCCTTAGAAAAGTACCTTTTTCCACCACCCAACGCGATCGCATAGAACTGGAAGATGGAGATTTTATTGATCTTGACCGCAGTTTCTCTCCTGAGGGAAACAGTGAAAAGTTAGTACTCCTTCTTCATGGACTTGCAGGAAATGCGCAGCGTCCATATATGACAGGCATGGGACGAATTTTTGCTGAATCTGGTTGGGACACCGCATCAATGAATTTCAGGGGTTGTAGTGGAGCGATGAACCGACTTTACCGCAGCTACAATGCTGGAGCAACCGAAGATCTAGAAGCCGTTTTAAAACATATTTTAGCTGAAAAAAGATATACTAGGATCGCTTTGGTGGGATTTAGCCTGGGCGGAAATCTAATGTTAAAATATTTGGGCGAGACTTTTGATATTCCTTCAGAAATAATTTCGGCCGTGGCGGTTTCAACGCCCTGTGATCTCGGAGCTTCTCTTGAGGAACTAAACCAGACCCGGAATATTATCTATTCAAAACGTTTTGTGCGAAACCTAAAAAAAGAATTGTTCCGGCGGCATCTTATTTACCCGGATAAAATAACCAAAGAAGAGATCGCTAATTGCAGGACCCTGCGTGATATTGACGAACTTTATACCAGCAAGGCGCATGGTTTTAAAAATGCGAAAGATTATTACCAGAAAAGCAGTTCCCTACGATTTTTACCAAATATTAAAATCCCCACCTTACTCATCAATGCTGAAAATGATTCGTTTTTATCGAAAACTTCATATCCGGTAGAAATAGCAGAAAATTCAGAAAATTTCCATCTGGAGATTCCCGCCCACGGGGGACATGTAGGTTTTATTCAGAATAAAAAAACATATTATCACGAGGAACGGGCCTTGGAATTTGTTAAGAATTTTTCTAAAACGGTGTTTTAAAATAGCCTTTAGCTCGCTTTGCGCTGCTTTAGAATTGATTATCTTTGCGCAAGCTTAAAAATCGCCTATGATTCAGTCAATGACAGGTTTTGGAAAAAGCGTTACGCAACTTCCGGCCAAAAAGATTACCGTAGAGATCAAATCTCTAAACAGTAAAAACCTTGATGTAAATGCGCGTATTCCTTCACAATATCGCGAGAAAGAACTTCAACTTAGAAATACTATAGCTAAATCCCTTATCCGGGGAAAAATAGATTTTTCTCTTTTTGTGGAAATCACAGGTGAAGAGACCTCGGCTTCAGTAAACCCCGGAGTTGTGCGAAAATATATTGAACAATTAAAACTAATTGTTAACGGCGATGAAACGGAGTTGCTGAAAATGGCAGTGAGAATGCCTGATTCCTTAAGCACAGTTCGTGAAGAAATTGACGAGAGTGAATTCAAGGCTATCGAAGGAGCGGTAATAGAAGCCCTTGAAGAGATCAATGATTTTAGAAATGCAGAAGGTAAAGCCCTGGAAAAAGATCTCAAACTCCGGGTTGAAAATATTGGTAAATTGCTTGAAGAGATAAAAAAAATTGACCCTGAAAGAGTTGAAGCCGTCAGGGAACGTCTTAAAAAAGGTATAGCTGACCTCAGGGAAAATGTAGATGAAAACCGTTTTGAACAGGAACTTGTTTACTATATCGAGAAATTCGACATTACTGAAGAGAAAGTAAGGCTGGAAAACCACCTCGATTATTTTATGGAAAGCATTAATTCCGAGGATTCAAATGGAAGAAAATTGGGCTTCATCTCCCAGGAAATGGGTCGCGAGATCAATACTATTGGTAGTAAATCCAATTACGCTCCCATGCAGCAATTGGTGGTCCAAATGAAGGATGAGCTGGAAAAAATAAAGGAACAACTCTTAAACGTACTCTAAATGAGCGATGGTAAACTTATCGTGTTTTCGGCGCCATCCGGCTCAGGAAAGACCACGATAGTCCAACATTTATTAAAACAGAAGGAACTTAACCTGGAATTCTCCATATCAGCGACCTCACGTGCACCCCGAGGTGATGAAGTAGATGGAAAGCATTATTACTTTCTTTCTACCGAAGACTTTAAAAGAAAGATAAAAAACGATGAATTCCTTGAATGGGAAGAAGTTTATCGTGACAACTTCTACGGTACTTTAAAAGCTGAAGTAGAACGAATTTGGGCTAAGGGTAAGAATGTTATCTTTGATATCGATGTGGTGGGAGGCCTGGATATAAAAAACATTTATCCGGAAAAGACCCTCGCGGTTTTTGTAAAACCGCCAAGTATAGAAGAATTAAAGATTCGACTTAAAAAAAGAAAGACCGAAAGCGATGATAAAATTAATATGAGGGTGGCGAAAGCTTCTATAGAACTTGCAACGGCCCCTCAGTTTGATTTTATTATTGAAAACCATCATTTGGAAACCGCCCTTAAAGAGGCCTACGATTTAGTTTCAAGTTATGTGAACGCGAAAAAGCCGGGGGAAAATGAATAGAAAAGTAGGTTTGTTCTTTGGTACATTTAATCCGGTACATATTGGCCATTTAATAATTGCTAATCATATGGCCGAATTTTCAGACTTAGAAGAAGTCTGGCTGGTGGTTACCCCCCACAATCCCTTAAAAAAGAAGAGCAGTTTACTGGAAAATCATCATCGTCTGGAAATGGTTTATAAGGCTTGTGAAGACTTCGAGAATTTAAAGCCCAGCGATATCGAATTTGGGCTGCCTCAGCCTAACTACACCGTAACTACACTTGCCCATCTTCAGGAGAAATATCCCAGCAACGAGTTTTGCCCCATTATGGGGGAAGACAACCTGAAAAGCTTTCAAAAGTGGAAGAATTATGAGGTGATTCTGGAGAATCATCAGCTCTATGTTTATCCGAGAATGGCCGCTGGCGAACTTAAAGAACAATTTAAGGATCACCCAAAGATTACCCGGGTTGCCGCCCCGGTTATGGAAATTTCTTCAACTTTCATAAGGCAGGCGATAAAAATGGAGAAAAATATAAAACCTATGCTGCCAGCAGCAGTTTGGGACTATATCAAGTTGATGAATTTTTACAGGTAAACCTTCTTTAAGAAACCTCTACATTCTTTTTATAAATAATTTTCCACTCTCCATCTTTCTTCCTCAAAAGATAAAGATTCATAAAACCTGCCAATTCATGGGTTTTATGGCCAGCAAGTAGTACTGCCTTATTAAATTCAGAATTGAAGGAAATTCTCGAAAAAGCAACCATTTGAGAGTATTTACCAACATAATCGTCCAGGGATGCGCCAAAAATTAAATGATGACCTTTTTTACTTTTAATAAAATCTTTATTGATTGATTTTTCTGGTAATTTTTTTTATTCATTTTTTAAAAATTTAAATTTATTATAACCTTCAGGCAGATTATGATTGATTTTAGCCTGAAACATTGTGGTATCAACTACTAACCGCACTTTCAGCTTCTTCAAAGAATCAATATTAATTTTCTTCACCGGGTTCCATCTTTAGGAGGCGGAGGGGGCACTGGAAATGGCATCGCCAGCTCATCTATTAATATCGATATTATTCTCCCTTCTTCTTGTTCAGTTTTATTTTGGGAGAAGAGCTCACACGAAAAGAATAGAATGGACAGAAAAAATAGTAAAAGAAATTTATTCATCGCAGGTTATATTAAAGTTAAGAGTAACCTCATTCCGATATTGACCATAATCCTCATCGATACTACCTAATGAATTATTAGGATCAAAATCTCTTAAACCATCCCAAGCAAAGGTTTTATATTAATCAAGAGGATATTGGTCGTCATGAAAAGGAATTATTCTTAAAAAGAAAGACTGTTTAAAAACCTTTTTTGGCCGTTCAGTTTAGCTGATTGAACCTACTTTTTTCATCGTGGAACTACAAGCTGTAGGACGTCGTCTGCCCTCAATGTAACTTCCTCAAAATTTTTAAACAGTCTTATTTTTATTTTCTTTCCAAGTGCGGAACTCTAAGTACCTGCCCCGGATATATCTTATCAGGATCTTTAAGCATAGGCCTATTAGCTTCAAAGATCACCGGGTATTTCATTGCATCGCCGTAATGTTCTTTTGCGATTTTGCTTAAAGTATCTCCACGTTCAACGGAGTGAAACTTGGCTTCGGGTTCGGTTTTATCTACGGTCATTCTATCGTCCACCTTTGCAATCCCTTCTGAATTTCCGACCACCAGTACTACTTTTTCCTTGGTACTCTGGTCCTGAGCTTTTCCGGTGATGGTTGCGATATCTTCTTCGATCTTAATATTCAAATTTTCCACATTTAATTTAAGATCCTGAAGAGTTTCCTCTAATTTGGAAGCAGCCCTCGCATTTTCACGTTCCGCTTTTTCTTGGGTGTTTTCGGTTTTTTCAGTTGGCTTTTCGGCCTCTTTTTTATCTCGGCCAAAGATCTTTTCTCCGGCATCCTTAATAAATGAAAATATTCCCATCTTTTTTGACCTTTTTGTTTACAGTAAATTACGAAAGCAAACACATTAAAAATCCAAAACTCCTCCTAAAATTTTGTTAGATTTTTTTAGCTAAAAAAACGCCGGAAGATCAAAAGACCTAGCGGCGTTTTCCAAACTAAATAACCAACCAAAAAAACTAAGAAAATCCATTCTTCTCCTTTTTGGATTAAAGAACAAATAAATAACGAGCTGCCTTTCAGAAAGATTGCTCCTAAGGATTACTTTAACATGTTAAATTTCAAATAATTTATAATTATTATCTCTGGTTGCCTCCTAATTTTCCTGGTTTCTTTATCCTTTTATTTTGTTTATTTTTGGCAATAGAAAATCTAATTATGGAAAAATCTCCTTCTTTTGCCGTTATTGGCGGAGGCAGCTGGGCGACTGCAATTGTAAAAATGCTTAGTGAAAACGTAGAAACCATTCATTGGTATATGCGGAGCACCTATGCCATTGAGCACCTGAAAAAACAGGAGCACAATCCCAATTACCTCAGTTCAGTAGAATTCGATATCAACCAACTTGACCTGAGTTCGGACATCAACAAAACGGTGGAAGCAGCTGATTATCTTATCTTTGCCATTCCTTCTGTTTTTTTGAAAAGAGAGCTCGACAGGCTTAAAGTTTCTCTGGAAGGGAAAGTGATCTTCTCGGCAATTAAAGGAATTGTACCCGAATCAAGCCTCATAGTAGGAGAGCATTTTGAAAAATTCCATAAGGTACCCGCTGAAAATATAGGTGTGATTACGGGACCCTGCCATGCGGAAGAAGTTGCCCTGGAGCGCCTTTCTTATCTTACTATAGCCTGCAGCGATGAAGAAAAAGCCAAAGTGGTTGCAAGCCACCTTAGTAGTGAATACATTAAATGTAAGATAAGTGATGATGTTACAGGAACCGAATATGCCGCAATGCTGAAGAATATTTACGCCATTGCCGCTGGGATTGCACACGGGCTTGGCTACGGAGATAACTTTCAAAGCGTATTGATGAGCAACGCCATCAGGGAGATGAAGAAATTCATTAAGAAGGTGCATAAGATGAAACGCAATATCAATGATTCAGCATATCTTGGGGATCTTTTGGTTACGGGATATTCAGTATTTAGCCGTAACCGTATGTTTGGAAATATGATTGGGAAGGGCTATACCGTAAAAAGCGCCCAAATGGAGATGAGCATGATCGCAGAAGGTTTTTATGCCACTGAGAGCGCCTATAAAATCAACCAGGAAATAGGAGCTAAAACGCCAATTATCAATGCAGTTTACGGAATTCTATACGAAGGAAAAAATCCGAAGAAAGTATTTAAAAAGCTCGCAGAAAAGTTAAACTAGACGCAATTTTCTTTTAAATTTTTTAAAAAATGCTGAAAAGTTATTTTAGCAATACCCCTTTTTCAGGTATTAAGGGAAGTTCGCTCAGTGCCTTTTCGTTGATGGTATTTTTTCTGAAGAGGAATTTTTTATCAAACATCTTATTTTCAGCAAAAAAAGTCACCTGAAATTCGTTATTCAATGCCAGCACTTCATCCTGAAGGAATTCGATCTTAGCAAAAGATTTAGGTGGTAACTTTTCAATTTTATGGCGCATGACCGAGGTAGAATCCTTTTCTGAAAAACCACGACTAACAATAAGTACCATTTCCAGTGTATCCTCCCGGTCGTTTATGAGATAAGCATTCCATTCCTCAGCCCTAAAGTCTTTATTGAATTGTTTGACCGCTGCCAAATAAACACCTTTCACCTCAGGTATGTTGATATCTTCTTTCACTAATCTCGAACTTTATTTTTTGCCCATTTATATATGCCCCAGAGTATAAGCGCAGCTATTCCTAATAGGATCATTCCTAAAGCAAGTTCAATTAATTCTACAACAATTAGAATAATTATTACCGCAAGGGCGAAAATGCCTAAGATAACTAAACCAACTGTTTTCATAAGTCATTATTTTTTCACAAGTTAATTATAATTATCAAAGTAGGCTTACTTGAATAATTCTTTAAATAGATGATTTAAACTGCTCCAGGAACCGAACATCATTCTCGTAGAACATCCTGATATCCCCAATTTGATAGAGCAGCATAGCAATTCTTTCTATCCCCATTCCAAAAGCGAATCCTGAATATTCCGTTGGATCAATATTACAGTTTCTAAGCACATTTGGATCCACCATACCGCAACCCATAATCTCAAGCCAACCGGTTCCTTTGGTTATGCGGTAATCGGTTTCAGTTTCCAGTCCCCAGTAGATATCAACTTCGGCACTGGGTTCGGTAAAGGGAAAATAAGAAGGTCTAAGCCTTATTTTGGATTTACCAAAAAGCTGTTTAGTGAAGTATAGTAAAGTTTGTTTTAGGTCGGCAAAACTCACATCCTTGTCTATGTAAAGTCCTTCTACCTGATGAAAAATACAATGAGAACGTGCCGAGATGGCTTCATTTCTAAATACCCGTCCAGGAGAAATGGTTCTGATTGGGGGTTTGTTCTTCTCCATATACCTTACCTGCACTGAAGAGGTATGGGTACGCAACAAGATGTCGGGGTCTGTCTGAATAAAGAACGTATCCTGCATATCGCGGGCCGGGTGATATTCCGGCAAATTCAATGCGGTAAAGTTATGCCAGTCGTCTTCGATCTCTGGCCCTTCAGAAACATTAAAACCAATATTTGAAAATATTTCGATTATTTGATTTTTAACGATAGATATCGGATGGCGAGAACCAATTTCTATGGGTTCGGCCGGTCGGAACAGATCGTCGTAGACGCCTTTTTCTTCCTGCTTACTCTCCAACATTTCTTTTAGGGAAGTCACTTTTGCTTCAGCAGCTTTTTTCAAAGCATTTACTGCCTGACCAAAATCCTTTTTCTGCTCATTTGGTACCGATTTGAATTCGGCAAAATAACCGTTTAAAATTCCCTTTTTCCCAAGGTACTTAATACGGAAAGTTTCAATCTGGTCAGCAGTTTCAGCCTTAAATGCCTCAACTTCAGCAATGTGTTCCTTTATTTGGTCTATCATGAATACTTTTCTTTTTCAGAAAGGCAAATTTAGTAAAAATCAATTTTTCAGCAGGCAATTAATCAATATAACCATTCTGAATAAAATATTGTACGATGGCTTCTTTCATCAAAACGCTTTGTTCCCCGGCTTTAAGAACAGGTAATTGTTCAAGAGTTTTATAATGGGGCCAACCATCTTCATCAAAATAATCAAATTCATAATATCCGTATGGTTCCAAAAGTCTGCATATAGCTATATGCATAAGATCAATTTTATGATCTTTTTTAAACTTTCGGTGCACCTGTCCTAATTCCTGTACTCCGATCACGTATATTATCGCATCAAGGTCCATTAATTCTCCATCTGCAAACTGAGCTGAAAGCTTTTGCTGCAGCCCTTCCCAGCGTTCCTTTAATTGTTCATCTCTTGCCATAGCGCAAAGATAATATCTTACTTATTGAAATTACTATATTTGAAGTATGAATACAATAGATATTGTTCTTGCCCTTATCCTACTCTATGGACTAATAAGAGGATTTTTCAGAGGTATCCTGGCAGAAGTAGCTTCGCTAGTAGGGATTGTATTAGGAATTTATGCAGCAATTCATTTCTCCTATATTCTGGCCGATTTCTTTTCCGAGAATATGGGATGGGACACTCAGTATGTAAATCTTATTGCTTTTGCTATCACCTTTATTTTAATTGTATTTCTGATCTCCCTGGCCGGAAGAATTCTTACAAAAATAGCTGCTTTTGCGGCTTTAGGACTGGTGAACAAATTCCTCGGAGGGGCCTTTGGTTTAATTAAAGTAGCTTTTCTGGTCAGTGTGGTAATAATGTTCTTTAAAGCCACCAATGAGGAAATTGATATTGTCCCACAGGAAAGCCTGGAACATTCGGTTCTCTATGAACCCATCGAAAGTATTGCGCCATTGGTATTACCCTCTATCATAAGGGAGGCCAAAGAACAAGACCTACTCAAAGATTTTGACCATTATCCTGAAAAAACAAAAGCCCGAAATTAATCGGGCCTCCATCAGTATATTCAACTAGAATTATATATTCAACTGGTAGATACTAGCCAACTGGCTGTTGTTTTCTACAGTTACTTCAAGATCCTTGATGATTCCTGAACCTACACCGTATACCCAACCGTGCAGTTGCAATTCCTGACCTTTTTGCCAAGCATTTTGAACAATTGAAGTCTTGGAAAGATCGTAAACCTGCTCCTTAACATTCAATTCAACATACCTATCCTGGCGTTCCTTTTTATCTTCAATAGCATCAAGCTCATTTTTGTGAAGTCTGTACACATCCTTTATATGTCTTAACCAGTTATCGATAAGCCCAATGCTTTCGTTACCCATAGCAGCAGCGACTCCACCACAACCGTAATGTCCGCAAACAATCACATGTTTAACCTTAAGGGCATTTACAGCATAATCCAAAACACTTAGCATATTCATATCGCTGTGAACCACCATGTTAGCAATGTTTCGATGAACAAAAACCTCACCAGGTTGTGCTCCAATAATCTGATTGGCAGGTACCCGGCTATCTGCACAGCCTATCCATAGTACCGGCGGTTGCTGTCCTTCCGCTAGCTTTTTAAAATAATTGGGGTCTTCCTTTAGTTGGCTTTCAACCCACTTTCTATTGTTCTCTTTTAGTTTATTATAAAATGCGTCCATAGCTAGAATTTTATTTTAAGTATTTAAATTAGTATAATTAGATTAAACAGGCATATCGAGACCAAAAAATTTTCTATAACTTTCTGGATTCTCAACTGTGCCCCGGTCCGAAATTAGTTTAATTGTGATATTTTTTCTTTTTGCCTTGATAGCAAATTCATCTAGAATCTCCAGGATGTCATAATCCAAAACCCGGGTTTTCGAAACATCAAGTCTTACTGTTGCATTTTCAGGTAATGCGTTAAGTTCACGGATAATAGCACCTTTATTCAGGAAGGTAACCTCTTCGGCCAGGGTAATCTGATACTGACCATCAGGAATATCATAACCTTCTTTATGAAGAAAGTGAGAGTTCTTGTAACTGTTAATCAGAATAACTGAAATTCCTACTAATAATCCAAGTCCGATTCCCATAAGCAGATCTGTAAATACCACTCCTGCAACAGTTACAATAAAGGGTATAAACTGCGATTTACCCAAGGCAAACATTTGTTTAAACAATGCAGGTTTTGCCAATTTGTATCCAACAATAAGAAGTACCGCGGCTAAAACAGCTAACGGAATCATGTTAAGCAAGGTAGGTATGGCAATAATAGATCCAAGGATTAGAAAACCGTGAATAATGGTTGAAAGTTTGGTTTTGCCCCCTGATTGTGTATTTGCAGAACTCCTTACAATCACCTGGGTAATTGGCAATCCTCCAATTAGACCAGAAACTATATTTCCTGACCCCTGTGCAAAAAGCTCTCTGTTTGTAGGAGTCGTTCTTTTTTCAGGATCGATCTTATCGATAGCTTCTACACTTAACAGGGTTTCCAAACTCGCTACGATAGCCAGGGTAATAGCAACAATCCAGATTTCAGAATTTCCAATTTGGGTGAAATCAGGCAGCGTGAATTGTGCTAAAAAAGAAGAAACATCATCTGGGACAGGCACAGTTACTAATTGGTTTTCACTTATGCCTAATTCGCCTGCAGGAACAAAGGCATAATACAGTACTCCAATAGCCACAGCTACTAGAGAACCAGGAATCAATTTAAAGATCTTATGTTTATGAACAAAGATGTTTTCCCAGGAGAGCAAAATTGTCAAGGCCACTATAGTTAGAATTACAGCTCCTGGAGAAATCATCTCAGCAAACTGACCAAACGCAGCTAAGATTCCATCTCCATAACTAAAGGTTTCAAGGTTTTCACTATTAAACCCAAAAACATTGGGAATTTGCGAAATGGCAATGGTAATTCCTATTCCGGTAAGCATTCCTTTAATTACTGATGAAGGAAAGTAGTAGCCGATAATCCCCGCTTTTAAAACTCCGAGAATTATTTGAAAAACACCGGCAATTACAACAGCCAGTAAAAAACTTTCGAAGGCACCAAGAGATTGGATAGCGCTTAGTACAATAACCGCTAGCCCAGCAGCCGGACCACTTACTCCAAGCTGGGCTCCTGAGAGCGCTCCGACAACTATTCCACCAACCATACCGGCGATCAATCCGGAAAAAAGCGGTGCACCACTGGCCAATGCTATCCCCAAACAAAGGGGAAGGGCAACAAAAAAAACGACTATACTGGCAGAAAAATCTTTATTAAAATGTTTAAACATATATGCAGGTTTATAAAGGAGCCGAAAACACTCCTAAAGTCTTAATTTTAAAATTGAAAAATGAAAAGCTAAAGGATCCAGCCTATTCTGAAAAAATCATAAAATACTTTATACCCGCATGGCTAAAACAATATGCAGATAAAAGAATAGATCCTTAAAATGGGAAAGATTAAACCTGTTTTGGGGGTGGTGAGATTACATCAATAAATACCACAGGATAAGCCTCTGAATAGAAATGTCCTGCACTATTTTGTTCTTGTAGATAGTGGATACTGAGGTAATTTGATTGTGTTTCCTCCCAATTAAATTCTAAATTAATTTGGGTTTTGGAACTTTCCTCCTCATTAACACTATAGGCCATAGAGACATCTGCCGATTTATCTATTAAGACGACAAAGCTTGGAGTAACCAAAAAGGTCACAAACAAAAAGGCCAGTATGTAAGCTGTTTTGTTCACTTCCGGCAAAAATATGATTCTTCTTAGAAAATCCATACTCATTAACGATAATTTATTACTTATCGATTCTCTATTTATTTATAGCTTTCTCAGGTTTTCCCTTAAGGTCCATCCCTGGGTACCATTGGCAAGTTCCAATTTCACCCAACCCTGATAATCTTCGAGAACCCTGGCCTTGGTGCCTTCATGAAGGCTAAAAGTATTATCAGCGCGTTGACTTGGTTCATCTCTTATTTCCGCTTCTTCCACATAAATTATAGCAAATTTATTGTTAAGCTGAATTTCCTGTTGTTGGAATGCAAAAAATACAGACATGGCCATCAAAACAAACATAAAAACCGCCCCCCCGAAGAAGATTCGCTTAACCAGAGGTTGGGTATTGAAATAATAAATCAGGAAAAAAACCGCAAGCAACACCGACCAGATTATGGCCAAAATTCCCCAGGTATTATATGAAAACAAAGAAATAAGCTCATTTACGGTTTTTGAAAAACCTGAGGTCTCAACCTGCGGAATAGCATCAAGTGTCATATTACGAGCGAATTCCAGATTATTTTGCACATCCTCATCCTTAGGATCAAGCTGAAGAGCTTTTTCATAATAATAAATACTGGGTCCTACATTATTGAGTTTATAATGTGCATTCCCTAAATTATAATAGACGGGAACTGAGGTTTCATCATTTTGGATAATTTGCTCGTAGAGAGAGATGGCTTCCTTATAATTCCCCTCAGCGTACTGGGCATTTGCCTTTTCAAAAAACGCTTCATTCTGGGCCGGAAGCACCCAGGAAATAAGAAATATGAGGTAGATTAAATTTTTCATATCAAAGCTGTTTATCCAGGGTTGAAATCACCGAAACGGCTTTCTGGTAGTCCTCCTCCATACTTACCTCAGAAGCCGGTGTATACCTCGCGTATTCACAGCTTTTCAGCAAATTGGTGAAGGCCAATATATCTTCGTCCTTTATATCCTTTTCCTTTAAGATAGCGCTTATTTTCTCCTTACTCATCTCTGAAGTTTGAATATGGAGTTTCGCCTTGAGATAATTATGCAATGAGCGTTCCAGCGCATCATAGAATTCCTTCTGATCACCTAATTTTTTATTCGCTTCTGAAAGATATTTTCTGGCAAGTCTGTCAGCTTTTTTTATACGCTTACCCCTTTCATCGCCAGCAATTTCCTGTCTCCTTCTACCGAAAAGGACAAGAAGCGGAATGGCAAGTATCGGAAGGGCCAAACTACCCCAAAATACAGGAGAATTAAAAAATGATGATTGTCCAATGGGTTTTAAATCCGGTTTAAGTTTTATATACCTGAATTGATCGGAAGGTAAATTCATCCCTGTTCTTCCTTTCGAGCTTCCGGCAACTGATGTAGCTGCAGGACCACGTTTTACATTAATCAGGATTTCTTCAGAATTAAGTCTGTGATAGGATTCAGTTTTCGGGTTGAAATAAGAAAAACTTACCGGGTGAATCGGGTATTTCCCCTTTTGAGTGGGAACTATAGTGTAATTTTCTGAAATAGTTCCTTCCTGTCCTCTTAAACTCACATTTACATTTTCGCTCCTTTCCGGATCATACACCTCCAGAGATGAAGGAAGCTCCAGCACAGGAAGCTCAAAAAGGTTTAGGTTACCATTTCCTTTAACCTTGATGGTGGCCTGCAATGATTCTGAGGCATCTAATTCGGTTTTGCTCACCTTAACATCAAAACTAAACTCACCGACTGCACCGGTAAAATCCACAGGTTTGCCCTCAACAGGTAGGGGTTTGACATCCAGTTTCCTAGTACTTGAACTTACCGTTTTATTGATTGTTTTATACAATCTGCGACCGAATAGATCCCTTCGTTCTCCTGGGACATCTACCGCAATGGAAAGCGTAAGTGGCTCGATTTCCAATTCTCCGGTCTTTTGCGGATAAAGAATACTTTTTCGTAACTCTACATAACGGTAAGGTTCACCCTTGTACTGACCATTTTCTACTCGAAGTTCCCTTATGTCTATATTTTGGCTCCAAAAATCAGTGAAATTAGGACTGTCAACCTCCCTCCAATCACTCACACTTATATTAGGGCTAACATATAATTTATAGACTACGGTAACTGCCTCGTTAAGATAGGGATCACCTTTTGAAACTTCAGCCACCAGGTGAAGGTTTTCGGCTGCCATAATTTCAGCATCATTCCCATCGGTAGGTTTGTCTACGGCTGCCGTTACTTCGATGTCCACGGGGGAAGTTTTATAGGTAGTATCATCAATGATGATCTCTGCCTGCCCAATGGTTTTATTTCCTCTGGAATTGGGTTGAAGAAAAAAGGAGTAGGTTTTTGAATACGAACGCTTTCCATTGACAAAGCTCTGGCTAACTGACTGATTAGGTCCTCCCACTACAGTAAAACCCTCAAAAGAAGGCGGTCTGAAATTATCACCATCTTTGTTCATTTCAAAATCAACCCTCAAGCGCTCATTAACTCCAAGCTTGTTTTTGCTAACCTTAGCTTCAAACTTCACCTGGGCCTGCACGCCCGTGGCCATTAGAAACAATATACTTATTAATAGATATTTTAATTTCATATAAACATAAAAATCCTTCTCGTCGGTTTTTTCTTCTCTGCAAAAATTCTACCAATCTTTATCGGTCTTCACTTTGGCGCCTTTTGTCCTTTCAGCATTTATCTTATCCTGTACTTTACGTTCTTCATTATTCATGGCCTCCAACAGACTTTTTATCTGTTGTGGAGATAATTCTCCCTGCTGGGGTTGAGGTTGTTGCTGCTCCTGTTGATCACCTTCCTGGTCCTGGTCCTGTTCACCCTCTTTATCGTTTTCATCTTCCTGCTGATCACCTTTATCTTCTTTTTCGTTCTGTTCCCCTTCATCATCAGATTCCTGCTGATTCTCGCCATCGCCCCCCTGATTTTCCTGGTCCTCCTGTTGGTTTTGTTTATCTTCCTGGTCCTGTTCCTGGTTATCACCTCCCTTGTTATCATCCTGGTTCTCCTCCTGCTGTTGTTCTTCTTCGAGCATCTTCTTAGCTAGGGCCAGGTTATAACGAGTCTCATCATCATTGGGATTATTTCTAAGGGCATCCTTATAAGCCTCTACCGCTTCCTTATACTTTTCCTGTCTCATATAAGAATTGCCTAAATTATGGAAGGCTTTATGTTTGGTTTTCTTAGCATCGGCTACTTTACCAGCCTGACTTAATCGATTTCCGGCCTCAGATGGCTTTTCTTTATTATAATAGAGGTTTCCCAAATTATATTTGGCTGTAGGGTTGTCCGGATCTTTCGCAATAGCTTTGCGATAGGCTGCCTCTGCAGAGGCAAAATCATTTTCTGAAAGAGCTTCTTGAGCCTCCTCTAAATACACTTCGGCTTCACGCTGTTCCTTTCTGTTGGTTTCCTGGGCCTCTACACCAATAGTCAGAAATAGAAACGGCAATATCAAAAAAAGTCTTATGAAGTTCATTTTATAGCTCATACTATTTCTCATCATTTTTCTTTCGCTCATTAAACAAATTGAGCCTTTTCACCCATGCTGTTTTTCTTTCCAGGAGAAAGATATCTAACAATAGCAAGATTACCGCGAGACCTAAAAACCACTGAAACTGTGATTTATAATCTGCAAACTGCTTTGCCTCGAATTCGGTTTTTTCAATATCCTGCAGGACGTCCATAACCTGGTCTATCACATCTGAAGTAACGCTGCCATCTATATATTTTCCATTGGTTTCTGAGGCTATGCTCCTTAGAGTTTCCGGATTAAGTCTGGTAATTACAGTTTCTCCCTGGGCATCTTTTTTATAGTTCTGAATTATATTGTTCTGTTTAATGGGAATAGGCCCACCTTTTTCTGTACCTACTCCTATTGTAAATACCCTAATCCCTGCTCTGGCAGCTTCTTCTGCAATATCTTCCGTATTACCTTCGTGGTCTTCTCCATCGCTAATAATAAAGAGCACCCTGTTAGTCTGCCCTTCCTCATCATAATAAGTAGTTGCCAGTTTAATTGCTTCGCTTATCGCAGTCCCCTGGGAAGAAATCATATCTGTATTTAAAGCCTGTAAAAACATTTTTGCCGAGGCATAATCCGTAGTGATAGGAAGCTGGGGAAAGGCGCTACCGGCATAGGCTATAAGCCCTACCCTGTCACTCCCTAAATTCTCCAGAATCTGTCGTACCAATTGCTTTGATTTTTCCAGCCGATTTGGTGCGATATCTTCGGCCTCCATACTTTTTGAAACATCAATAGCGAATACAATATCTACCCCTTCCCTTTTCACTGTTTCCAATTGAGAACCAATCTTTGGGTTAACCATTGCAATTACCAGACTTCCCAAAGCGAAAAGAATAAGCAGCATTTTAAGCCAAGGTTTAAAAACAGAGCGGTTAGGGCTAAGCTGAGAAAACATGGCGGGATTGGCAAAATTCCGACGGGTACGTTGTTGCCAAATCCTGTAAGCCAGAAAAACAAGTAATACGGCCGGAATCGCCAGCAATAACCAAAAATATATCTTTTCTTCTAATACCATACTTATTAAATAAAACTCCTAAACAAGGTATACCTCAGCAATATTTCAAAAAGTAGCAAAGCTCCTGCCAGTAATATCAATGGGCGATATTTTTCATCATAGTTATAATATTTGAACTCCTCTATTTCAGTTTTTTCTAAACTATCTATTTCATCGTAAATTTCCTCCAGCTTTTCATTGTTTGTGGCCCTAAAATATTTGCCACCAGTATCAGCAGCAATTTGTTTAAGCAATGCCTCATCGATCTCTACCTGAACATTTCCATATTGAAATCTACCATTGGGCAATATACCAATGGGAGATAAGGCAGTCCCGTTGCTTCCCACACCAATTGTATAGGTTTTTATACCATATTCAACTGCGAGTTCGCTAGCGACTTTTGGATCTATAAAACCTGAATTATTAACCCCATCGGTTAAAAGAATGATCACTTTGCTTTTTGCTTCACTTTCTTTTAAACGGTTCACTGAAGTTGCTAATCCTGAACCAATGGCGGTGCCGTTTTCTAAAATATTATTGTATTCTATCTCCTCCAGGGCCCGCATAACAATACCTTTATCGCTTGTAACCGGAGTTTTGGTATAGCTCTCTCCGGCATATAAGACAAGACCTAACCTGTCTGCTGGTCTTCCTTTTACAAATTCTATAGCGACTTCTTTTGTCGCTTCCAACCGGTTAGGCTGAAAATCTCGTGCAAGCATACTTGCGGATACGTCAACCGCAATAATAATATCAATTCCCTGGGTACTGCTTGACCTTGTTGATACGTCAACGGTACGGGGTCGCGCCATTCCAACGATGATTAACGCAAGGGCTAGTAAACGCAGAAACCACAGTATTGGTCTTAATTTTGCCAAGACAGAATTTTTAGCCTTAAATCCTCCCAGGCTAGAAATCTTTAATTCGGCGGTTAGGCGATTTCGCTTCCAAAAATACCAGGCTATGGCTGGAAGCAGGAGGAGCAACAGCCAAAAAAATTCCGGATTTTCAAAAGTGATATTATTAAACATTAGATGTTATCTTTTTTAAATTCTACCGAATCGATTATTCGTTCAGCAATTTCTTCCGCATAGGTATCACCTTCTTTATAGATTACAGTTATTTGTTCGAAACCACTGTTCTCTACGAAATTCAAAATTTCATAGGAATTAGTAATAGCCCGTCCTGTTACTGGATCCTCAATTTCAAGGGTTCCAAAAATCCTGATTCCTTCCACACCACTTATGGTACTGAATTCCTCCTCTTTCATTATGATATTTCGAGCTCCCTGTTGTTCCAGCATCGCATAAATTCCATCAACTGATTTTTCCAAATCAAAATCCGTTTCCCCACTGAATTTCACGGTAGTTAGTGAAGTGTAAAAATTACTTACAGGACTCCCGTAAACAAAGGTTTCGCTGCCGATCATCATTTGTTTTGTCTTTTCCGGAAGGTCCAAATTTTTCCGAATTAAAACTTCTGGAGTTGTTATTATGACTGACGGATCACCATATTCACTGCGAACCCACTCTCCCTCCAGCAATTCTTTTGTTGGATGACCAAGCAAACTGTCTCTTACCTGATCAAAGCCTTTTGAGGTAATAAAGGTCGTAACAGCCCCGAGGATTAACAATGTGGCTATAACTGCGGCGACCACCACCCTTTTCCGTTTCTTCTTTTTTTCCAGGGCTTCCCGGTAAGCTTCATTTTCCTTGATTTCGTTTTCGGAAGGTTCCGGAATTGAGGTCTTAACTTCTTCAATAATCTCTCCAATCCGTGACCGATCAGATTTAGCAGTAATTATATCAGGTCTGGAATTTGCAAATTTTGCAAGGTCAGCGCGGCTAAGAATATCTTTAAAGTCACTAATCGTCTTTTCATTCAACTCCAGTTTACCCGCATTTTTATTCAATTCAAGATAAGCTATCAACTCCGAGGTAGTACTTTCTAAAGCACGATCATAGACTTCCTGGTCTAAGTATTTTCTAGCAGAAAATGTCAGCTGAGAATAGTATTCTTTTACTTCTCTTTGCTCTAAAAGACGTGAATTATCTAGTTTTTGCAATTCGAAGAGCACTTGTTGATAGGGCGGAAGTTCTTTCTCTGCCTCTTCCTTTTGTTTTCTTCTATAGAGATAAAATACCAGTCCGGTCAAAATCAGTATAACCAATAGCCACCAGACCCAGGAGGGCACTTTGAACCTGCCGGGGATTTCTACTGAAGGTTTTATAGGATACATTTTTTGGCGCGTGGTATCCACTACCACATCGGCCACCTCAACTAGCATGGAATCGGTAAAGAATTCACGCTCATTAATAAGAACTTTCATCCGGGATATCACGTAGCTTCCCGAGTCGAATTGAGTAAGACTGTATTCCTTTAACAACCTGAAACGATCTTCCAATTTGGTGGTATCAGTCTTAAAACTCTCAACCACCTCCATAGGGGAGAAACTATCTCCTTCAGGGAACACCACCAGGTTTATAGAATCAGTTTCCACATGAATGCTATATTGGATCTGCTCTCCGATTTTCATAGAGGCGGAATCAATTTCAGCCTTTACCTGGGTTTGTTGGGCATAAGAGAAAACCGAGGCCAAAAGCGCAAAAAAAAGAAGAATGCCCGAAAAGTGCCCTTTTCCAAATTCATATCTATATTTTTTGGAGATTATTTTCCTCATATTTTTTTATCCCCTACGTTTAAAATAACCCAATAATTTAGTGACATAACTTTCATCTACCCTTGTATCTATTGTACCCGCTCCACTTAATCGAAAACTCTCTATAAAATAATTCCTACGTTTTCTATAGGATTCAGCATAATGGTTTCTAACTGATTTCGAACCAGTATTCACTGTAAGATATTCCCCTGTTTCTTCATCCTGCATCTGCACGATCCCCAAATTTGGAATTTCTACTTCCCTTGGATCATAAACCCTTATCCCCGTTAGGTCGTGCTTGTTGGCAGCGATTTTTAAGGTGTGTTGATATTCCTCGGCGATGAAATCCGAGAGGAGGAAAACAATAGCTTTTTTCTTAAGCACATTGGAAAGGTATTTTAAAGCCCCGGCGATGTTGGTATGCTTCCTTTCCGGTTTGAATTCTATGAGTTCTCTGATAATCCTAAGAACGTGTGAACGACCTTTTTTAGGTGGAATATATAACTCGATCTTATCGGTGAAAAGCATCAAACCGATCTTATCGTTGTTTTGGGTTGCAGAAAAAGCCAGGGTTGCGGCAATTTCGGTGATCACTTCCTTTTTGAACTGGGACTGCGTTCCAAACATTTCTGAACCCGACACATCCACCATAAGCATTAGGGTGAGCTCACGTTCTTCTTCGAAGACCTTCACGAAAGGTTCATTATATCGTGCGGTAACATTCCAGTCAATACTTCGTACGTCATCGCCAAACTGGTATTGTCTAACTTCACTAAAAGTCATCCCTCTACCTTTAAAAGCCGAGTGGTATTCCCCCCCAAATACATGGTCACTCAACCGGCGGGTTTTAATTTCTATTTTTCGTACTTTTTTGAGTAGTTCTTTGGTATCCATTATAGCCCTTTCCCGAGCCCGCTTCAAGGAAAGCAGAAATTTGAAAGTTTATAATTCAGTGTATCAGAAAAAGTCCCAAACGGGGTTGAAGGCTTAAGGCACTTCTATTTCGTTAATTATTTTATTAATAATATCCTCTGAAGTGATATTTTCAGCCTCTGCCTCATAGGTAATTCCAATCCTATGGCGCAATACATCGTGCACTACAGCACGAACGTCTTCCGGAATTACATAACCACGCCTTTTAATAAAAGCATAACATTTTGCAGCGATCGCCAGGTTAATGCTACCTCTTGGAGAAGCTCCAAAATTAATAAGCGGTTTTATCTCTTCCAGATTATATTTTTCAGGAGTACGTGTAGCAAATACTATATCAAGAATATATTTTTCAATCTTCTCATCCATATAGACCTGCCGAACCGCTTCCTGAGCCCTTTGGATTTGCTCAAGGCTAACCACTGGATTCACCTTTGGAAAAGCTCCTTTTAAATTTGATCTTATAATGAGTTGTTCCTCAGACATCTGAGGGTATTTTATAACCGTTTTTAGCATAAACCTGTCTACCTGGGCTTCTGGTAAGGGATACGTACCTTCCTGTTCAACCGGGTTTTGGGTAGCCATTACCAGGAATGGTTTATCTAAAATAAAAGTTTCTTCCCCAATTGTCACTTGTTTCTCCTGCATAGCTTCCAATAATGCGGATTGTACTTTAGCAGGAGCTCTGTTAATCTCGTCGGCAAGTACGAAATTAGCAAAAATTGGTCCTTTTTTTATGCTGAAATCATTGAGTTTCATATTATAGATCATAGTACCTATAACATCTGCCGGCAAAAGATCTGGAGTAAATTGAATTCGGCTAAAGTTACCGTGAACTGCCTGGGAAAGGGTATTTATGGCAAGTGTTTTAGCTAAACCGGGTACTCCTTCCAACAAAATATGCCCCTGGCCTAAAAGGCCTATTAGCAAACGTTCCACCATATGCTTTTGTCCTACTATGACCTTATTCATTTCGGTTGTAAGGACTTCCACAAATGCACTCTCCCTCTCTATTTTCTCGTTCAAGCTAGCAATATCTACCGAAGCTTCATTTTCTATCATTCTTAAATTTTTTAACGGGAGTGAATATACATACTTCTAAATACGCGCGCAAATTGAAAAATCTTTGGCATTTTGGCTGTTAAGAGATGGTTAAAAAAAGAGCGGCCACATGGGCCGCTTCTTTTATTAAATCAATTAAAGAGAAAGGTCATTTATTCCTGGCTACCATCTAGAAAAACAGTTTCAAGATCGGTGGTTCCATCTGCTTCCACTACAACATCATTTATAGTAGTCATTGGATAACCACTTGCCTCTTCAGGAGTAATAGTTACTTTATAGGTTCCTGCAGGTAATGCATGTAAAACAAAAGCCCCGTTATCTGCAGTATATGCTGATACAGTATGACTTCCATTTGTTGCTTTTACTAAAGTACTGAATTCAGTAGGATGTACTTCCCCTACGATCTCTCCGGTGTCAGCATAAGCCGAAAGTCTAATTACTGGTTTTAGGGTAAATCCTCCATTTCCAGTCTCTACGATAGACTCCTCCACATCAAAGTCAAGAAGAAATTCGTATTCCTCTCCGGCTTCCAATTCCTGGTTTAGATTCAATTTTAACCCAGACTGTTGAGCACTAGGGGTGGCCAGAGGAAATTCCTCTCCCTCAATTTCAATAAAATTATCCGGACCTAGCACAAGTCTAATTTGGCTTACGAATCCGGAAGGAACTTCGGAGTCTGCAAGCAACTGAGTCATTCCGCCGGTTAATTCAAGTAGATCATACTGTCCTTCATTTACATCGTCAAGGCTAAGCCAGCCTTCTTCATCTGTCACTCCTTGTTCTGCTTCCACTTGAACCATGACGTCCTGGACATCAACAGTAACGGCATCATAATCCCCCGGGGCATCAGTCATTCTCACCGTTACCCTGGCATTTTCCTCTGTAATAGCATCATCGGTGTCATCATCGCTGCAACTGGTAAAGCCTAAGCCTAAAACTGCCAAAAAAATTGCGGGCTTCCAACTCCATTTTCTAAAAGATCTTTTCATAAGTAGATTTTTTTTTATTGTTCGTTGGTTCGATAACGCATATTAAGAAATTTCATTTTGTTGCTATTATTTAATTAACGAAATTTAACAGGCTTTAACCCTATCTTAAAAAGACTCCAGAAGATTATTCACTTTAAAATTAGCTTAAAATAAAAAACATCATGATGAAAACCGCTCTTATAACCGGGGCTTCCAGTGGTATCGGCCGAGCTACAGCAAAGCTTTTGGCCACGGAAGAAATACAATTAATTATCTGTGGCCGAAGGAAGGATCGTCTGGCCGAACTCAGGGACGAACTTCGAAAGCTTGTTCCGGTTCAGGTACTGCGTTTTGATGTTAGGAATAAAGATGAGGTATTTAAAAAAATTCAGCAACTACCTTTAAGCTTTCAAAAGATAGATATCCTTATCAATAATGCAGGTAATGCTCATGGATTGGACCCCATCGAAAGTGGCAATACGGATGATTGGGATGCAATGTTAGATATCAATGTCAAAGGATTATTATATGTAAGTAAGGCCGTCATACCTGGAATGATAGAAAAAAGAAACGGTCATATCATCAACATCGGTTCTACCGCAGGAAAAGAAGTTTACCCCAATGGAAATGTCTATTGTGCCAGCAAACATGCTGTGGACGCTCTTAACCAGGGAATGCGAATAGACCTGAACAAATACAAGATAAAAGTTGGTGCTGTAAATCCTGGCCTTACTCGAACCGAGTTCAGTGAGGTACGTTTTAAAGGAAATACTGAAAAAGCTAAGAAAGTCTACGAAGGCTACAAGGCTTTGGAGGCTCAGGATATCGCAAAAATCATCTACTTTATGATAAGCCAACCATTTCATGTTAATATTACTGATTTAACGGTAATGCCCACAGCCCAGGCTACCAGTACTATAGTTAACAAAGATTGATTGCTAACTTGGCCAGGAAATAAATAAAGAATTTCCTCAAAATAAAAAGATAAGACAGTATGATTAACAAGCGCCTTCTTATCAAAAATCTTCTCGCACACAGCAGTGAGAACAGTTTTTACGACAAAAAGTTGCAGCTTAATATTGGGGAAAGAGAAGGGAAGGCAAAGTTTTTAAAGCATGTTTGTGCTCTCGCAAATTCAAACCCTGAAAACAATTCATATATTGTAATAGGGGTGAAAGATAGTGACAACGCTATTGCAGGTGTTGATTTCTTTGACGATAGCAAGATCCAGAATCTGGTAAACGCTTACCTTCAAAATCCTCCTTTAATTTCATATGAAAACATACCGTTTCCCCACCTACCTTCTCATCTGGTGGTTGGATTGGTAACGATAAGACCAAATCACGGGAAAATATGCTCACTCCAGAAAAATATATGGAAATACTACAGAGGATCAGTTTTTAAAAGGGAGGGCAGTATAAGTATGCCTCAAAATGCTGACCTTGAAATAGAAGATGTTAATTTCGAAATGGTAACTTCTATAGAAAATCATTCTCATAATAATATCGAACTTACCCTGGATGGAGTTTTTGATTTTTTGAATAAACGTCAGGATTTTAAAGCCACCTACAAAGTCTTTAAAGAGTATTTTGTAGTTTGTTGGGCTGGAAAAGAAAAGAAAGGGAAACATGGTACTTTTTATTCCAGGGTGGATATTGAACTTATCAATGAACAGGTAAAGCTTTTTTATTCAGATTTAGATGAGGTAAGTATTACCACAACTAAAGACAAGTTTATAATTCTGGAATACGTTCATCTGGGTTTACATGATAGTTTTAAATATTACCCCCTGGAGGAGGTGATCATTAATTTCAGGGATAATATGAGTTATGATATAGAAAGCAATCTGCTTTTTGAACCTCCTAAATTCGACAAAAAGGTTTTGTATCACATCTACAATAGTAACAACAGTCTTTTGGATAAACTTAAGAATGATAGAGTATTGAACAAACACGAAGAAAAGGAGTTAATTAACCTTCCTTCAACATATCTTGTCTGCTATTTTAATAATTTTGAAAATGCAATTAATAAACTTGAAGAATCCAGATTGCTCTTAAGGAAATACAGCCCGGAGGCTTACAAAAATTACAAGGAAACAAGCAGGATTCTTAGAAAAGTAAAATACAATTGATATGGGCAGAAGTATTGCCATTGGAGATATCCATGGAGGATTAAGAGGCTTGATTCAGTTGCTTGAACGTGTGGATATCACCCCAGATGATGAGCTTATTTTTTTGGGCGATTATGTTGACGGATGGAGTGATTCGGCTAATGTTGTTTCATACCTCATTAAACTAGCACAACAAAACACATGTATCTTTATTCGCGGAAATCACGATGACCTCACCTATCGTTGGTTAAAGACCGGGGAATTAAAAGAACAATGGCTACAACACGGTGGCCAGACAAGTATTGATGCCTACAGAAATTTTTCAAAAGAGGAAAAAACCCAGCATATAGCATTTTATGAGCAGATGCTAAATTATTATATCGATAAACAAAACCGGCTATTTGTACATGCTGGATTTACTAATCAGCATGGTCCTGAGACCGAATACCATGAATCGGGTTTCTATTGGGATCGGACCCTTTGGGAAACCGTTCTTTCTCTGGATAAAAACTTAAAACCCAAGGATAGATATTACCCAAAACGACTCCAGCTTTTCAAAGAAATTTTTATTGGCCACACCCCGGTTACCCGCATTGGAGAAACTACTCCAGTTCACAGGGCAAACGTATGGAATATTGATACCGGCGCTGCCTTTAACGGCCCTATTTCTGCAATTGAAGTAAATACCAAAGAAATATGGCAAAGCGATCCCGTTTTTGAGTTATATCCCGAGGAAAACGGCAGAAATTAAGACTTTCTTATTACAAATCGACATCTTTGAATTATATATTTGTAATTCAAGGATTTTAGCTTTTATTTGTTGGCTATTGATAAAAAATAGAGTTCTGCACAATTCTTGTTGATAGTATTTTAACCAAGAACATTGTTATGATGTTTGTGAAAATTATTTAGTAATGGCCCTTAGTAACGTTAGATTAGAAGTAATGCAAACCATTGAAAAGAAAGTTGATGGTTTTATAGATCAATATCTCATTCCAGTGGAAGATATTTGGCAACCTACCGACCTGCTGCCAAATTTGCAAAAAGAAAATTATGCCGAAGATATAGACCAGATTCGTGAAGAGGCTAAAGAGCTCGGATATGATTTCTGGGTGGTTTTAGTAGCCGATATGGTCACTGAAGAAGCGCTACCGACCTATGAGTCCTGGTTAATGGATATGGAAGGCGTAGAGCAACATGGAAAAACCCGGGGAGAGGCCAATAGCTGGGCTAAATGGGTCCGTCACTGGACAGGAGAGGAAAATCGACACGGAGACACCTTAAACAAATATCTCTACCTTTCAGGAAGAGTGAATATGAAGGAAATTGAAAAAACCACCCAATACCTTATCAATGATGGCTTTGATATTGGGACCGGTCGTGACCCTTACCGAAACTTTGTTTATACAAGTTTCCAGGAACTGGCCACCAATATTTCTCATAAACGGGTTGGACAGCTTGCTAAGAAAAAAGGCAATAAGATGTTAGCAAAAATGTGCAACATTATTGCCGGAGATGAGATGAGACATTATATGGCCTATCGTGAATTTGTAAAAACAATTTTCGAACACGACCCCAGCGAAATGATGTTGGCTTTCCATGATATGATGAAGAAAAAGATTGTTATGCCTGCCCAGTTTATCCGTGAGAGCGGAGATGATATCGCCTCAGCATTTGAAAACTTTTCCAATGCGGCTCAGAGACTTGGTGTGTATACCACAGAAGATTATATTAACATTCTGAAGACGCTTAATAATTACTGGGAAATTGATAAGATGCGGGGACTTACCGACGAGGCTCAAAAAGCCCGGGACTACCTTATGAAATTACCAGATAGAATGACTAGAATTGCAGAAAGGATAGCAATTCCTCAGGATCAGCATAAATTTAAATGGGTAGAACCTAACGGAACCCTCTAATAGTACTGGATATATTCGATATAAAGCCGCTTTATTATTTTAAGGCGGCTTTATATTTGAGGAATTTGAGAAAGTTTATTCCTAATATTGCAGATGATTAGCAATATCTAATGAATAATTCTTCCCATCCGCTGCTGGTAATTCTGGCTTTCTTTTCCATATACTTCATTTGGGGCTCAACCTATCTTTTAAACAAGATAGCTGTTAGCGAACTACCTCCTCTGATGTTAGCTTCTATTAGGTTTATTACTGCAGGTCTACTCATTTTTCTCCTCTGTAAAATCCTAAAAATAAGTTTGGTCATAACTCGTAGGCAATTGATAAATACTGTGGTTGCTGGTTTCTTATTTTTAGCCTTAGGAAACGGGGTGGTTGTTTGGGCACTTAAATATGTGGATAGTGGATTTGCCGCCTTGGAAATTTCAGCTCAACCTCTGGTGGTGCTAATGATGATGAAGATCTTTCAGGGAAAAAAGATCTTACCCATGTCTATGCTCGGGGTATTTCTGGGATTTATAGGTATTTTCCTACTGGTTAGTCAAAACCAAATCAACACTCAGGAAAATTCCTGGTTGGGAGTCGGAATGATATTCCTTTGCTTACTTAGTTGGGCATATGGAAGTCTTTTTGTAGGCGCCGCTAATTTACCGACCAATCATTTCGTTAATACCGCTTATCAAATGATCACCGGAGGTGCCATTCTTCTTGTGGGAAGCCTGATCTTCAGAGAGCGATGGACTTTGCCCACTGCCTGGAGTGATCCAACCCGGTATTCAATGTTTCTACTGATTATTTTCGGAAGCATTGTGGCCTTTACCGCCTTTAATTATTTACTGAAAGTGGTTTCTCCTGAAAAAGTGGCGACCTCAACCTATGTCAATCCTATAATTGCCCTATTTCTTGGTTGGTACTTCCTTGATGAACAAATTACCACGCAGTCTGTTGTTGCAGCTATAGTTCTGCTTACGGGAGTATATTTCATAAATACGAAGAAGAAACTGGTGATGTTTACCCGATTTTCACCACGTTTAGGAAAAAAATTGAACCAATAAGTTTTAAATTGTTGCTCTAATTTCTTCTGAATGTACAACCAGATTCTTGATCATATTTCTAAAGTCATTTCCTTAAGCTCTTCTGAAAAAGAGGAATTCACCGGGATACTTTCAGAAAAGAAAATTTCAAAAAAAGAGCTTCTTATAAAACCCGGCGATAAAGTCGATTCAGAATATTATGTGGTGAAGGGCTGCCTAAAAGCTTATTATCGTGATCAGGCCGGGGAAGATCATATCATCCAGTTTGCAATTGAAGACTGGTGGATAAGTGATTTTGAAGCTTTCTTTAATAATTCTCCCGCCGAACTTTATGTTGAAGCTATTGAAAATTCGGTATTACTGGAAATAGATAAAGATTCACTGGAATTGCTTTACCAGCGCATTCCGAAATTTGAACGTTTCTTCAGATTAAAAATAACCAATGCTTTCGTAGCCTTGAGAACCCGCATTCTTTCCTCACTTCAAAAAACCGGAAAGGAACGCTATTTGGAATTCTGTGAAACCTATCCTCAAATCGAAAAAAGAGTTCCCAATTATCACATCGCGAATTACCTTGGACTTAAACCCGAGAGTCTGAGCCGAATTCGCAAAGAATTACAATAGCTTAACAATTTTTAACCTGCTTTATTAACATACCTCAACTTTTTGGAGGAATAAAGAATCTAAATTTGTTACAGAATTTGAGCAACACAATTTCATTCCTTCTTCGGAGCTTTTTTCCGAAGACTTTTTAAAAAAAATAAAATAAAACATAACATAATGAGCAACAAACAAGCTTTATTAGAATCTTATAATCTCAATGGCCTTGAAATGCCAAACCGTGTGGTGATGGCACCTATGACCAGGAGCCGGGCCGATAATCCTGAAAATAAACCAACAGGTGAACTTCAGGGGGAATATTATAAACAAAGAGCCAGCGCCGGACTCATCATTGCTGAAGGTTCCCAGATCTCAAAACAAGCAGTAGGTTACGTAAATACACCCGGTATTTATTCCAAAGAACAGGTTGAAGGCTGGAAGGAAGTAACTCAAAAGGTCCACGAGGCCAGTGGCCGTATTTTTCTTCAGCTATGGCACGTGGGGAGAATGTCTCACCCCGATTTCCATAACGGGGAATTGCCTTTAGCACCTTCAGCCATAAATCCCCATGCAAAATCTTTTACTCCGGAAGGTTTCAAAGATACCGTGACTCCAAAGGAAATGAGTATCGAAGAGATCAAGGAAACTATTCAGGATTATAAAAATGCAGCGAAAAATGCGATGGAAGCCGGTTTCGATGGCATTGAAATACATTCCTCAAACGGATATTTACTACACCAGTTTTTTAATGGAACCTCAAACTATCGTACCGATGAATATGGTGGCAGCATCGAGAACAGAGCTAAAATTCTATTTGAAGTAATTGATGCGATCAAAGAAGTTATGCCGGAAAATAAGATAGGCCTACGTTTAAATCCTTCCCTGAACGGAATTTTCGGGATGACTATGGATGAGGAAACCATTCCAACTTTTGATTATATCATCAAAAGGCTGAATGATTACGATCTAGCCTACCTGCATTTATCTGAACCGTTTAATGACGTTTCCGAAATTCCGTATGCTGAAACAGAAATAGCAAAACGCTACCGTCCAATGTATAAAGGCACGATTATCATCAACGCAGGTTTCGACCAGGAAAGTGGAAATAGAGTTATTGAAGAAGGAAATGCTGATCTTGTAGCATTCGGAAAACCCTTTATTTCAAATCCAGATCTAGTAGAACGCTTTGAGCAGAATGTGCCTTTAAGCCAATACGATCAGGATACTTTTTATACTCCCGGAAAAGATGGTTACCTAGACTATGAAGCAAAAACCGAAAGAGCGGAAGTATTGCAATAAACTTTAATCATTATGAAACTAAAAATCCCGCGAACTGCGGGATTTTTAGTTTTTTAAAGAGTCTGAGTCAGAAACTTAAAGATCAAACTTGATACCTTGTGCCAATGGTAACTCAGTGGTATAATTGATGGTATTGGTTTGTCTCCTCATATATATTTTCCAGGCATCTGAACCGCTTTCACGACCTCCACCGGTCTCTTTTTCTCCACCAAAAGCTCCACCAATTTCAGCCCCTGACGTTCCAATATTCACATTGGCAATTCCACAATCTGAACCTTCTACGGATAGAAATCTTTCAGCTTCTCTTAGGTTATTAGTCATTATAGCTGAAGAAAGTCCTTGTACTACCCTGTTTTGAAGCTCCAAAGCATTCATCACATCCCCTGAATATTTCATGATGTAAAGTACAGGTGCAAAAGTCTCGTGTTGTACGATCTCAAAATGATTCTCGGCTTCAGCAATTGCGGGTTTTACATAGCAGCCACTCTCGTAGCCTTGGCCTTCCAGCACTCCGCCTTCAACAAGTATTTTTCCACCTTCTGCTACAACTTTTTCAAGGGCATGCTGATAGTTTTTTACCGCATCCTTATCGATAAGTGGCCCTACATGGTTGTTCTCATCCAAGGGGTTTCCAATACGAAGTTGCTTATAGGCGGTTACAATGGCATCCTTTACTTTATCATATATAGATTCGTGAATAATAAGTCTTCGAGTGGAAGTACAACGCTGTCCACAAGTTCCAACCGCTCCAAATACTGCACCGATAACGGTGTTCTTAATATCAGCATCAGGAGTAACGATAATCGCATTATTCCCACCTAATTCAAGAAGGGATTTTCCTAATCTTGCAGCAACTGCCTGGGCCACAATTTTACCCATTCTTATCGAACCGGTTGCCGATATTAACGGCACTCGCTTATCATTTGTCATCATCTCACCTACACGGTAATCACCAGTGATAAGAGACGATATTCCCGAAGGTACATTGTTTTCTTCAAAAACTCTGGCTGCGATGTTCTGGCAGGCTACAGAAGTAAGCGGAGTTTTCTCCGATCCCTTCCAGATACATGCATCGCCACAAACCCAGGCTAAAGCAGTATTCCAGGACCATACGGCCACCGGAAAGTTAAAGGCTGATATGATCCCAACCACCCCAAGAGGATGGTATTGTTCATACATTCTGTGTCCTGGTCGCTCAGAATGCATGGTAAGTCCATGTAGCTGACGGGAAAGCCCTACTGCAAAATCGCAAATATCAATCATTTCCTGTACTTCCCCCAATCCCTCCTGGTATGATTTTCCCATTTCATAGGAAACCAGCTTTCCGAGGGGCTCTTTGAGACGTCTAAGTTCATCATTGAATTGTCTTACCACTTCTCCACGTTGCGGTGCAGGCCATATTCTCCATTGCTTAAAGCCTTTACTAGCGGTGTCGATTACTTTTTCATAATCTTCTTTAGTGGTAGCTTTAACTTTTCCAATAAGCGCTCCATCTACAGGAGAATAGGATTCTATAATATCACCGTTACTAAAAAAATCAGTCCCTGTGGAAGTTCCGTTGTTAACTTCATTTAATCCTAAATCTTTCAGGGCTTGTTTAATCCCAAATTTTTCTGCTATTTCACTCATTAATCCTTAATTTTTATTCTGTTCTTTTGTGTGTTCCTTGCGAAAATAATAAAAATATAACGCTAATCCTCATCAGTGATGAAACGCTTGTCTACTGGCATTTCCTCTCCACATTTATCACAAGTCCTTAATTCCTTGCTTTTATAGAAATGCTTAAAATGCTTTAAAAAATCGGTTTCGATATCATTAAGATGAAAATAAACTTCATATAATTTATTATTACAGTTATCACAAAACCAGAGTAAACCATCTTTTGCATCAGGATCAGTTCTTTTTCGCTCCACCACAAGTCCTATGCTGTCTTCCTTTCTTTCGGGAGAGTGAGGAATTTTCCCAGGATGAAGATACATGTCTCCCGGTCCTAGTTTCATGGTTTTCTTTTTACCGTCTTCCTGGATATGTACCTCTATCTCCCCTTCCAACTGATAAAACAACTCTTCAGTTTCGTTATAGTGATAGTCTTTTCGAGCATTGGGTCCGGCCACCACCATTACGATATAATCTTCAGATTCGCGGTATAAGTTTCGATTACCTACCGGCGGCTTCAGGCTTTCCCGGTTCTGATCGATCCATTTATTAAGATTAAAAGGTTTATTTACAGCCATAATTAAGTTTTTGCAATTTTAAAATTAAGCAATCTCCCTCACACATCCTGCCGATTATTTCCTTTTTTCAAGTCCTCGCCTTTCTTCTTTTCGAATGAATTCTAAATGCCTCCCGTTTAACTTGAGTGGTGGATAGGACTAAAATTTCTTATCTTCGGAATAAAATAACCAACTACAATGAAAAAAATATTTCTATTACTCAGTTTATCCCTGGTTTTTGCTTGTAATTCTTCAGAAGAAAAAGCATTACCAGAGGAAGTTTCCGAAGAAGAACTTTCCACTGACACGGCCGATAATTTCGGAATCGTAATTCATGGTGGCGCCGGAACCATCGTTAAGGAAAATATGACTGATTCGTTGGAAAAAGCATACAAAGACAAATTGGAAGAGGCCATCAGGGTGGGGCATAAGATCCTTGCAGATGGGGGCACGGCAATGGAAGCCGTGCAACGCACTATAAATGTTATGGAGGATTCTCCGCTTTTCAATGCCGGAAAAGGAGCTGTTTTCACCAATGCCGAAACTAACGAACTTGATGCATCAATAATGGACGGTAAAACGCTTAATGCCGGTGCCGTGGCTGGTGTGACCACCGTTAAAAATCCGATTAACCTGGCATGGGAGGTGATGGAAAACTCAGAACACGTGATGATGGCTGGGGAGGGCGCCGAGCTTTTTGCTGAAGAACGAGGGATAGAAATCGTTGATCCGGAATACTTTTACACAGAAAACCGATTTAGAAGCCTTCAGCGTTTAAAGGAAAGGAATTCAAAAGAAACGGCTCTAGATCACGACCAAAGTGCCGCCTTTGTAGACCCATTTATCAAGAATTCAAAATATGGCACAGTAGGTTGTGTAGCATTAGATAAAGAGGGAAATCTAGCTGCCGGGACCTCAACAGGAGGGATGACTAACAAAAAATGGGGACGAATCGGAGATGCACCTATAATTGGAGCGGGTACTTATGCCAATAATAAAACCTGTGCCGTTTCAGCTACAGGTTGGGGAGAATACTTTATTCGGGGAGTTGTTGCTCATGATATCTCAGCATTGATGGAATACAAAAGACTAAGCCTGGAAGATGCAGCCCACCAGGTGATCCAGAATAAAATCCCGGATCTGGGAGGAAATGGTGGGATTATCGCTATAGATTTTCAAGGGAATATAGCTATGGAATTCAACACCGCTGGTATGTATAGAGCACACATGAACAAAAATGGTGACCTGGAAATTGGGATTTATGGAGAGGAGTAGATTACTTTGAATGAGAAACAATAATTACTGAAACCTCATTTGCCAATATACAAATGAGGTTTTTTATTTGCTGTCCCTACCATTTTTAACTTTAACATCATTTTAAGTTTCGATTAGTTCGGAAAAAACCGAACTAATCGTATTATTGCAGCTTCAAAATCATTCGATGAACAAAGCGCAGTTAAATAAAATGAAAGATCGTCTAGTGGAAAAACTGGGGGTACAATTGGAAAAAGAACACCAGTTGGCTCCGGTTTCGGCTAGGATTTTTGCAACCGTTATAATGAGTGGAAAACAGGGAATCACCTTTGATCAGCTCGTACGTGTTCTTCAGGCAGGAAAGAGCACTGTTTCTTCCCATCTTGAAAATTTGCAGGTGAGTAACCGAATTGAATATTATACAAAACCGGGGGATCGTAAACGTTATTTTATCGTGAATCCTTCACTTATGAAGAATTATATCGATGAGCTCACAACCAAATGGGAAGCCCAAAGATCGGTTCATCAAGAAATTTTGGAGTTCAAACGCTTATCCAACGAATTAAATAAGAGTTCAGGCGGTCCAAATTTCGATCTTGAATTTCAACAGAGCCTTTTATCCTTTTTCGATGAAGCCACTGAAGCCCTCGAAAAATTAAAATCGAGACTCAGATCCCAAGACAAATTAAAATAACAATCACTAGACGAATGAAAAAATTACTCAATTTCAGTTTTATTATCAGTACCCTGATTTTAACTTCCTGTAAACAAGGGGGAGACAATCAACAACAAACCCAAGGGGCATTGCCTTTTCCTGTGATTGAGGTACCCACAAGAACCGTTACAGGACACACCACTTATCCGGTAAGTATAGAAGGAACTGTGAACAGTGCAGTAAGAGCCAAGGTTTCGGGTTATATAACCGATGTACTTGTTGATGCGGGTGAAAGAGTTCGAAAAGGACAAATTCTCTTCAAATTAGAAACGGAATCTCTAAGCCAGGAAGCCACTGCAGCCAGAGCCAATGTAAATGCTGCACAGGTCGAAGTAGACAAATTAAAACCTTTGGTGGAAAAGAACATAATAAGTCCAGTTCAACTTGAAACAGCTAAAGCAAGACTGGCTCAGGCAAAAGCTAATTACAACAGTATTGCGGCTAATATTGATTATGCGAACATTAAAAGTCCTGTAGATGGTTATATTGGCTCAATAGCCTTTCGGGAAGGCGCTCTAATAAGTCCAAACGACCCTAACCCACTCACCAGAGTTTCTAATACGGAAGAAGTATTCACCTTCTTCTCCATGAATGAAAGAGAATATATTGATTTTCTAAGAAATACTCCTGGAGAAAATACTACAGAGAAATTAAAGAATTTTCCACCGGTACAACTAGAACTTGTTAATGGAGAAATCTACGAAGAGACCGGGACTATTGAAACTGTTTCAGGGCAGATAGATCCGGCCACCGGTACCGTGAGTTTCCGGGCGAAATTCCCTAATCCAAGTGGTATCCTTGCCAATGGAGGTAGTGGTAAAATAAGAATCCCAAAGACCTATGAAGATGTTCCTGTGATACCCGAACTCTCTACATTTGAACAACAAGGCAAGGTATATGCCTATAGGGTGGAAAATGATAGTTTAGCGATTTCAACATTAATAGAAGTTCAAGACAGGATTAATAATCTGATCATTATTACCTCCGGGCTTAAAAAGGGAGATAAAGTCGTAGCCAAAGGGGTAGGAAAACTTCGCAATAATACCTCCATACAACCACAACCGGTTCCCTTTGACAGTATAGCCAATACCCTAGAACCCGTATTTAAATAAAAAAACATGTTAAGAACATTTATAGACAGACCGGTCTTATCTACGGTAATATCCATAATAATTCTGATTCTCGGGTTTTTGGCCATTAATTCCCTACCGGTTACCCAATATCCGGATATTGCACCCGCCACGGTTCAAGTCAGGGCTAATTATCCAGGTGCAAATGCCGAAACGGTACTCGAGAGTGTAATTGTACCTATAGAGGAACAAATTAACGGGGTAGAAGACATGGATTATATCACCTCAACTGCCAGTAATAATGGTAGTGGTACGATCAATGTTTTTTTCAAAGAGGGAGTAAATCCCGATATCGCGGCGGTAAACGTACAAAACAGGGTGGCTCGTGCAACGCCGTTATTGCCCCGTGAGGTTGCACAATCCGGGGTCATCACCCAAAAACAGCAAACTAGTGCCCTCATGTTTCTCACTGTTAATTCTGAGAATGAGGACTATGATGCTACTTTCATTCAGAATTATCTAAACATCAATGTTCTCCCTGAATTACAACGGATCAACGGAGTGGGCAACGTGAATATTTTTGGCGCCAAAACTTATGCAATGCGTATCTGGCTGCAACCGGAAAAACTTAATGCTTACAACCTTATCCCCGCTGATGTTACAGCTGCAATCAATGAACAGAGTTTGGAAGCTGCGGCAGGTGCTATAGGTCAGAACAGTGCGCAAGCATTTGAATATGTAATAAAATATGGTGGGCGCTTCAAAACGGCGGAGCAATATGAAGAGATCATCATAAAAGCTCTGGATAATGGAAGATTTCTTCGCCTAAAAGATGTGGCCCAGGTAGAATTGGATGCTCAGGGATATAATGCCATCGCCAATGCTAATGGGAAACCAGGAGTAAGTATGGGAATTTATCAAACGGCCGGTTCTAATGCACAGGAAATCATCGAAAATATCCATGAAAAAATGGACGAATTGGAAAAGGAATTTCCACCTGGCATGGCATATTTTGTAAATTTTGATACCAACGAATTTCTCAATGCCTCCATTAATAAGGTAGCAATTACCTTGCTTGAGGCCTTTCTACTTGTATTTCTCGTAGTTTTCATCTTCCTCCAGGATTTCCGCTCAACCCTTATTCCCGCTATTGCGGTCCCAGTATCCATAATAGGGACATTTTTCTTTCTGGGATTATTTGGTTATTCCATCAACCTACTCACCCTTTTTGCCCTGGTACTCGCCATTGGAATTGTGGTAGACGATGCGATTGTTGTGGTAGAAGCGGTTCATGCAAAACTGGAAGAAGGTGCAAAAAATGCAAAACAGGCAACCTACAAAGCGATGGACGAGATTGCTGGTGCCATCATTTCTATTACCCTGGTTATGGGTGCCGTTTTTATTCCGGTAACCTTTATTACAGGCCCTACAGGGGTTTTCTATGAGCAATTCGGAGTGACACTCATGGTGGCCATCGCCATTTCAGCAATAAATGCATTGACTCTTAGCCCTGCCCTATGTGCCATATTTTTAAAACCTGAACACGAAAAGAAAAAGAAAGGCGGTTTTCTAAATCGTTTCTTTACCGCTTTTAATACCGGATTTGAAATAACCACAAAACGCTATGTAAGATCCTTAAGGTTCCTTTTTAAATATAAGTGGATTACGGCAGCAATTCTGGTAGTTTCAATAATCGGAATTTTCCTGGCATCCTCTTCAACGCCTACAGGTTTTGTGCCTGATGAAGACCGCGGTATTGTATTTACCAATATCGAGCTTCCCCCTGGTGCTTCCCTTGATAGAACTGTAGAGGTAACCCAGGAACTCAGGGAGCTCGCCAAGGATATTCCGGGCGTGAGTGAAATCACTCTTGTTAACGGTTTTAGCCTAATTGGTGGTTCGGGAAGTAACTTTGGACTTGGTTTTATAAAACTTGATCCATGGGATAAACGAAAAGACAATGATCAATCCATAGAAGCTATCACTGCCCAGCTTTTTCAGCGTGCGGCGGCAATAAGCGATGCTAACATACTTTTCTTTTCACCTCCAAGCATTCCGGGGTTCGGAGCATCTTCAGGATTTGAATTACAGGTTCTAGACCGTTCTGGAGGGTCCTTTACTGAGTTGGATGAAGCTACTAAAAACTATTTAATGGAGCTCACCCAGCGTCCTGAAATACTGTATGCAAATTCTTCCTTTAACACTAATTACCCGCAGTATGAAATAGAATTGAATGTGCCGAAGGCCAAAGAAGCTGGAGTAAATATCAGTAGTATTTTTTCAACCCTCCAGGGCTATATTGGTAGTGTTTACGCAGCAGATTTTTCGCGCTACGGAAAACAATACCGTGTTTATGTACAGGCTCTTCCCGAGGATCGGGCAGAGGCTTCTGACCTGAATTCCTTATTTGTTCGAAATGATCAGGGGGAAATGGCGCCAATAACCGAATTCGTAAATCTCAAAAGAGTCTATGGCCCCCAATCGGTTACCAGGTTCAATCTATTTAATTCAGCTAGTGTTAATGGTGCGGCAGCACCGGGATATTCATCCGGAGATGCGATTGCCGCCATTGAGGAAGTAGGTAATGGCGCACTTCCTGCTAATTTTGATATAGGCTTCTCTGGGCTGACCCGTGAAGAAATCTCGGCTGGTAATCAAACAACTTTTATATTCCTTTTAAGTATTTTATTTGTTTACTTCATTCTTGCAGCCCAGTATGAAAGTTATTTATTACCCTTAACAGTACTTTTTTCATTACCTGTTGGGGTAATGGGCGCATATGTTTCGACTTACCTTACCGGGCTTGAAAATAACATTTATTTTCAGATCGCCCTCATTATGCTTTTAGGCCTATTAGCCAAGAATGCTATCCTGATTGTAGAGTTTGCTATTCAACGACGAAGATCAGGTGTCCCAATTGCCGAGGCTGCTTTTGATGCGGCTAAAATAAGGCTAAGACCCATTCTTATGACCTCCTTTGCCTTTATTATAGGATTATTACCCCTGGTGTTCGCTGGAGGAATCGGGGCTGCCGGTAACCGATCAATCGGAACAGGAGCCGTCGGTGGTTTGTTAATAGGAACCGTTTTAGGAGTATTTATCATCCCGATCCTTTTTATTTTGTTCCAATGGCTTCAGGAAAAATTTACCGGAGAACCTCTGGCAGTTGAAAAAAATAACAATAACTCATTGCAAAAAGATAAGTAATGAAAAGTCTTAGAACATATAGCCTTTTAATAGCGGGGATTATACCATTTCTTTTAGTTTCCTGTTTTGCGGCCAAAGAATATAAGCGTCCTGAAATTCAAGAATTAGATGAAAATCTTTATAGAAGAAATGCCATTCCCAAGGACAGTCTTAATATGGCAGAAATCCCTTGGAAGGAAGTATTCACCGATCCTCAATTAAAAAATTATATTGCCGAGGGTCTTGAAAATAATATTGACATAAGGCGAGCTATCCAACAATTGCTTATGGCGGAAGCATATGTGAAACAAGGAAGAGCAGGACACTTTCCAACGCTGAATATTGGCGGGAATGTTAACCACCAGATCCTTTCGAAAAACAGTCAGTTTGGGAGCTTTTTTAATGGAAGTATAACACAATATGATGTCACCGGAAACCTTTCCTGGGAAGCCGATATCTGGGGTAAAATAAGAAGTAATGAAAGAGCGCTACAGGCCTCTTATCTTCAAAGCTCAGCTGCACATAAGGCAGTACAAACAAGATTAATAGCTAATATCGCTTCTACCTACTATCGGCTATTGAGTCTTGATGCACAAAAGGAGATTACCCTGGAAACCATCGTCAACAGAGAAAGAAGTCTGGAAACTACTAAAGCTTTAAAAGAAGCTGGAAATCTAACAGCGGTAGGAGTGAAACAAACCCAAGCGCAGCTTCATACAGCACAGGCGCTCCTGATTGATATCAATAACCAGATAAGGTTACTTGAAAACAGTTTTTCAATCTTACTGGGAGAAGGACCTCAAGCTATTGAGCGGGGACGACTTGAAAATCAAAAAATTAATACGGAATTAAATACAGGAGTGCCGGCACAACTTCTCAGAAATCGGCCCGACATTCTTACAGCAGAGTATAATTTGGTCAATGCATTTGAGCTCACTAACGTGGCAAGGAGCAATTTTTATCCTTCCCTAAGTTTTTCCGCGGCAGGTGGTTTTCAAAGTCTTGAACTAGACGAGTTGTTCAATGCAAATTCCCTTTTTGCAAATTTGGCCAGCTCCTTAATGCAACCGGTACTAAACGGAAGAAAAATCAGAACACAGTTTGAGGTGGCCCAGGCCCAACAAGAAGATGCCTTATTACATTTTAAACAGGCTATTCTCAATGCAGGCAAAGAAGTTTCAGATGCTTTATATAATTATGAGGCCAGTAATGAGAAAATAAAGGTGCTCAAGGAACAATATAAGGCATACGCCGATGCTTCAGAATATTCCGAAGAGCTTTTAAATAATGGATTGGCAAATTATTTGGAGGTCTTAACGGCAAGGGAAAATGCATTGAGTTCACAGCTCAACCTAATCAGTACTGAATTTAGCAAATTACAGGCCATGGTGGATCTATATCGCGCCCTTGGCGGAGGTTGGCAATAATTTAACCTGGATTATTGTTGGTTAACTTGCCCGGAAAAATCCGGGCTGGTTTTTTATAGAAGTTAAGTTTTTGCTAGCCATCCGACTAAGCTAAAAATTACTTAAATTTATAAGAAAACTGAATTATGAAAAGCAATTTCAATGATATTATAAATGACGATAAACCCGTCTTAGTAGATTTTTTTGCTGACTGGTGTGGCCCCTGCAAAATGTTGGGCCCGATTTTAAAAGATGTGAAAGCTGAAATGGGAGACCAGGTAAAGATTGTAAAAATTGATGTTGATCGAAATCAGGAACTCGCAGCTAAATACCAGGTTCGAGGAGTCCCTACAATGATACTCTATAAAAACGGGAAACAGCTCTGGCGCCAGTCCGGGGTATTACAAAAACATCAAATTACCGAAGTGATTAAATCTCATTCTTAATCAACAGCCCGGGATTCACAGTTCCGGGTTTTTCTTATCACCTTTCCTGATTTTTCAGATGCTCTCCCCGTAACAAAGGTTACTGTATAAAGCGCCTTTCAGCAGTATTTTTGCAGCAAGTTTAATTATAAGGACATATGGCATTTAAATTACTATAATTCTGATAATCAATTGCATAAAACAAATTGAAGTATGACGATAAATTACGCTCAAATATCGGGATTTAACCCAAGTAAGCTTTTAACAAAGTCGCTGAAACAAATGGCATTCTGGATAATAGCCTATTCCCTTTTGTTTTTCACCATACACCTACATACCGTTTCAATTTTTGAAACTTTTTTTACCGACCCGGAAATCTCCACAAGGATACTTCCATTTATAATTCTTTTATCGGTTTTGCTGGTGAGTCCCTTACTAGGTTTAATTGATATCATTCTAGAAGAAGATAAAATCAAAAATTATTCTTTAGGTCTGAATCTTTTATCTGCCAGTTTCCTTTACTCCATAGTGTTAATGGGAGCTATGAGTGTGGTTAGGTTATATTTACTGAATCTTGGGACAAACTTTTATTTAAATGAAATTGGTCTTAGGCTTCTCAAGGAGCATTGGATTCATTATTTTATAATTTTAAGTATTCATACCGGTTTTATGAGTCTTATAATTGGATTTGTAAATCAACTAAACAAGAGGTTTGGGCCGGAAATGTTTCTTCCGTTTTTTTCAGGAAAGTATAAGTTTCCACGAGAAGAAGAACGAATTTTCATGTTTTTGGATTTGAGTTGTTCCACCAAGCTTGCGGAAAAACTAGGCCATATAAAATACTCGGCATTAATTAAAGAAAGTTTTCTGGATATTGATAAAATGGTTAAGAAATACCAGGCTGAAATTTACCAATATGTAGGAGATGAGGTAGTACTTAGCTGGCCTTTAGAAAAGGCGAAAAATCTTGAATACATTGATTTTTTCTATGGGGTGGAACAGTTATTCAGGGAAAAAGAGGCCTATTATAAAAACAATTATAGCATTGCACCGGTATTTAAAGCCGGGGTACACCTTGGAAAAGTTACTGCAGTAGAAGTTGGAGGCCTTAAAAAGGATATTGCCTATCACGGAGACACTCTTAATGTTGCGGCTAGATTAGAAGGCTTATGTAAAGTTCATTCACAATCCCTCATAATCTCTGAGGCTGTATACAAGTTAAACAACATTGAGAAGAGGTATTATTCAACTTCCCTAGGCCCTCAATATTTAAAAGGAAGGAGTAACCCTGTTGAGGTATATAGTATAACCAAGACATTAAGAAAGGTTGTTGCTGCTTAACTAAAGACCAATTAATGATTCCATTGAATAGATTTTATTTCCCCTTTATAGTTCTACTTTTTATATCGATTTCCTCCAGTGCCCAGAAGGACAAGATAAATAAGGATGTTGATAGTCTGCCAAGTATATGGCAACTCCTTAAGTACGATGGGGCTAGTGCCTTTGGAGGAATGAAATACACTTACTCCAGGCCTTTACAATGGGAAAAAGACGATTTTATTACTGCGGGAGCAATTGTTGCTGGAACCGCTGCCCTATATATTTTTGATGAAGAAACCAGCGATTATTTTCTTAAACAGGATAATGAAATCCCACAATTAATTAAGGATATTGGGTGGTATTATGGGAGCCCGCAAAACAACTATGCTATAAATGGAGCCGTATATCTCTATGGACTTTTTACCAAAAATGAAAAGGTGAGAAAGACCGGAGTGCTTCTTATTTCGGCGGCTTCTACTGCAGGATTAATCCAAACAATTAGCAAAACTGCTGTTGGACGTGCAAGACCAGGAACTGGTGAAGGAAAAGGTAGTTTTGACCCATTTCGAGGTATCGGCGCCTACCATTCCTTCCCATCAGGACATACCATCCTTTCTTTCACAACAGCTTATGCAATCGGGAAACAATTTGACAATCCCTTTGTTAAAGCAGGAATTTATAGCCTGGGAATGATCGCTCCAGTATCCAGGCTGTGGTCCGGGGCTCACTGGCTCACAGATGTGGGATTAAGTCTGGCAATTAGCGTTTTAGTGGTAGACAGCATTGATAACTATTTAAATAAAGAACGTCTCTATAGTTCCAAGGAAAAAAACAGGATAACCTGGGAATTTAATGTTGGTTTGGGAAGAGTTGGTCTCACCGGAACTTTTTAATTACCTCAGCTTCCCCCTTTTGCCGCCCACCAGGGGTGGACTTCAACTTTTAACCTTTCTGCTTTAACCATAGTATCCATCCTGTCAAGACTATCAGCTGACTTTTGAGAAGGAGTATTGTATATGACAATACCTCGAATAGCTCCATCCTCGCCTAAGGGGCTAGCCAGACTGATAAAGCCTTCTTCTGCCAATTTGGAAAGATGAGCTAGGTGCCGTTTTTTCTATCGGGCTGTTTCAATGGAATCCTGAGTTTCACCTTTTTTTAGAAATACCATATAATATTGCTGCATCAAATAAGTGGTGTCTCCTTCTTTGTACTGAAAAGTTTTATAACCCTTTTTAGTCAAATCATTTTCTGTGGAGTCTATATTGATTTCCTGAAATTCACCCCTAATTACAGGAGATTGTGAGGTGTCCCGTTTTGGCTCAGGATTTCGGTCACAAGAAAATAATAAAAACGGAAAGACCAGGATGGCCTTTTTTTCATCTATTTTTTCCAGTTTTTAAAGGGATATTTACTTAACTCTGAATTGTAATACTTTACTTCCCCGGTGATTTCTTCCCCTAACCAAATGGGTTTTAAAAAAGTATCCTTTTCATTTTCAAGTTCAATTTCGGCCACTATCAAACCCTGGTTATTTCCATGAAATTCATCCACTTCAAAAATAAATTCACCTACTCTGACTAGATATCTTGTTTTATCAATTACCCCAGGTTTGCAAAGTTTAAAAAGGTCCTCAGCTTCATTTATATCGATCTCTTTCTCCCATTCAAACCTGCTTAAACCATTTTCACCAGCTTTCCCCTTTATCGTGAGAAATGCGGTTTCATCTGTGATCCTAAGTCTTACGGTAGCATCGGGATCAGTACTTAAGAAACCTTGTTTGATTTTTATTTTTTTAAAAGCCTCTTTTTTATATTCCTCGGATCTCACCAGGAACTTTCTTTCAATTTCAATCATTGTTTTTGGCTATTTCCTTTATCTCATCAGACTCTATCCTAATTTTGCCATAGCCGTCCTGTGCAACTCTCTGCATTGCTTTAGCTATAGTATCCGGATGTATGCTCTGATATTTTTTAAGAGGTCCGAACATAACAAAATTAGCAGCTTTCATCAATTGTTTTGAGATAAATTCTAGGGGACGTTTTTCTGCCCGTTCTCCACCGATTAAAGATGGCTGAAAAATATAGGTATTCCTGATCTGCTGAACCAGTACAGCATTCTCCATTTCCCCTTTAGTACGATTATAAAAGAATCTGCTTTTGGGATCTGCTCCCAGAGCTGAGATCACCATAAAATTTTCAATTTTGTTTTCTACACTAAGTTTGGCGGCAGTTACTGGAATTCCGTAATCAACCTTATGATAAACTTCTTTATTCGGGGTTTTATTTTTTGTGGTGCCCACACAGCAAAAAACCACATCAGCCTTAAACTTATCACGGTGTTTGCCCAGTTCAAACATATCAATCAAATATTCCTCGATCTTTGAACTTTTTACAGGTGTTGTGCTTCTGGAAAAAAGAATAATTTTGTTATAGCTTTTGTCCGTAATTAATCTTTGTAATAAATAACCCCCGGTAAGACCCGTAGCTCCTAATATGATTGCAGTCTTCGACATTTATTGAATTTTAAAGTCTTTTAAAGATACGTTTATATTTTTTGTTCAATTGAATATCTCGCGTTTAAGCTCTTTTCATTTTATCATATTAATCTCACCTCTGGCTTGGCAAAGCGAAGTTTCCTTAAATTTACTTCGTGGAAAAGGAATACATGCAAAGAAAGATAATCCATATAGATATGGATGCGTTTTATGCCTCTGTGGAGCAGCTGGACAACCCTGATTTAAAAGGAAAAGCCATAGCAGTTGGAGGTAGTTCAAAGCGGGGTGTAGTTGCTGCTGCAAGCTATGAAGCTCGGAAATATGGCGTAAAAAGTGCGATGAGTAGTGTTTTGGCTAAACGAAACTGTCCACATTTAATTTTTATAAAACCACGCTTTGACCGATATAAGGAAATCTCCCAAGTCATAAGAGCCATTTTTATGGAGTATACGGATTTGGTAGAACCCCTTTCGTTAGATGAAGCCTACCTGGACGTTACAGAGAATAAAAAGGGTAATCCAAGTGCTACGCTGATTGCAAAAGAAATTCGGGAAAAAATCAAAGAAAAAACCGGGTTAAATGCGTCAGCAGGGATTTCGATTAACAAATTCATTGCGAAAATTGCCAGCGATTTTAATAAACCAAACGGACAAAAAACTGTAAATCCGGAAGAGGTCTCTGAATTTTTAGAAGCATTGGATATTCGAAAATTTCATGGAGTGGGAAAAGTGACTGCTGAAAAAATGTATCTACTAGGCATTTTTACCGGGAAGGACTTAAAAACAAAGAGCCTAAAATATCTGATGGAAAGGTTCGGAAAAAGCGGAGCTCATTACTTTAATGTAGTGCGCGGTATTCATCTAAGTGAGGTTAAACCGAACAGGATTAGAAAATCACTTGGCGCCGAACGCACCTTCAGAGAGAATATTTCTTCTGAAATTTTTATGCTGGAGAGGCTTGAAGACATTGCAGAGGAAATAGAACGCCGGTTAAAAAAAAGCAAAGTAGCTGGTAAAACAGTGACTTTAAAAATAAAATATAGTGATTTCAGCCTGCAAACACGAAGTAAAACTATTTCTTACTTTATCTCCGAAAAGAGCTTGATTCTGGAAATGGCAAAAGAATTACTATACCAGGAAAAAATGAAAAATTCAGTTCGCCTTTTAGGAATTTCATTATCCAATTTAAATACAGATAAAAGGACAGAACCCTTCGATAAAAAGGAGGTAGAGGTCCAATTAAAATTCGAGTTTTAAATATTATAAGCCACAAATTCTCTGTTTTCCAGAATTTGTGGCTTTTTAGCAAAAATTATTCTATTTCCGAAACCCGGAGGGTATTCACCATCCCTTTGTCCGAAATTGGCATTGCAGCAAGGTTGATAGTAAAGTCCCCATGCTGCACAAAACCATTTTCTTTGGCGATTCTGTTCACATCATCAATAGTCTCATCGGTGCTAACAAACTTTTCATAGTTAAAAGCTTTTACCCCCCATAACAAACTTAACTGAGCGAGAATTCTGGTATTTGAAGTAAAAACAAGAATATGGGATTCCGGTCTCCAGGAAGATATTTGAAAAGCAGTATACCCACTATTGGTCAGGGTACAAATAGCCTTTGCTTTGATCTCATTGGCCATATGTGCAGCGTGATAACACACAGATTTAGTAATATAGCGTTTGGTTCGAATGTGAGGTGGATCATGAGGTACTTTTATAAGCGGAGAATTCTCTACACTCTCTAGGATCTGAGTCATTTTTTCGATTACCTGTACAGGGTATTGCCCGACCGAAGTCTCTCCACTGAGCATAACCGCATCTGCTCCATCCATAACAGAGTTCGCCACATCATTCACCTCTGCCCTAGTTGGAGTTAAACTAGTGATCATCGTTTCCATCATCTGGGTTGCAATAATTACCGGGATTCTTGCTTTTTTAGCGGTTAAGACCAATTTTTTCTGAATAAGAGGAACCTCCTGGGCCGGAATCTCTACTCCCAAATCACCCCTAGCCACCATTAATCCATCGCAGTATGCCACAATCTTTTCGATGTTCGCAACCCCTTCAGGTTTTTCGATCTTCGCAACGATTGGGATCTTGTATTGGCTGTGTTCTTTGATTAAGTTCTGGAGTTCTATCAAATCCTCAGCATGCCGTACAAAGGAAAGAGCCATCCAGTCTACCTGCATTTCACAGGCAAATTTAGCGTCTTCGACATCTTTTTCGGTTAAAGCCGGAAGGGATATATTGGTATTAGGAAGGTTTACACCTTTTTTGGATTTTAAAGGTCCTCCCTGGATAACCTTTGTGACCACTTCATCTTTTTTGTTGGTTGAAACAACTTCAAAGATTAGTTTCCCATCATCAAGTAAAATACGTTCTCCTGCCTGGACATCACGAGGGAATGTGTCATAATTCATATAAACACGTTGTGCAGTACCTTTAAACTCCTTACCAGTTGCAAAAACGATCTGATCTCCAACTGAAACCACCACTTCATCTTTCATAACCCCCACCCTAAGTTTAGGACCCTGTAAGTCTGCAAGAATAGCGGCGTTGTAACCTTTTTCCTTATTCAGCTCCCGAATCATAGCAATACGCTCTTTGACATCATTGTAATCAGCGTGAGAGAAATTGATTCGGAATACGTTTACTCCAGCCTGGAGCATTTTATTTAGTATTTCTTTAGAACTTGTTGCTGGCCCTAAGGTAGCAACGATCTTTGTTTTCTTATTTGTTGGCATTACTCAAAAATTAAATTTTGTTTCGATTTTAATTGCTCGACATCAATTTTATGCACTGCAATCACCTGCGGAATCTGGCTTATTATATTAACCAGTTTGTTTAAATGTTGATCGGGCATATCTTCTTCTATTTTTAGAAAAAAATCTACCTTTTTGTATTCGGGAATAAGGTTTAGTTCCATCGGCCTCACCTCCTCTTCCGTAAATAAAGACCCTTTATTCAGGACTTTAGTGGCCTCGCCTTTAAATTTGTTGGCTACCAGGTTATAGCTGTGAAAGTTTTTAGGATCTTTAAAAGTAAATCTTGCATAGTAGGCCTGAATGTTTTGATGTATAAAATCTACATCGTCCCTTTCTCTCTGTAAACCAAGTTTTAAATGTTTATTAAGCAAAAAAGCCATTCTAAAATCCTCAACGGAACAATAAATAGCAAGGAGCTTAAAGAGGTCCTCTTCTACCTCATCCAACAACATTTTATGCGCCTGCATAAGTCTTCTACTTTCTGGATAAAGATAAAATAAGAATAAGAAAAATGAAGCTCACCGGCGAAAAAATTTCACAATTTTCTACGAAAACGTTATAGCTTAGAACAATTCTCTGAAATTATGAGATAATATTTTGAAGTGCATAATATGCTCTCTTAGAAGCTTTCTCTTCTGCTTTCTTTTTTGAAGTCGCCCGGGCCTTTGCAACTACCCTATCATCAATACGGAGTTTTACAGCAAAATGTTTGGTCTCATCATTTCCGGTATCTTCATAAATTTCATAATTAAATTCTTTCTTTTCTTTCTGGCACCATTCGATTAGAAGACTTTTATAACTTATTACTCTTCCCTCCAGTTGTTCAATATCCACATATGGATCTATAACCCGCTCATAAATAAAACGCTTGCAGTATTTATACCCGCGATCAAGGTAAATTGCTCCTATTAAGGCTTCAAAAAGATTTCCATGGATATTAACGCCGAATTGATCTACAGGTATATTGGTTTTCACATAATTAATAAGATCCAGATCTCTTCCCAGTTCATTGAGATGCTTTCGACTCACCACTTTAGATCGCATTTTGGTAAGATAGCCTTCATTACCACCAGGAACAGCCTTAAATAGATGTGAGGCGATAACCGCACTTAACATTGCATCACCCAAAAACTCCAGTCTTTCAAAACTGATAGCATTCCCTTTTTCGTCTTTGATATTTAGTGAGCGATGGGTGAAAGCTTTTCGATAATGCGCCAGGTTTTTGGGCTTAAAACCTAGAATTTGAGTTAACACCATAAAAAAATTCCCGTCTTTAGAAGATCGGGAATTTAATATGTTTCGAATAACGCTCATTTATAAAATGTTACTCATCCAGTTTTTTAAAAATCACACAGGCATTATGACCTCCAAAACCGAAGGTATTGCTCATCACCACGTTAACATCGCGCTTTTGGGCTTTATTAAGGGTCAAATTTAATTCAGCATCAATGTTTTCATCAGCATGTTCATGGTTAATTGTTGGAGGCACTATTCCGTTTTTCATCGATAAGATTGCTGAGATAGCTTCGACGGCTCCAGCGGCTCCTAACAAATGTCCAGTCATTGATTTAGTTGAATTAATATTGATGTTTTTGGCATGTTCGCCAAAAACCTTTCCGATAGCTTTAAGTTCGGCTACATCCCCTAGAGGAGTTGAGGTACCATGGGTATTAATAGCATCTATGTCTTCAGGATTTAAGCCAGCGTTCCTCAAACAGTTTTCCATTACCGCAACCACTCCATTTCCTTCGGGGTGTGGTGCCGTCATATGGTAAGCATCTGAAGAAAGACCACCGCCTATTACTTCGGCATAGATTTTCGCGCCACGTGCCTTTGCATGTTCATATTCCTCCAAAATTAAGGCTCCAGAGCCTTCTCCCAGAACAAACCCGTCCCGGGTAGAATCAAATGGTCTAGAAGCAGTTTCCGGGCTCTCATTCCTGGTAGAAAGGGCATGCATAGCATTAAAACCTCCCATTCCGGCAATAGTAACCGCAGCTTCTGATCCTCCTGAAACAATAATATCGCTATAGCCCAAACGAATATTGTTTAAAGCATCGATCATTGCATTTGCTGCGGAAGCACAGGCAGAAACAGTAGTATAATTTGCTCCCATGAAACCATGACGAATGGAAATATTACCCGGGGCAATATCTGCAATCATCTTGGGAATAAAGAAAGGATTGAATCGTGGAGAACCATCTCCCTTGGCGAAATTAATCATTTCGTCCTGAAATGTTTCCAATCCGCCAATTCCGGCCCCCCATATCACACCGACCCGATACTTATCAACAGTATTGAGATCGATACCGGAATCTTTTATAGCTTCGTCAGAAGATACAATGGCATACTGGGCAAACCTATCCAACCGTCTTACTTCCTTTCTATCAAAGTAATCCAGAGGATTAAAGTTTTTGAGTTCACAAGCGAATTTGGTTTTGAATTTTTCAGTATCGAAGTAGGTTATGGGAGCACTCCCGCTTTTTCCGTTCACCAAGCCATCCCAATATTCTTCAATATTGTTACCAATGGGGGTTAGGGCTCCTAGGCCCGTGACTACAACTCGCTTTAACTCCATATGGTCTATTGGTTTATTTTTTTGCGTCTTCAATATAAGAAATTGCCTGACCTACTGTGGCAATGTTCTCAGCCTGGTCATCAGGGATCTGGATATCGAATTCCTTCTCAAATTCCATGATCAATTCCACAGTGTCCAATGAATCAGCACCCAAGTCGTTGGTGAAGCTGGCTTCGTTTACAACTTCGTTCTCGTCAACACCTAACTTGTCAACGATAATCGCTTTTACTCTTGATGCAATGTCTGACATAATATTTTATTTTAATTTTGATTAGGTGGCAAAAATAAAAAACTTTATTTTAAAACCGATTTTTACTTTAAAAATGTGAATCTAATTTACATATTTTTCCTCGAAAGCCCTTAATTTTACCATTTATTAATTGTTAACAACATCATTTTGACCCCACACTCAAACAGCTCCCAAAAAAAAATCGTAATTTTTGCTTCCGGCACCGGAACCAATGCTGAAAATATCATAAAGTATTTTAAGGAGTCCACCTTAGCCAGAGTTGTGGCGGTATTTTCCAACAGGAAGTCAGCCAAAGTCCTCAGGAAAGCTCACGACCTAAATGTTAAGGCCTTGTATTTTGACCGGGAAGCTCTTTATAAGAGCAATGAAGTTTTACATGTGCTTCAAGACATCAAACCAGACCTTATTATACTCGCCGGTTTTCTTTGGGTCTTCCCTGACTATATTTTAAAAGAATTCCCAAAAAAAGTAATCAATATTCATCCCGCACTTCTACCTAATTATGGAGGCAAAGGAATGTATGGTGCAAGAGTCCATGAAGCTGTTATCAACAATAAGGATAAAGAAAGCGGAATCAGCATTCATTTTGTTAATGAAAAATATGACGAGGGTGAACTAATTTTTCAGACTAAAACCGAGGTCAAAGACACCGATACACCAGAGAGTCTTGCTGGGAGGATACATCAACTTGAATATAAACATTTTCCTGAGGTGATTGAACAACTTCTTCTAAAAAACCAAGCATAGTGCATCAACCCCAGGTATATATCTACACAGATGGCTCTGCACGAGGAAATCCTGGCCCCGGAGGCTACGGAATTATTATGGAATGGGTAGGCAAGGCTTACCGAAAAGAATTTTCAAGAGGTTATAGACATACCACCAATAACCGGATGGAACTTTTGGCTGTAATTGAAGCGCTTAAAAAACTAAAAAAAACCGGCCTTGAGGTAATTGTTTTCACGGATTCAAAATATGTAGCCGATGCCGTGGAAAAAGGTTGGGTCTTTAATTGGGAGAAAAAGGCCTTTAAAGATCGAAAAAATTCTGATCTCTGGATAGCTTTTCTTAAGGAGTACCGAAAACACAAGGTAAGGTTCAAATGGATAAAAGGACACAATTCCCACCCACAAAATGAACGTTGTGATAGCCTGGCAGTAGCCGCCTCCAAAGAGAAAAAACTTCTTACAGATCAGGGATTTGAATCAAAATAAGGCTTATCCAAGGCATTTATAATTTAGGTTTATCCCTTGAAAAACAAACTGTATATTTGCAGCATATTTTAAAATCATTATGAGTAAATTATTGATTGTAGGCACAGTAGCCTTTGATGCAATTGAGACCCCTTTCGGGAAAACCGATAAAATCCTTGGAGGGGCCGGCACCTATATAGGTCTTTCGGCTTCACAATTTAATGTAGATAGTGCAGTAGTCTCGGTAGTCGGAGATGATTTTCCGCAAAAATACCTAGACCTTCTGATCCGCAATAACATCAATATTGAAGGAATCGAAATTGTTGAAGGAGGAAAAACCTTCTTTTGGAGCGGACGATATCACAATGACCTTAATACCCGGGATACCCTTGATACTCAATTAAATGTTCTTGCTGATTTCAATCCAGTAGTACCTTCGGCATATAAAGATGCCGATATTGTCATGCTGGGTAACCTCCACCCCTTGGTTCAATTAAGTGTTTTGGACCAGATAGAAAACCCAAAATTGGTGGTATTAGATACCATGAATTTCTGGATGGACAATACATGGGACGACCTCCTTAAGGTAATCAAAAAGGTTGACGTTATAACCATCAACGATGAAGAGGCACGCCAGCTTTCAGGACAGCACTCTTTGGTTAAGGCCGCAAGAAGAATTAACGAATTGGGCCCTGAGTATGTAGTGATTAAAAAAGGAGAACACGGAGCACTTCTGTTCCATAAGGATGAAATATTTTTTGCTCCTGCCTTACCGCTCGAGGACGTATTTGATCCCACAGGTGCAGGAGACACCTTCGCCGGGGGCTTTGCAGGATACCTGGCCAAGACCGAAGACATCTCATTTGAAAATATGAAAAACGCTATTATTTACGGTTCTAACCTGGCTTCCTTCTGCGTAGAAAAATTCGGCACCGAACGAATGCAGGAATTATCAGCTGCTGATGTACAGGGAAGGCTGGAAGAGTTTAAAAAACTCACACAATTTGAAATAGAAATAACTTAAAACTTATAACCCTGTAATTTCAGGGTTTTTTTAGTGACCAAGTGAAAACCTAAATCCAGGAACAACTATTATGAGTGATGCCATAAAACATGAATGCGGAATTGCCCAGGTACGCCTTTTAAAGCCGCTTGAATATTACAAGGAAAAGTACGGGACGGCATTTTACGGGATTAATAAGATGTATTTATTAATGGAAAAACAGCATAACCGTGGCCAGGACGGTGCCGGTTTTGCAAGTATAAAACTAAATACAAAGCCAGGAGATCGATATATCAGCAGGGTACGATCTAATGCTGCGCAACCCATTCAGGATATTTTTGAACAGATCAACGATCGGATAAACTCTGAAATCAAGGAAAATCCTGAATATGCCGATAATGTTGCACTTCAGAAAAAGAACATTCCATACATCGGCGAGGTTTACCTGGGACACGTGCGTTATGGAACTTTTGGAAAGAACAGTATTGAAAATGTTCATCCCTTTCTAAGACAGAATAACTGGATGCACCGAAACCTCATTGTTGCCGGTAATTTTAACATGACCAATGTAAACCAGCTTTTCAACAACTTGGTAGATCTTGGCCAACATCCAAAGGAAAGAGCAGATACCGTTACGGTAATGGAAAAAATTGGGCACTTTCTTGATTCTGAAGTTGAAAAGCTATATAAAAAATTAAAAAAGCAAGGCTATTCGAAGGTTGAAGCCTCACCGATGATTGCTGAAAAACTCAATGTGACCAAAATCCTGAGAAAGTCTTCAAAGAATTGGGATGGAGGCTATGCAATGGCGGGATTGCTAGGTCATGGAGATTCTTTTGTATTACGGGATCCTTCAGGAATAAGGCCAGCCTATTATTATAAAGATGATGAAGTAGTGGTAGTGGCCTCGGAACGACCTGTGATTCAAACGGCCTTTAATGTTGATTATGACCGAGTGAAGGAACTCGATCCAGGTCACGCAATAATCACCAAAAAAGATGGTAGTGTTTCTATTCAGGAAATATTAAAACCACTGGAACGCAAGGCCTGTTCCTTTGAACGAATTTATTTTTCCCGGGGAAGTGATGCCGAAATATATAAAGAACGGAAGATGTTAGGGCGGTTACTAATGCCGGAGGTCCTTAAGTCAATAAAACACGATACCATAAATACCGTATTTTCATTTATACCTAATACCGCCGAAACCTCTTTCTATGGAATGGTAGAGGCAGCTCAGGATGAATTAAACAAACAAAAGAACGAAGCGATCCTTGCCGAGAAGGAAGACCTTACCGACGCCAGGCTTCAGGAGATTCTTGCACATCGCCTGAGAACTGAAAAAATTGCTATAAAAGATGCAAAGCTTCGGACCTTTATTACCGAAGACAGTAGCAGAGATGATTTGGTAGCCCACGTTTATGATGTCACCTATGGAATTGTAAAACCAGAGGATAGCCTGGTAATTATAGACGACAGTATTGTAAGAGGAACTACGCTTAAGAAAAGTATTATCAAAATGCTTGATCGCTTAAACCCAAAGCAAATCGTAATTGTCTCTTCCGCACCGCAAATTCGGTATCCTGATTGTTACGGAATTGATATGGCCAGATTGGAAGACCTGGTAGCCTTTAGGGCAGCTTTAGAGTTACTAAAAGAAAACAACAATTACCACATCGTGGAAGAGGTATATGAAAAATGTAGGGCTCAAGTAGATCTAGAGGATTTTGAAGTTCAGAACTTTGTAAAGGAGATTTATGAACCTTTTACCGATCAACAAATTTCAGATAAAATCGCTGAATTGATTAGTGAACCCACGGTAAAAGCGAAGCTAAAGGTGATCTATCAATCTGTTGACAACCTCCATAAGGCTTGTCCTAAAAATCTTGGCGATTGGTATTTCACAGGAGATTACCCCACTTTTGGAGGTAACAGGGTGGTAAACAGGGCTTTCATAAATTTCTTTGAAGGAAACAAGGACAGAGCATATTAACAACCTGTCTGTTTATCAAATAATTATGCCGTTTATCTAAAAATTTTTTTTATGGGCATATTCCTGCTTACATTGGTAACACCATAACATAAGTAGGTTAAGTTCATGGTAGATTTGGGGCAAAAAAAGGTGGATGAACAATCCGCCTTTTTTTATACTCTCCCTCAGACTTACATCCTTATTCAGAAAGATAAGTAATCATCGTAAAATATAAGTAAATTCCTACAATCTATTTTTTAATAAAGACATTCAACAAATATTTAAGTGGTTGGGCTAAAAGAACTTGCCAATAGAAAAATCTGGTTTATATTAGCTGAACCATAACATAAGTAGGTTAAGTTCATGGTAGATTTGGGGCAAAAAAAGGTGGATGAACAATCCGCCTTTTTTTATGCACAATTTTCCGGGGTTTTCTAACAAAAAATAATATCTCTCTTACAAAAACTAACTCCAAGTAACCTAACACCTAATTTCTGGGTAGTTCATCCAATATTTTCCACTGCACTTAATTTTATTCCTATCTTAGTAGAACCATAACATAAGTAGGTTAAGTTCATGGTAGATTTGGGGCAAAAAAAGGTGGATCTTAAAACGACCCACCTTTTTTTATTATCCTTGATCAAAGTCATTAAAAAAGGCCACCCTTTGGGCAGCCTTTATGGAAATTGATTCTATTTTCTATTTTTCTTTCGCATACCTACTTGCAACCTCTTTCCAGTTAATTACGTTAAAAAACGCATTGATATAATCTGGCCGTCGATTCTGATAATTTAAGTAGTAAGCATGTTCCCAAACGTCCAGCCCAAGAATTGGAGTTCCGCCACATCCTTTTTCTGGCATTAAAGGATTATCCTGATTGGCAGTGGAGCAAATCTCTAATTTTCCGCCTGAATGAACGCATAACCAAGCCCATCCAGATCCAAACTGACCCGCTGCTGCCTTAGCAAATTCATCTTTAAAGGCCTCAAAAGAGCCAAATGCTGTATCTATTGCAGAGGCCAGTTCACCTTCAGGTTTACCTCCTCCATCTGGTGACATTATTTCCCAGAATAAACTATGGTTGTAAAATCCACCACCATTATTTCTAACGGCAGTTTTAGACATATCCAGATTTTTAAGGATGTTTTCTATAGTTTTTCCTTCAAGATCGGTACCTTTTATAGCGTCGTTGAGTTTATTTGTGTAACCTGCATGGTGCTTACCATGGTGAATTTCCATAGTTCTGGCATCTATATGAGGTTCTAATGCATCAAATGCATACTTTAGTTTCGGTAATTCGAAAGCCATAGTTTATATATTTTTTTGTGATTAGTAATTAATTCTCCCAAATTTAAGTATTACGGGATGTACTAAAAATATTTTTCTGTTATAAAATACTTAAAAGCATAGACATATTGGCAAACAATTTTATTTTACCTTTAAATCGCTGTCCAAAAAGCTTATCTCATCTAAATTCAATAAATTTTTGAAACGGTCCTTCAATATTTATAATGCCTCTGCAGGTTCTGGCAAAACTTTTACTCTGGTAAAGGAATACCTGGTTCTTCTTATCAATTCTTCCCGCCCTGATGCCTATAAAAATATCTTGGCCATAACTTTTACTAATAAAGCGGTAGAGGAGATGAAAACCAGGATCATATCAAGCCTTCATAATTTCACCAAAACACCGGTACCGGAGCAATCTACCCAACTCCTTAATGCAGTTAAACAGGCTACTGGTATTCCTGAAGAAGAAATCCAGGAGAAATCCTCCCGGATACTTAAAAATATCATTCATAATTATTCGGCCTTTGAAATATCTACCATAGATGGATTTACCCAGCGCATACTCAGAAGTTTTGCCAAAGATCTTGGACTATCGGTTAATTTTGAAGTTTCTCTGAACACCGATCAAATTCTTTTAGAAGCTGTAGAAGCTTTAATAGCACAAGCCGGACAAAACAGTGCCATCACCAAAATTCTTAAAGAATTTGCCCTTAGTAAGACCGACGAGGAAAAAAGCTGGGATATCACTTCGGATCTCTTTGAAATTTCTAAACTGCTTACCAATGAAAATAATCAGTTGCCACTGGGCAGATTAAAAGCCAAAAGTCTTGCGGATTTTGAAAATTATTCAATCAAAATAAAGGCTGAAAAGAACAAAACAAGAACAATTATAAAAGAAACTGCTGAAATTTTCTTCGCATTAATGAAGGACCATAATCTGGAGTTTTCAGATTTTACCAGGGAATCCCTACCTAAGTATTTCCAGAAATTAAAGGAAGAAAACTTTCCTTCGGATTTCTCCTTAAAATGGATGCAGAATTTGGAAACATTACCACTTTACCCTAAAAAAAAGGAGAAAGAAAAGAAATCAATTTTAGATCCACTGCATTCCCAGTGCTGTGAACTTTTTAGAGCTTCAGAAAAGGCTATTTATCATTTCGAATTTTTAGTTGAAATAGAAAAAAGATTAATTCAACTTTCCCTTTTAAATGCGATAAACCAACAAGTTGAAATTATTAAAAAAGATCGAAATCTATTACTTATCTCTGAATTCAATCCCCTGATAAGCGCGCAGGTCAAAGACCAACCTGCACCTTTTATTTATGAGAAACTCGGGGAACGCTATCAGAATTATTTTATAGATGAGTTCCAGGATACCTCCCGGATGCAATGGGAAAACCTCCAGCCTCTGGTGGACCACAGCCTGTCCACAGAATCAAAAAAAGGTGAAACGGCGGGACTCATGTTAGTCGGTGACGCCAAACAGAGTATTTATCGATGGCGCGGAGGAAAAGCTGAACAGTTTATTGAACTTTATAACTATCAGCGGAAGCCTTTTAGCATTGAACAGACCGTAGAAGATCTTCCCGATAATTACCGTAGTGGCAAGGAGATCGTAAACTTCAACAATGATCTTTTTAATTATGCCTCAGCCTGCCTTCAAAATCCCAGTTACTGTGAACTTTTTGTAAAAAGCAACCAAACTCCCAAAAAAGAGCTGTCTGGATTTGTAAACGTTTCCTTCATAGAAGCCCACACCAGTGAAGAAGAATTTGAAATTTACCCTGAAAAAGTGTTGGAGATCATTCAGGATCTCGATGCGAAAGCTTTTCCAAAAAGTGATATATGTATTCTGACCCGACGAAAAAAAGAAGGGATAGCTATAGCTAGTTATCTTAGTGAAAATGGTATTCCAGTGGTCTCTTCGGAAACGCTATTGATTGCCAATTCCCCCAGCGTTAATTTTATAGTAGATCTCCTTTGGTATTCCATTAACCCGGAAGACGATAACCTAAAACTTAAAATATTCAATTTCCTTGCAGAAAGTTTGCAGCTCGCTAATTCTCATCAGATCATCTGGGAGAACTTAAGTCAAAATGAGGCCGCTTTTTTTAACTGGCTTAAAGAATATGAAATTGAATTTAATCTGGAAGTCCTTAAAAACCTTTCTTTATATGAATCTGTGGAATACATCATTAGAAGTTTCTCCCTTGTAAAAACCTCTGATGCTTACATTCAGTTCTTTCTGGATTATATTTTTGAAACCACCCAAAAAGCAATTACCGGCATAGCTGACTTCCTGGAACTCTGGGAACAGAACAAGGAAAAACTAAGCATTGCGGTTTCACAGACAGAAGATGCAGTCAAAATCATGACCATTCATTCATCTAAAGGCCTTGAATTCCCAGTGGTGATCTATCCTTTTGCTAATGCTGATTTTAGGGACACCCGAATGGATTCCCTGTGGGTGGACCTTCCGGAAACCCTTGGAGAAATTCCTGTAAGCTACATCAGTGCATCAAAGAAAATGCTTAATTGGGGAGATAAAGCTTCAGAGGTTTATAATGATCTTCTTGAGCAAAAGGAACTGGATACCCTAAATATTCTCTATGTTGCCTGCACCAGAGCTTCAGAACAACTTTATATATTATCCAAATTAGAGCTTGATAAAAAACAAAATGAAAATCCAGCAAAGATTTCAGGTCTGCTAATTGGGTTCCTAAAGCAATCTGGAAACTGGATCGATGGACAAAAAGAATATAATTTCGGAGAAATCCCACAATTGAGACCAGGAGATAAAGGTTCCTCAACTCAGATGCAGGAATATTTTTATTCTACGCCAACCCAGAACCAAGCAGTACATATCGTCACAAGATCAGGGTCCTTATGGGATACCAAACAGGAAGAAGCCATAGAAAAGGGAGAGATTATTCATAATGTCCTGGCCAATATCAATACCAGAGATGATGTGACCCATGCTCTCGAACAGGCTATGATTGATGGCATAATAACGGAGAAATCCCGGTCACAGATTTCCCAGGAAATAAGAGCTATAATTAACCATCCGGAACTATCTGAATTTTTCGCTCCGGGTGCCACTAATTTAAATGAAAGAGATATTCTCTTAGAGGATGGAAAAAGGCTTCGGCCGGACAGACTTAATTTTAAGGCTGAAAAGGTAAGTATACTGGATTATAAAACTGGTGGTTACAAAGATTCTCATGCATTACAAATTAGCAGGTATGCAGAAATCTTAACAAAAATGGGGTATAAACCCGAGAAAAAGGTTCTGGTATATATTAACAAGGAGTTAAGCCTTGAATATGTATAAAAAAGAAATGTAATTTTGTGAAAAATAGAAAATAATGTACGGAAAAATCAAAAATCATCTTGAAAAAGAACTTCAGGAAATAAAGGAAAATGGACTATTTAAAAAGGAAAGAATTATCACTAGCCCTCAGGATGCAGTTATAAAAATTTCCACCGGGCAGGAGGTAATTAACTTCTGTGCTAATAATTATCTGGGTTTATCTTCACACCCAGAAGTCATACAGGCAGCAAAAGACACTTTAGACTCCCGTGGTTTTGGTATGTCAAGTGTCAGATTTATTTGCGGGACCCAGGACATCCACAAAGAACTGGAAAAAAAGATCGCTGATTTTTACGGAACTGAAGACACTATCTTATATGCAGCTGCTTTTGATGCCAATGGAGGGATCTTTGAACCGCTTTTCACTGCTGAAGATGCTATAATCTCAGATTCTCTAAATCACGCGTCAATTATTGATGGGGTTAGACTTTGTAAAGCGGCTCGTTATCGCTACCAAAATGGTGATATGGAGGACCTGGAAAAACAACTTATAAGTGCCAATGAAAAAGAAGCACGCTTTAAGATTATTGTGACCGATGGGGTGTTTTCCATGGATGGATTAGTAGCTCCCCTGGATAAAATATGTGATCTAGCTGACAAATATGACGCCCTGGTAATGATTGATGAATGCCACGCAACAGGTTTTATTGGAGAAAATGGAATCGGCACCCTGGAAGAAAAAAATGTAATGGACCGGGTAGATATCATTACCGGAACACTGGGAAAAGCTTTAGGTGGTGCAATGGGAGGATATACTACCGCTAAGAAAGAAATCATAGAATTGCTACGTCAGCGCTCCCGGCCTTACCTTTTTTCTAATTCCCTGGCCCCAGCAATTGTCGGAGCTTCCATTAAGGTCTTCGATATGTTGAAAACCGATTCCTCCTTACGGAATAAACTGAAAGAAAATACCAAATACTTCAAACAAGGTATCAAGCAAGCCGGTTTTGATATTATTGATGGTGATGCGGCGATAGTGCCGGTAATGCTCTACGATGCTCAATTATCGCAAACAATGGCCGACAAGCTCTTGGAAGAAGGCATATATGTCATAGGCTTTTTCTTCCCTGTGGTACCCAGAGGAAAAGCCCGGATTCGAGTACAACTATCTGCGGCACATAAAAAAGAACATCTGGATAAAGCCATTGAAGCTTTCACCAAAGTGGGGAAAGAATTGGGAGTGATCTAATTAACTTCATATTCCTGTGTTAATAAGTTGCTAAAACCACTTGATTTTTCAGTAATAAAACGCTGAAAAACGGCTCTAGACAAGGGTTTATTAAGAAAACTTTATTATTATAGGCTTTGTTAATAGGCAATTTGCATCTACTTTTGTTAACAATTAACACTTAAAACTAAACAATTGAATATGAAACATCTTAGCAAATTTTTAATGGCTGCTATGTTGGTTTTTGGATTTACTTCGGTAAACGCCCAAGATGCCAACAATCCATGGTCCGTAGGTCTTCAGACCAATGCGATAGACTTCTATCCTTCGGGTGAAGATGCTCCACTAGGAGGGACCTTCGAAGATTATTTTAATGTAGGAGATCACTGGAATATAATCCCTGCCGTATCAAGAATTTCTGTAGGACGCTACATCGGTGGCGGTTTTGTTTTTGACCTTGCAGGTTCTATCAACCAGATTGATAAATACGGGGATATGGGTGTTAGCAATCTTTCTTATTATTCCTTAGACGGTACATTCAACTACAGCCTGCGTGCAATGTTAAATGATGGTTGGTTTGATCCCGTCCTGGGTATCGGGGGTGGTTACACCCGAATAGGAGATTCAGGAGATATTCCAATCTCAGACATGAGCGCTGCAACAGTAAACGGTAAATTAGGAATCAACTTCTGGTTTAGCGATAACATTGCGCTAACTGTAGAATCTAATTACAAACACGTTTTCGATCCAGAAATGGCAACACACTTCCAACATGCGGCAGGTGTGAAGTTTATGTTTGGAGGTACTGATACTGACGGAGATGGCATCTATGACAAAGATGACGAATGTCCTGAAACCCCAGGCCTGCCAGAATTCAACGGCTGTCCTGATACCGATGGTGACGGGATTGAAGACAGAAGAGATGCTTGTCCAGATGTTGCGGGTCTTCCAGAATTTGACGGATGCCCGGACAGCGATGGTGATGGGATCCCAGATCCAGAAGATGACTGTCCTGAAGTAGCAGGCCTGGCTGACATGAATGGTTGTCCTGATGCTGACGGTGACGGTGTGGCTGATAATGAAGATGATTGTCCTGAAGAGGCTGGTCCAGCTGAAAACAATGGTTGTCCTTTCGAAGACCGTGATAATGATGGTGTTTTAGACAAGGATGATGAATGTCCTGATACTCCTGGAACCGTAGAGAATGACGGATGTCCAGAACCAGACGTTGAAGTTATTTCAGAATTGAATGAGTACTCTAAAACAGTGCTTTTCGATCTAAATAAAGCGACTATCCGTGATGAATCTGAGGAAGCACTTCAGTCAATTGCCGATATTATGGAAGAATATCCAAACACTATCTTCCACGTTGAAGGTCATACGGACAGCACAGGTAGCGATCAATATAACTTAAAGCTCTCCAAGGAACGTGCTGCGTCCGTTAAAGACTGGTTACAAAACGCAGGAATTCCAGCCAACAGATTGACTTCTGAAGGATATGGAGAATCCAGACCAATTGCTACCAATAGCACTGCTGCCGGTAGGCAGGATAACAGACGAGTTGAAATTTCTTTGGATAAGGACAAAGAGATGAAAGACAAAGAAACTGATTCTACTGATGTAGAGCAATAGAAAAAGTTTGAAAATTAATTTGAAAACGCCCCGATTAGTCGGGGCGTTTTTTATTTTTATACTATGATTTCTTTTATTTCCCAGGTCCTCCAAAAGCTCTTACAATCACAAGGGCATATTTCAGAAACAATTTTTATCCTTCCCTCAAAAAGAGCAGGGAATTTCTTACTCCATGAACTTTCCAAATTAGAACAAAAACATCTTTTTGCCCCTAAAGTATATAGCATTGAAGAGTTTGCTCAAATTATTTCTGGATTAAAACCTATAGACAACACCATTAGCCTTTTTGAATTTTACGAAGTTTACAGAAAACTCACACCTGAAAAAACACGTGAGGATTTCGATACCTTTAGCAGCTGGGCCCAGACTCTCATTCATGATTTTAACGAGTTAGACCGCTACCTTATAGGTCATAAAAGCTTTTTTAATTACCTCTCAGGGATTCAGGATATTAACCATTGGTATCTTCAAAAAGAAAAAACAGAACTAATTGAAAATTACCTGAAGTTTTGGCATCAGCTCCCTGAATATTACGAAGCCCTTAAGGAAAGTCTGCTCAGTAGGAAATTGGGGTATCAGGGTTTAATTTATAGGGAGGCGGCTGCCAATATACAGGCTTATTCCTCCGGGGTTTCACAAAATCATGTTTTTATTGGCTTTAATGCGTTAAACAATGCCGAGCAGCAGATCATTAAATTTCTACTAGAGAAGGAACAAGCAGAAATTCACTGGGATTTAGATAAGAGCTTTCTGCAAGACAAAGGACATTCGGCATCCTTATTTATCAATCAGTATTTAAATAACTGGCCAGCTTTCCGGAATCGGGATTCTACTCCTGAAATAGATGAATATAATAAGGAGAAAGAAATCGAATTAATAGGGGTCTCTAAAAATATAGGCCAGGCAAAATACCTTGGTGAACTTCTTTCCACAATTGAGTTAAATCAGTTAGAAAATACGGCCGTGGTATTAGGCCAGGAAGACCTCCTACTGCCTGTTTTAAGCAGTTTGCCTCCTAATATCCAGGATTTAAATATAACTATGGGGTTCCCCCTTAAAAATTCCGCACTGAGCTCCCTGTTTGAAAAAATCTTTCACATTCACCTAAATACAGCTTCGGGATTTTATTACAAAGATGTCATATCGATAATCAATCATCCTGCCTTGCATAGCCTTCTCAAACCTGCCACAGACGAATTTTCAATCAAAATGAAAAAGGAAAATTCGGTTTACCTTCCCTCAAAAGAAATCCTTAAAAATTTCCCTGCTCACCAAAAACTCATCAATGCATGTTTCGAAGAGGTAAATAATAACCCTGGGAAACTTATTTCGAATTTCCAAACGCTCATTCAGGAGATCAAAGGCTTTTACAGGAAACAGGGAAATCGACTCGGAATGGAGTTTCTATACCAATTCCACCTTCTTTTCAATAAACTGGAAAATCTCAACTCTACCTATCCACATGTTAAAAGTATAAAATCCCTTCATGGTTTCTACAAGGAAATTATGATAACCCAGAGCCTGGACTTTCAGGGCAAACCCTTTAAAGGTCTTCAGCTCATGGGTATGTTGGAATCCCGCGCCCTCGATTTTGAAACTGTGATTATCACCTCAGTTAATGAAGGAGTTTTACCTTCTGGGAAATCAAATAATTCCTTTTTGCCTTATGATTTGAAAAAAGCATATAACCTACCTACCTATAGCGAAAAAAATGCGGTATACACCTACCACTTTTACAGGCTTCTCCAGAGGGCAAAAAAGGTGTATTTGCTCTATAACACCGAGCCTGATGGAATGAATACAGGGGAAAAAAGCAGATTTATTACCCAATTAGAAGTAGAAAAACGTCCTAACCATAAACTGATAAAAAAAGTCATAGGTCCAAAAGTACCTGCACTTAAATCGGGGTTAAAAGAAATTAAAAAAACTCCTGAAATTATGAAAAAGCTAAAGGACTTGGCTGCCTCTGGCTTTTCACCGTCGGCACTGACTACCTATATCAGAAACCCATTAGATTTTTATTACCGTTATGTTCTTGGGGTTAGAGATAGCGAAAGTGTCGAGGAAACTGTAGCCTACAATACCCTTGGTACGGTTATTCACGATAGTCTGGAAACATTTTATAAGGCCCTTGAAGGGAGGTATCTAACAGAAGATAACATTCAACAATTCAAAAAACGAATTCCGGAAGAAATAAGCCTTCAGTTTAAAAAAACCTATACCTCGGCTCCTATGAATCAAGGTAAGAATCTTCTTATTTTTGAAGTAGCAAAGCGTTACTTACAGAACTTTTTCCAGCAGGAAATAAAGCGTTTAAAGAAAGGAGATAAAATTAAAATCCTGATGATTGAGAAGGACCTTAAAACACAAATTAATATAGAAGAACTTAAATTTCCTGTTTTTATAAGAGGAAAAGTAGATAGACTTGAAAATACTAACGATATTACCAGAATTATTGACTATAAAACTGGCAAGGTCCAACAGGCTCAACTTAAAATTGTAGATTGGGAATTACTGGCTTCAGATTATGATAAATACAGTAAAAGTTTCCAGGTGCTTACTTATGCCAGCCTTATTAAAAACAGTCTGGATTTAAGTAGACCTGTAGAGGCAGGAGTAATCTCTTTTAAAAATCTGCAAAGCGGATTTTTAAAATTTACCAAGAATGAAAAGGCACATCAGAGAGGAGGAGGAAAAACTGAACTTGATCCTGAAATAATGGAAGCTTTTCAGGCCGAATTAAAGAAATTAATTGTCGAAATTTGCAATCCTAAGATGGCATTTATCGAAAAAGAAATCAAAAATGGAAATTACTAAAGAAACTAATCTTCAGATAGAAGGAAAGCACAATAAACCTATACTGGCAGATCTTTATTTTAATGAAGATGATAAACCAAAACAAGTTATTATATTTTGTCATGGTTATAAAGGATTTAAAGACTGGGGAGCGTGGGAAAAAATGGCTAAATTTTATGCGGAAAAGGGATATTTTTTCGTAAAATTCAACTTTAGTCACAACGGCACTTCTGCCGAAAATCCTACCGAATTTCTTAATATTGAAGCTTTTGGAGACAATAATTACACCAAGGAATTGGATGATCTCCAATCAGTTATAGACTGGCTGTTACTGCCGAATTTCCATCACCTGCGCCAGGTGGATCCTTCTAATATAAGTCTAATTGGTCATTCCAGGGGCGGAGGAATTACCGTAATTAAGGCTGCTGAGGAAAAAAGGGTGACCAAACTTATTACTTTGGCGGCTGTGAGCGATTTTGCATCAAGATTTCCTAAAGGAAAAGACCTGGAAGCCTGGGAGAAAAAAGGAGTACAGTATATCACCAATTCTCGCACCAAACAACAACTGCCTCATCATTACCAGTTTTATCGAAATTTCAAGGAGAATAAAGAAAGGCTTAATATTCAGAAAGCAGCTAAAAATCTGGAGATCCCTCATTTTATTGCTCACGGCAGTAATGATGTAACTGTCTCCATTGCCGATGCAGGAAATCTTTTTGAATGGAGTCCCGCATCCAAACTACTACTGGTAGAAGGTGCCGATCACACATTTGGTATCTCCCATCCCTGGAGAGAGGAGGAATTAACCCGCGAATTCCAGCACGTTTTAAATAAAAGTCTTGATTTTCTAAATGCCGATGCCCAGGAGCTCTTTGATGAGTACCTTGAGCTTGATGAAAATGATTAATTCCATCAGTAGAATTTAATTCCATACCACCTTTTGTCAGGTGGTTTTTTTATAAAATGTACGGAAAACAAAAAACCACCGTGAAACGGTGGTTTTGGTGGAGAATATCGGAGTCGAACCGATGACCTTTTGGCTGCCAGCCAAACGCTCTAGCCAGCTGAGCTAATCCCCCATAACTGAAGCGCAAATGTAATAATAATTTTCTTTTTAATAAAAAGGCTTTAATAAATTTCTAAATAAAATATGATTACCAAGGCATCCCTCCCAGATCTGAAAGAAATAAAAAAGCTCACCGAAGCTTGTGCGTCTAAACTACAACAAAAAAAGATATTCCAATGGAACGAAAACTACCCTTCCATGGAACAACTTCAGAGGGATATTGAAAACGACGAACTATATCTTCTCAGAGAAGATACCCAGATAAAAGGCATCGTGATGCTCTCATTTAAACAGGATGAGATTTATAAGTCGGTAAACTGGCTCACCAAAACCACTAATCATCTGTATGTCCATCGTCTAGCTGTTCATCCCAAGCACTGGGGAAAGGGTTACGCACGAACTCTGATGAATTTCGCTGAAGATTATGCACGCAGCCATAACTGTGTATCAATAAGGCTGGATACCTTTAGTCAAAACAAGAGAAATCAACGATTTTATAAGGCTAGAGAGTATAAACAACTTGAAGACGTTTATTTTCCAAAGAAAAGTAAACATCCCTTTCATTGTTATGAGCTGCTTTTATAGTACCGAAAATTAGCTGTCCAAAAATTAACTTTCCCATTTTGCGATTCCGCCTTTTGCAGAATCTACTTCTATGGAGTAATTTCTCCCTCCAGAAATGATCCATCTAACTTTTACGGCATCCATCCCTGGAATATTTTTAAGCTTTATGGTTTCAGGATTAACCTCCTGCTCTTCAACCTTATTAAAATCTTCATCATTTACAATCATCCCAGCATGAACTTTAGTTCCAGAAATGCTTACATAATCAGGTCGCTCGATCTTATATTTCAAGTCCTGGCTGGAATGGGTAGGCATTAATCTTTCATTGTAAATCGTAGCTGTAACCTGTCTTAAACCATTGCCAAGGCTTTCCTCTTGGACTTCAGAAATGCTGATTTTTGGGGTGTGGTAGGCATGATAAAGACTAAAAGCCATATTCCGGTGGGCATCCTGCTCCAAAAGAAACCCTGGGTGTGCCCTGCCAAAATTCTTTTTGAATCCACCAACTTCAATCTTACCATATTGCGGATGGTCATATTCCTTCCAGTCTACAAATGCATCGCCGAAGGTAAGGTATCGGTCTACTTTTAATTCTTCATCTTGATTACCTCGACCCTTATTTTGGTGAAAATAAAGATAGGAAACCATTAATTCATTGGAATAGGTGTAAATGCCCCTGCCTCCATAAAACCAATCTAATTCGCCACCAAAAACAGAATAAAGATCCTTATAAACCACCAGGTAGCGATAACCTGGAATCATTTCCTCACCTTTTCTGGCTATGGCATCATAAATCTCTACATCCTCACTGTTGTAGGTCTCAGCATCTTCTTCCGCACCAGGACCCCGAAGGATCATTCCGCCGTAGTTATGGTAACTTTGAGCCCCAGCTATATTTGGATGTGCCATTACAAATTCCATAACCGCTCTGTTTTCAGGCAGGCTAAACGGATATTTATAAGCTCCACGCTGAATATAATCTGGTTGCCATTTCCAGCCCCAATCGCGATTGGGATCATAATAGCCTATTCCGTCTTCATTGACTTCGCCGTCTCCATCAGTGTCAATCCCTTCATAACCTAGAATTTCATATTCTCCTTTTTCTTCTGCAGCGACTCTTATTAATTTACGGTCATCCATTGGGTCTTTGATATATCTGCCAGTTGGTGATTTTCTGACCATCATCGTAATATGGTTATCATTATTGATATCATCAAAGCCATCCTCTCCGGCTTTTCCATCACCATCATTGTCCAGGACGATCATGCCAGAACGTGGAGAATGCGGAGTATTGGGTTGATTCATATAGTCATTCCTTGCATCAGGATTTATACTGGGATTAATATAGAACGTTTTATCTGCCAGCAATTCCTTTATAAAATCCAGTTCATCAAACATCTCAGTGAGATACCAGGCGGTATATAAAGAAAATTCTGTTCCCTGGATTTCATTAGAATGAATGTTCCCATCGATGTACATCGCCGGTTTCTTATCTGGATCACCGGTATTGAAATCAGAGATAGTGAGTACATAAATATCACGCCCTTCATAGGATTTACCAATACTTTCGAGTTTTGCAAGTTCAGGATGAGCTTTGGCTATTTTATCCATAATATCCACCATTCCCTCATAGGTATAATAGCGATTCCAGCTAACCTGAACCTTGGGCTGATGAGGCGTACCTATAGCTCTAAAGAATTTCTCCTGGGTATGGGCAGGGGTAAGATTAAGTAGAAAACTTAAAATGAATAGAAGGACGGTATTTTGAATATGTTTTGAATTCATTTCTTTAGTATTAAAGTTTTACATTAATCGCGACAAAACCGGTATGCGGTGCGCCAATTTTCACCTCTGCCGTGCCACCTCCTTTTACGATCCAGGAAAGCGTTTTCTTCTGATAGGCCTCCAGTTTGTCCACCATTTTTATGGTATTCCCTGCCAGTATATCTTTCTTTTCGCGGCTTAATCTTATTTGTAGTTTTTGAAGCCAGCGACTTCTTCCACCTAGTTCAGAATGCGTAGGTAAAGGAGAATTGTTAAAAAGGTCGACGGTAATTCTTGTAAGTCCGCCACCTAGCTTTTCGGTTTTAAGGTTATGCAATTCCAGTTTGGGCTGCATTTGAGCCAGGGTAAGGACAAAATCGGTATGATACAAGGCGATACTATCGGTCATTTGAAATGGAGGGTTATTAACTACAAAAGGCTTAATACCTCCCACTTCCACCTTCTGGTTGGGAAAATCTGGATGTTCTACCTCGGTCCAGGGGAGAAATACCTCATCTATTCCTTGTTTTTCTGCCCATGCCAGGAAATTTGTTTCCACGGTAGGCTTAAAATTCTCAGTGGAAATCGAATCCTCTTTAGTATCATTTTCAGCTTCCTCCTTTTTCATCTCAGGTACCCACCAACCCGGAGTACTAAAACTAAGCCGGCCAAAATGGAAGTAAGCCCATTGGAAAAAATCACCTTCAGTTCCCTGATTATCCTGTTGGTATGCCTTATAAGGTATGGTTTCATTATAGATTTCAGAGATCATTTCATTGAGTTTTACATCCTTCTCCAACATGGAAGTTACTACCCTTTTTTCGGCCTTCGTTTTATTGTAATTTAAAGGAGTGCTCAGATTATTTGCAGGTCCAAATGTGACAAAGGCAAAAATATTCCAACGTTCAAATAAGAAGTCCAATAAGGCACGACTTTCTTTTTGAGATACAGGAAAATCACCGGCATAGGCTTCAAAATAAGGGAAATTATAAGTAAGACTTTTGTTGAAAGCTATTCCCTCCTGCGGATCTTCATTGAAGTTTTTGTCTTTATCATTATCAATTCCTTCGGAATACAGCAAATAGCGTTTCTCATCTCTTTTAGTTTTCGGACCGGCTTTTACCAGCACCCGGGGATCGATTTGGTGGCTGACATATTCACCCATTGGAGTTTCAATTCGCATTTTTGTAATCCATCCATCTTTGTTCAGGTCTTCATATGGGTCTTCTCTTACTTCTCCATCTCGATCGTGATCTACCTTTGCTGAGTTTCCTCTACGCTCATATCTCATTTCGTTGAAATACTGGGAGTAAGCATCTGGCGACATGTTAGGAAAAACATAAAAGGTTGTCTGATCTAATATTTGAGAATGGTGCTCTAGAATATTCTCTGAAATCTTTAGAGCGAGTTCCACTCCTAGAAGATGGGAGCCCTCCACCCCACCAACGATAGCAATTGCAGGTTTATTATCTAAATCTCCTTTACCCAACTGAAGCGCCCATATTTCCCGACCTGCTTCAGTGCTGGTGAGCGAAATAAGTTTCGCGTTTGCTGAATTGGCTGTTTGATTCAAACGTTGGGCTACCTGGGCATTAGTAGGATAATCCGGTTGTGCATTGCTATGGTAGGTTAGAAATCCACTCAAAACCAACAAGCATAGTAATTTTATTTTCATAAGTATTTATTGATATGATCGAATAGTTCACTCAAAAATAGGACTATAATTATGTGAAGTGGTTTAATTATAAAATTTTTATTCCTAAAAATTCTAGAATACAGGCTGGATCTTATTTTTATATTTGCTTTCTCTTGGAAGCATCAATAAGTTTTAAAAATATAAATCGCATTGCCATTCCGGCTATCATTGCGGGGATTGCTGAGCCTCTTATTTCCTTAACCGATATTGCGATAATAGGGAATGTAGAAGAAAACCCTGTGGAAGCATTAGCGGCTGCCGGTATAGTGGGATCCTTTCTTTCGGCTATTATCTGGATCGTCGCCCAAACAAAAACGGCAATTTCAGCCATCGTTTCTCAACATCTGGGGGCAAACCGGCTTCATGCAGTAAAAACACTGATTCCGCAGGCAATTTATTTTAATTTTGGATTTAGCCTGGTAATTTACCTGTCAACCGCCCTTTTCGCAGAAGCCATATTTAGTGCCTATAATGCCGAAGGACTTATCCTCAGTTATTCTGAAGAATATTATCAAATAAGAGCATTGGGTTATCCCCTAACCCTGGTCACTTTCGCTATTTTTGGAGTTTTTAGGGGTCTTCAGAACACCTTATGGGCTATGAAATGCAGTCTTGCAGGAGCTGCTGTTAATATTGGGCTTGATTTTGTTCTGGTTTACGGGATTGAAGGTTTGATTCCTCCTATGCATCTTAAAGGTGCAGCTTATGCTAGCCTTGGCGCCCAAACCACTATGCTGATCATGGCCCTGTGGTTTTTCTTTAAGAAGACGCCTTTTCATCTTAAACTGAGTATTAACATCAACCCACAACTTAAAGGACTGCTATTGATGGCTGCCAATCTTTTTGTGAGAACCGCCGCCCTTAACTTTGCAATTTACCTGGCCAATTCCTACGCCACAGGCTATGGGAAAAATTATATCGCCGCCCAAAGTATACTTATGAACATTTGGTTGTTCTTCAGTTTCTTTATTGATGGTTATGCCAATGCCGGTAACGCTATAGGTGGAAAACTCCTGGGCGCACGGGATTACAAAAGTCTTTGGGAACTCAGTAAAAAGATTAGTAAATATGCTATTTTCATCGCCTTAATTCTAATGGCGATCTGCGCTTTATTTTACAATGAGATTGGTCTAATCTTCAACAAGGAAGTAGCAGTTTTGGCTCTATTTTCTTCCGTTTTCTGGATCGTATTACTGATGCAACCTGTCAATGCAATCGCTTTTATGTTTGATGGAATTTTTAAAGGTTTGGGCGAAGCAAAATACTTGCGTAATTTACTGTTGGTCGCTACTTTTCTTGGCTTCACCCCAACTCTTTTAATTTCAGACTATTTCGGTTTACACCTTTACGGTATTTGGATCGCCTTTTTCATTTGGATGCTTATCAGAAGTAGTGCCCTGGTAATCAAATTCAGGAGAAAATACCTGCATAAAGAAATGTGAAGATTTCGTCTGTTCCCGCTTAATATTTTAAATTTGGGAGAAATCAACCAAATAATTATGAGCACTGCGCCCGAAAACGGAAGTTTGTATACTAAAATCGAAAATGGAATTGCCCATTTGGAATTTGGACATCCGGCAAGTAATTCTTTCCCTACAGTACTTTTAGAAAGATTAGAAAAGGAATTTCTAAGGCTCTCTGATGAGAAAAATGTAAATATTATCCTTTTAAAATCGGAAGGAGAAAAAGCATTTTGCGCAGGAGCTTCTTTTGATGAACTTGTAGCAATTGAAACCATGCAAGAAGGAAAGCTCTTTTTCTCCGGTTTTGCCAATGTTATCAATGCTATGCGAAAATGCAAAAAACTAATTGTAGGTCGCATTCAGGGAAAGACCGTTGGAGGAGGACTAGGACTTATAGCCGCATGCGACTATGCGATGGCTACCGACGCAGCAGCCATTAAACTTTCTGAACTAAGCATTGGAATCGGTCCGTTTGTGATCGCCCCTGCTGTGGAACGAAAAATGGGTATCGATGCGCTAGCTGAACTCAGCCTTGCCGCCCATGAATGGAAAAATGCCTACTGGGCTAAAGAAAAGGGCCTATACGCCAGGGTTTTCGAATCTGTAAAAGATCTCGATAAGGAAATTGAGCTTTTTACGGAAAAACTTACCTCCTATAATCCCCAAGCTTTGTACGAAATGAAACAGGTCCTGTGGAAAGGAACATCACATTGGGAGGAACTATTATTGGAAAGAGCGGCGATTTCAGGAGAATTGGTCTTATCTGATTTCACAAAAAATGCCCTGGCTAAATTCAAAAAATAGCCTAAAATCCCTGAATATTTCAGTATATTAAAAGAAAATTAAATATATGAGCGCTTTTCAGGAACATCTGCCAAAAGATCGGCCGGCAAGCCGTGAAGAAGAATGGGGATTTACCCTCTGGGAATTTATTGCTGATAACTGGATTTACTTAATGGCTATCCTGCTAATTCTCGGAGTATTCCTCTATGCCCGTATTAGCTGGAGAAAACGCCAGAATAAGAAAAAAGAGAATTAATGAGCGAAGATACCTGGGAGATATTTAGTTTCCTAAGCGGAATGGGCTTTTGGCTAATTCTTGCTGTAATATTGGTTGCGGTAGTAATCTACAGCAGATATAAGAAATAACTAACGCGTCTTAAGCCAACCTGTAATACTAAGCCTGGGGGTATTTACCGGTTTTACCTCATGTTCGAGAATCTGGCTTTCAAAGATCACCACCCTGCCAGCCATGGGATAAATATTTTTTGCTATTTCCTTTCCATTTTTTTCTTTATAAATAACCAGTTCGCCTCCATTTTTCGCTTTCCAATCCTCTTCATTGAGATAACAAACCAGTGAAAGTTTTCTCCTGGCATCATTTTGAAAGGTATCCAGATGCCGTTTATAAAATGTTCCAGCCGGATATAGAGCATAATGGAATTCTTTAGAAAGAATGCCTAGAAAACAAGTTTTATTAAGATAGGCAACAAGGGCATTTATCTTATTGAAAAATAACTTTTCAGCGACCCCTGCTTCAGCCTCATTTAGCCAGAGAATAAAATCACCACGAACCGATTTGGCTATTACTTCATTCACCTTATTCCCAATAGCCGCTTTCTTAAATTCATCTTCCCTATACTTTTGCTTAAGGGAATCACGTAAAGCAGCTACTTCATAAGGATTAAAAAAGTTATCAGCTATACAATATTGCTTTTCAACCAAATCTGCAATTATATCCTCGTAATAGGGATTTTCCTTAAATTCTAATTGCTCGAATAATTCAGTTTCAGCGATCTCCATAGTGACAAAAATTTTGCAAATATAATTCAGAAACTTAATTAATTCAGAAAAAAATCAGCCGTTAAAAATCCCGTATCTTTGCCCAAAATTTACTTCTATGAGTAAGATACGTATTACTAAGCAATTCAATTTTGAAACCGGCCATGCGCTATATGGATATGATGGGAAATGCCGTAACGTACACGGACATAGCTATAAACTCAACGTTACCGTAATTGGAGAGCCTATTACTGACAAGAATGATGTAAAATTCGGAATGGTGATAGATTTTGGTGACCTTAAAAAGATCGTGAAATCTGAGATCGTAGATAAATTTGATCACGCTACCGTATTTAATAAAAACACACCACATATTGAATTGGCACAGGAACTACGCAACCGTGATCATCATGTAATCCTGGTCGATTATCAACCTACCAGTGAAAACATGGTTATCGATTTTGCTAAAAAGATAAAAAAACACCTCCCTGACCATATTCAACTGCATTCTTTAAAACTTCAGGAGACGGAATCCAGTTTTGCAGAATGGTATGCTATGGATCAATAACAAGGTTGCCATTAGAAGGTCTTTTAATTTGACTTAGGCTTAAGTCTTATTTTTTAAGGTGCTTTTTCCGGCCTCTTAAAGGGTCTAATCGAAATTATTTTATATTTACATTCCAGAAAGAATTCCATGAATCTTCCGCAGGGTAAAAAAATCTATTTTTCAAGCGATAACCACTTAGGTGCACCCAATGCTTCAGAAAGCAGACCCAGGGAAATAAAATTTGTAAAATGGTTAGATAAAATAAAAGAAGATGCAGGTGCTATCTTTCTTTTAGGAGATCTTTTCGATTTTTGGTTTGAATATAAATACGCAGTTCCCAAAGGATTTATAAGAGTATTAGGGAAATTGGCGGAAATAAAAGACAGCGGGATTCCAGTATATTTCTTTGTAGGAAATCACGATTTGTGGATGAGAGATTATTTTAAGGAAGAATTAAATATTCCGGTTTACCACAAACCCAAAGAATTTGAATTCAATAATAAGACCTTCCTAATTGGTCACGGTGACGGACTCGGGCCTGGAGATTACGCTTATAAACGGATGAAAAAGGTATTTACCAATCCATTGTCAAAATGGCTTTACCGATGGCTTCATCCCGATTTAGGCATTCCACTGGCGCAGTATTTTTCAGTTAAAAACAAAGCAATTTCAGGAGTTGAGGACCAGGAATTTTTAGGAGAAGAGGGGGAGTGGCTAATTCAGTATTGTCGCCGAAAGCTTGAAGAAAAACATTATGATTATTTTCTCTTTGGACATCGGCATTTGCCTCTGGATATTCTCCTTGGTAAGACCTCCAGATATATCAATACGGGTGATTGGATTTCACATTATACCTATGCTGTATTTGACGGGGAGAAGGTTAGCCTCAAAAAGTTAAAAGACTAATCTTCAGCGACATCATGAAATTTCAATTGTAGCGAGACCTTGCCGTTCCATTCATTCTCATCCAGACTATAAACCGCCTTAAATTTTCTTTGATTCCTAATAAGCTCTACCTTTTGGCCCAGATTAAAGCCAATTACATCCAAAGTGGGCCCTGACGGTAATTGAGTTACTTTACATTTTAAATGGGCATTCTCTGTCCCAACACATTTTCCATACCCGGTATCAATTAGTTCCCTACTCATAAACACGGGACTCATATTCCCCGGTCCGAACGGCGCAAATTGCTTGAGAATTCGATAGAATTTAGGAGTGATTTCTCCTAATTGCAATTCGGTATCTATAGCAATTTCAGGAGTTAGCAAATGTTTTTCTAGACTAACAGATACCACCTCCTCAAATTTGCGCTTAAAATTTTCGTATTCCGAAGTTTCCAGGGTTAGGCCTGCTGCATATTTATGGCCTCCAAACTGTTCAATATGATCCTGGCATTCTTCCAAAGCATTATAAACATCAAAACCTTTAATTGAGCGGGCGGATGCCGCTAGTTTCTCTCCGCTTTTAGTAAAAACCAAGGTTGGACGGTAATAAGTTTCGGTTAACCTGGAAGCAACGATTCCTATAACCCCTTTATGCCAATTTTCATCATATACAACCGTTGTATAGCGTTCCTGCTCTTTTAAAGCTTCTATTTGAGCAAGTGCTTCCAAGGTAATTGCCCGGTCTGCATCTTTTCTTTCAGAGTTAAAATTTTCTATTTCCGCTGCGAACTTTTGCGCGGTGGATTCGTCCTCTTCGGTAAGAAGCTCCACAGCATGCAAACCGTGTTTCATCCTTCCGGCGGCATTAATTCGGGGAGCCAGGATAAAAAGTATATCGCTCATACCGATCTTTTTCTTTTTAACCTGGTCCAAAATTGATTTGAATCCAAATCGTGGAGCGATATTTATCACCCTAAGCCCATGATAAGTCAGAACCCTGTTTTCACCGGTGACTGGAACAATATCCGCTCCAATAGCTGTAGCCACTAAATCGAGGTATGGCAATAAAGTATCAATGGTATTTCCCCTTTCTATAGCCAGGGCCTGAATAAGCTTGAAACCGACCCCGCATCCACACAATTCTTTATATGGATATTCGCAATCTTCCCTTTTCGGATTAAGCACCGCTACAGCCTTGGGCATTTCAGCACCTGGGCGGTGATGATCACAGATTATAAAATCGATACCTTTTTTCGCGGCATATGCCACTTTTTCTATGGCTTTTATTCCACAATCAAGAGCAATTATAAGGGAAATATCATTATCTGCCGCAAAATCTATCCCCTGAAAGGAAACTCCATACCCCTCCTTATACCTGTCTGGGATATAACTAGCCACATGAGGAGTTAGTGTTTTAAGGTATGAACCCATCATAGCAACGCTGGTAGTGCCGTCTACATCATAATCGCCGTAAACCAGAATATTTTCCTCTTTTACAACGGCATTTTCAATACGCCTTACAGCCAGGTCCATATCTTTCATCAGAAACGGATCGTGTAAATCATCTAGGCTGGGCCTAAAAAATTTTTTTGCTGCTTCAAAAGTATCTATGCCTCTTTGCACCAGAAGGGAGGCTATTGGCCTGTCAACTCCCAGTTGATGGGAAAGAAGAGAAACGACTTCGGAATCTGGTTTAGGTTTAAGCGTCCAGCGCATATGCTTGAAAATTTATGCAAAAATAATAATGTGAGCTTAAGTGTTGGAAAAGAACCTGCTTTCTACAGGAATGTAATTTAATTCCTTTTGCAAATTCTGTTTTAATTAAAAGTTTATGGTTTTCCACGAACCACGATGACTATTTCACCTTTGGGAGGCTTCTGTGTATAGTGGTGAAGAACTTCTGAGAGGCTCCCCCTAATTGTTTCTTCATGAAATTTAGTGATCTCCCTAGAAACCGATACTGGTCGCTGGTCTCCAAAATATTCCGCAAAGTGTTTAAGGGTCTTCAACAACTTATGGGGGGATTCATAAAAGATCATTGTTCTGGGTTCTTCAGCGAGCAGCTTTAACCTTGTTTGTCTCCCTTTTTTAACCGGCAGAAAACCTTCAAAGATAAATTTATCATTAGGAAAACCACTATTGACCAAAGCAGGAACGAATGCAGTGGCCCCCGGTAAGCAGTCTACCTCCACCCCGGCTTCCACGCAGGCACGGGTTAATAAAAAGCCCGGGTCTGATATAGCTGGTGTACCCGCATCACTGATCAAAGCGATGGTTTCCCCGTTATTTATACGCTGCACGATTCCTTCAACCTTCTTATGCTCATTATGCATATGATGGCTTTGCATCGGCGTTTTAATTTCAAAATGTTTTAGAAGTTTTCCACTGGTTCTGGTGTCCTCAGCAAGAATAAGATCCACATCTTTTAAAATACGGACAGCCCTGAAAGTGATATCCTCCAGGTTGCCAATTGGGGTAGGAACCAAATAAAGTTTGCCCATAAATTAAACCGGCTAATGTCTGTATTTATTTTCGATTTTTTCCATAAATCGCTGCTCATGAACTTCTTTACCTTCCCAATGATTGTAATCCGGTTTTACGATCTTTTCAATGAATTTTTTGGCTTCCCCAAAATCATCAATGGTATTCAACTGGGAGAGCACGCGATTATAATCAGCGGTATTACCGTCAAATAAATTTTTAATAAAAGAGAGTCTTTCATTAAGCCCAATGTTAATTCCCTTCTTTAATCTGTCATTTACAGATTTTGGTCGGGTCTCTTTTTGACGGCTGTTTAAAGGTTCAAAATTTGGCAGGTTATCATAATCAACTCCTATATCGCGAAAATCTTTTTTTGGTTCCGGGGTTGGTCTTTCAGCGGGTGATGTACTTTTTTGCTCAGGTGGTTTGGGTTCCGCCTTTTTTGTCTCAGGAATTTTCTGACTGCTTCTCATCTGGTTAAAAAGGTCATCTACCTTTTCAGTCTCTGAAGGCATTTGCGCCACGATATCCTTTATTTTCTCGGTATTAGGTTCAGTAATGGCATCGGCATCCTCCCGGTATTGAGTTCCATCGGGGGCATAATCATCAGGTTCAGATTTTACCGGTTCCTTTTTCTTTTCAGGTATTTCTAAATTCACATCCTGCGTTTCTTCCGCAGATTGAAACCCTTGAAGATTCTGTTCGGTAAAGTTAAGTATCGAAAGTTGTTCATATAAAGTCGCAGCTCTTAGTTTTAGAGCTTTAGTATCTATGTTCCCTTTATCAGAAATTATTTCTTCAGCGAGTTTAACCAACTCTTTTTTAAGTCTGTTTTTCATTTTCATACAATTTTTATGAACCCAATATTATTTAAGCCTAGAAGGATTTTAACCAGTATCCTGCAAAAAAGATGCCCTTCCTGGCATTAATAACTTTAGAAATTAGCATCGGGCAATGGCTTGTATTTTTAATAAATTTGTTCCACCTTTATCGAAAAGGGCTAATTCCTGTTTCGATTTGAAAATTACAAAATGTTTCTCGAAAATACAGTAAATCACGAAGAGCAATTTGGCTGGATTGAGGTTATTTGCGGTAGCATGTTCTCGGGCAAAACCGAGGAACTTATCCGAAGACTCAAGCGAGCACAGTTTGCCCGTCAAAAAGTGGAGATCTTTAAACCTGCTATTGACAGACGTTACGATGAAGAGATGGTGGTCTCTCATGATGCCAATGAAATCCGTTCAACTCCAGTACCTTCAGCATCTAATATTCCTATACTTGCCGATGGCTGCGATGTTATCGGAATAGATGAAGCCCAGTTCTTCGATGATGAGATTGTAAGTGTATGTAATGATCTTGCTAACCGGGGTATTAGGGTTATTGTAGCCGGTCTGGACATGGATTTCAAAGGAAATCCTTTTGGACCAATGCCGTTTTTAATGGCTACGGCAGAATATGTCACCAAGGTACATGCAGTTTGTACTCGCACTGGTAATCTAGCTCAGTTTAGTTACCGAAAAGCTGTTAATGATGAACTTGTCTTCCTGGGTGAAACGGAAGAATATGAACCTCTAAGTCGGGCTGCTTATTACAAGGCCATGCTCAGAGAACGAGTAAAAAATCTGGACGTAAAAGAAGCAAAAGAAATAGCCCCTACTTCAAAAGAAAAGAATGCCTGAAGCTCCCGAAACGTATTTGGAAATAGATCTTGGGGCTCTGGCCCATAACTACAAGTTTATAAGGTCTACAATTCATCCCGAAGTAAAATTCATGTCGGTAATAAAGGCATACGCCTATGGCAATGATTCAGTTGCAATTGCAAGAAAACTTGAAGAGTTAGGAACTGATTACTTTGCAGTAGCTTATACCTCAGAAGGCATTAGGTTACGCAAAGCCGGAATTTGCAAACCCATTCTTATCTTGCATCCACAACCGGTAAATTTTTCTGAAATTATTGAAAATTGCCTGGAACCTAATTTATACAGCGCAAGAACGCTTCAGCTTTTTATAGATCTTGCCGAAAAGCAAAATCAGAAGGCCTATCCTATTCATATTAAATTCAATACTGGGATGAATCGATTAGGTTTTACTGAAAAAAACTTTGAAACCATCCCTGAAATACTGAAGACAACCAAGGCGGTAAAAATTGCTTCAGCTTTTTCTCATTTAGCGGCCAGCGAAGATTGGCAAGAAAGAATTTTTAGTCTAGAGCAAATAAACCGCTTTCAAAAATTAGCAGAATTACTTTTAAATAACCTGAATTATCGCCCAATGTTCCATATCTCTAACACCTCGGCGATATTTAATTACCCCGAAGCTGGTTTCGATATGGTTAGAAGCGGCCTTGGCCTATATGGTTTTGCAAACGATTCAAAATGGGATAAAAAGTTGAAACCGATTGGCACCCTGAAAACAGTTATTTCTCAGATTCAGAATTTAGAGAAAGGGGATACTGTGGGTTATAATCGTGTTTTCAAAGCGACCAGCGCCACAAGGATAGCCACACTCCCTATTGGCCATGCTGACGGAATTAAACGCATTTATGGTCATGGAAAAGCCGGGGTTTATGTCCACGGGAACTATGCACCGATCATAGGAAATGTATGTATGGATATTATTATGATAGACGTAACCAACATCGACTGCCAAGAGGGGGACGAGGTGATTATTTTTGGTGGTCCTCAACATGTTACCAAATTTGCGGAGAATGGAGGAACCATTTCCTACGAACTTATTACAGGGATTTCCCAACGGGTCAAACGTGTGATTATTTCTTAATTTAAAATTGAATTTAGGAATTTTTAAATTTTTGTGTAAATTGGTTCTGTTCTAACCAATATCACTCGCTAAATAATGAGTTTTTTAAAAGATTTTAAGGCTTTTATGCTGAAAGGCGATATTATAGCCCTGGCAACAGCCGTAGTCATCGGGGCTGCCTTCAACAAAATTGTAGCCTCTGTGGTTGCCGATATAATTATGCCTATCATCGGTTTAATAACCGGAGGTACAGATTTCACCCAGAAATTTATAGCTCTGGACGGAGTTTCTTATGAAAGTCTTGAAGTCGCAAAAGAAGCAGAAGCCGCTGTAATAACCTATGGCAATCTTATAGATACTATTATTCATTTTATAATTGTTGCCTTTTTTATATTTTTGGTGCTTCGTGCCTATGAAAAGACTAAAAAAGAGAAGGAAGCGCCAAAATTGGTGGAACCAAAAGGCCCAAGCCAGGAAGAATTGCTCACTGAAATCAGGGACGAATTAAAAAAACAGGGACAAACACCTTAAATGCTTTGAAGATACGAGCACCGCTATACTGCTCATTTTTAAATAAATCGTAATTTAACTAAACCCCACAGAAAACTGTGGGGTCTTTTTTTAACGAAAAATAACAATCAGTTTAAAATTGATAATTCTTTTCAATTTTAAGTTCTTAAAGTGGATTAGTTCAATTCAGCACAATAAATTTGCGGCTGGTTTTTAAACATTTTTTAATTGAATCCGACCAAAATTTTTAACTAACAAAGTCAAATTTTGGATTTGGAAATAATAAAATAAGTAAATATGAGAATAGCAGTGGTAGGTGCTACCGGGATGGTAGGCCAGGTAATGTTGGAGGTTTTGGCTGAAAGAAATTTCCCGATAACCGAATTGTATCCAGTAGCTTCAGAAAGATCCGTTGGAAAAAACATTAAATTTCAAGGAAAAGACTACGAAGTCATAGGACTTCAGCAGGCCGTAGATATAAAACCTGATATTGCTTTATTCTCGGCCGGGGGTGAAACCTCTTTAGAATGGGCTCCTAAATTTGCTGAAAATGGCACAACGGTGGTCGATAATTCTTCAGCATGGAGAATGGATACAACCAAAAAATTGGTCATTCCCGAAATAAATGCTTCTGAGTTAACTAAGGAAGATAAGATTATTGCTAATCCCAATTGCTCTACCATACAGTTATTAATGGCACTCAAGCCACTTCACGACGCTTTTAAAATTAAGCGTGTAATCGTCTCTACTTACCAATCCATTACAGGAACAGGTGTCAAAGCTGTAGAACAACTGGAAAATGAATACAAAGGTGAAAAAGGCGAAATGGCCTATCCTTATCCTATACATAAAAATGCCTTACCCCATTGTGATGTGTTTCAGGAAAACGGATACACCAAGGAGGAGATGAAGCTCACCAAAGAAACCAAGAAAATTCTCGGTGATGATTCGGTGTTGGTAAGTGCTACTGCGATTAGAATTCCTGTGGTAGGTGGACATTCTGAATCTGTGAATGTTGAGTTTGAAAAAGAGTTTGATGAAGCTGAAGTCAGGAAAATTTTAAGCCAATTCCCTGGGGTCACTGTGCAAGACAATCCTGATACTAACACCTATCCAATGCCTATTTATGCAGAAGGAAAAGATGATGTCTTTGTGGGACGAATTCGAAGGGATTATTCACAACCAAAGAGTTTAAATATGTGGGTGGTGGCCGATAACCTTAGGAAAGGAGCAGCTACTAATACCGTCCAGATCGCAGAATATTTAATGACAAACAATTTGGTTTAAGCCATAGATAATTTACCAAAAAATGCCTGTAAATACGACTTACAGGCATTTTTGTATTATTTTAGGCACTCTAAATCTTTAATATGAAACGACTAATATCTGGAGTCCTAACTTTAGGACTTTTAGCCTCATGCAACGATTCTGAAACAGAAAAAGAAATCAGTTTGAATTACCCTGAAACCAAAAAAGTAGATACAATAACCGATTATTTTGGGACCCAAGTAAAAGATCCCTACCGATGGCTCGAAGACGACCGCAGTAAGGAAACTGAAGAATGGGTGAAAGCTCAAAATAAAGTGACATTTGATTATCTTCAGAAGATACCATTTCGAAAAGACCTGGAAAAAAGGCTTACCGAAATCTGGAATTATGAGAAAATCAGCGCTCCTAAAAAAGAAGGAGATTATATATATTTTTCAAAAAATGACGGGCTTCAAAACCAATACGTGGTATACCGTCAAAAGAATAAAGATAGTGAGCCTGAAGTCTTTCTGGATCCGAATAAATTCAGTAAGGACGGCACAACTTCCCTTGCAGGACTTAGCTTTTCTGATAACGGTAAAATAGCTGCTTATGCCATCTCCGAAGGTGGAAGCGACTGGAGAAAGATTATCGTAATAGATGCTCAAACAAAGGAAATTGTAGAAGACACCTTGAGAGAAGTAAAATTCAGTGGAATCTCCTGGAAGGGAAATGAAGGTTTCTACTATTCCAGTTATGAAAAGCCACAAGGCAGTGAGCTTTCAGCAAAAACCGATCAGCATCGCCTTTTTTATCATAAACTTGGTACTGCCCAAAGCGAGGATGCGGTAATCTTCGGTGATACCGAAGAACAAAAACATCGTTATGTTCGTGGCGGTGTTTCGGAAGACAACCGTTATCTTTTTATTTCAGCCAGGAATTCAACCTCCGGGGGGAAACTATTTATGATGGACCTTCAGCAAGAGAATCCAGAATTGGTTACTATATTAGATCATGAGGATTCAGACACTGACGTGTTGGACAACCAGGGTAGCAAGCTTATTATTCTAACGAATTTGGATGCTCCCAACAATCGCATTGTCACAGTAGATGCTGCCAAGCCTTCTCCAGAAAATTGGAAAGATCTGATTCCGGAGACAGAAAATGTGCTTAATCCTTCAACAGGGGGCGGCTATATCTTTGCCGAATATATGATAGACGCCATCTCACAAGTAAAACAATATGACTATAACGGGGAGTTAGTAAGAGAGATTGAATTACCGGGAATAGGTTCAGCCAGTGGATTCGGGGCAAAAAAAGAAGAAAAGGAACTTTATTATTCATTCACCAACTACGTAACACCAGGTACTATCTATAGATTAGATATTGAGGAAGGTACTTCCGAGATATACAACAAACCTAATATTAAATTCAACCCTGAGGATTTTGAAAGTAAGCAGGTTTTTTACACCTCCAAAGACGGGACCAAAGTACCTATGATTATTACCCATAAAAAAGGCCTTGAGCTCAATGGCAAAAATCCAACCATGCTTTATGGTTACGGTGGTTTTAACATAAGTCTCACGCCCTCATTTAGTACCGCAAACGCGGTTTGGCTGGAACAAGGCGGGGTATATGCCGTTCCGAATCTTAGAGGCGGTGGCGAATACGGAAAACAATGGCACGTTGCCGGTACAAAGATGAAGAAACAAAATGTTTTTGATGATTTCATCGCTGCTGCCCAATACCTAATCGAAGAGAAATACACTTCCAGCGACTATCTGGCAATTCGCGGAGCATCAAACGGAGGCCTTCTGGTTGGAGCCACCATGACCCAGCGCCCTGATTTAATGAAAGTTGCTTTACCTGCTGTGGGAGTTTTAGATATGCTTCGGTATCATACTTTTACAGCTGGTGCAGGTTGGGCCTATGATTATGGAACCTCGGAAGATAATGAAGCGATGTTTGAATATTTACATGGTTATTCCCCAGTTCACAATATTAAAGAAGGTGTTGAATATCCTGCTACTTTAATCACTACAGGAGATCACGATGACCGGGTAGTGCCAGCGCACTCCTTTAAATTCGCAGCCGAGTTACAAGAGAAGCAAGCGGGGAGTAACCCTGCTTTAATAAGAATTGAAACCAAAGCTGGTCACGGCGCTGGAAAACCCACAAAAATGATCATTGAAGAGTATGCCGACGTTTTTGGTTTCACTCTATATAATATGGGTTTTAATTCATTACCAAACCAGAAGGAAAAGACCAAAGGTTAATTGAGAAATTATATTATCAAAAACCATCGGCACTCCAAGATTGCTGATGGTTTTTTTATTAATTGCAATTTCCCCAGTTAAAGAAGCCTTATCTCGATTTCTTGGCCCTTAAAGGGTTTCTGATTGTTTTTGTTTTCCCGGGGTCCTGGTATAAGCTCCTTAATTGTATCATGTCCATTTGAATTAACTGATAAGTTAATTGCCGTTATAATAGCTATAGCTCCTTAAAAAAGAACCTATATGAAGCGCTTATCAGGCTCATAAACCATATTTTTTTCCTATTTTCCACCCTAAGCATTCAATATTTGATTAGTCTTATCTCAAGGTAAGCTGCGCTTATATAATATTTAATTATGCTAGAATTAAAAAACGTTTCTTTTGCCTACCAGGAAAAGCCAGTACTGACCAACATCAGTTTCGAATTAGGAAAAGGAGAAAACCTATCGATTATTGGTGAAAGTGGTTGCGGAAAAAGTACCCTTTTACAACTTATCTACGGTCTGCTACATACCGATGGCAAGATTATTTGGAACGAGAAAGAATTACTTGGTCCTCAATTCAATATCGTTCCCGGAGAACCCTTTATAAAATACCTTGCCCAGGATTTTGATCTCATGCCCCCACTGACCGTCGCAGAAAACATAGGAAAACACCTCAGTAATATGTATCCACGAAAGAAAAAGAGCAGGGTCAGAGAACTAATGGAGATTGTTGAAATGACAGATTTAGGTGATGAGAAGGCCAAGAATTTAAGTGGTGGACAGCAGCAACGCGTCGCCTTAGCCAGGGCCCTGGCTAATGAACCCCAGTTGCTCTTACTCGATGAACCCTTTAGCCATATTGACCATTTCAGAAGGAACAACCTTAGACGGCAATTGTTTGCATATCTGGAAGAAAGAAGCATCAGCTGTATAGTGGCTACCCATGACAGTACGGATGCACTTTCTTATGCGGATAAAACAATAGTGCTTAGGAATGCTAAAATTCAGGCTGAAGGCACCCCAGAAAACCTCTACCAAAATCCCCCAAACAAATACGTGGCTTCCCTTTTTGGAGAGATTAACGAGATTATGATAAAGCATCTTATTAAAACCGAAACAAGCAGAAGAAAAATCCTATTATACCCCCACGAAATAAGCTTTTCGACCAAATCGGAAATAAAGGTTGAAATTAAAAGAAACTTTTTCCGGGGTCAGCATTATTTAATTAAGGCTAACCTCAATGGACAGGAAATATATATTGAAAATCCAGGCCCTTTAAAAGAGGGTAAAATAATAGGGATAAAAGTCTCCCCTGAACTCATTGACACGCGGCAATAGTTATTCTACTGTAAGAATATTATGGGTTTGACCATTTAAGGTGAAATCTTCTCCGGCTTTTTTATTTCTCAAAGCGAGAGCCACGGGGGAATTGGCACCTACGGAAAAAAAAATTTCTTCATCTATCTTCAATTCCCCGGCGGGAATAGCAATAAAATAATTGGCAGCAGTTGTCTTAATAATGCTTCCAAACCCGGCTTGGTTACCAGCTCCCTCTGGGATAGAATTCAGGGTTTTTTTGAGCCTTCGGTATTGTTCGAGCTGACCTGATAGCTTTTCGAACTCCAGGTGTAACATCGCCCTACCAGTTTCATATTTATCACCCATGGAGCATTTAGTCTCCAGTTTAAGGGCTGCCTGGAGATCATCTATAGCCGTATGGAGCCTCTTTATTCGTTCCTCCACATATCCGCTTGCTTTATCAATCAAATTCTTTTTTAGTTCGCTCATGTCCTTTTTTTAAAAACTGAATTTACCGTAATTTCTCATTTGCCTAATGATCCACTTCTTTCGATTTTCTATATAACTGCTGGCAGGATTGGCTTTATAGTGCCTGGGATTAGGTAATATTGCAGCTATTGCAGCAGCCTCCGAAGGTGTTAATCGGGATGCGGGTTTATTAAACCAATATTGTGCTGCTTCCTCTGCTCCAAAAATTCCAGGTCCCATTTCAACACTATTAAGGTAAATTTCCAAAATCCGTTTCTTACTCAAGAATGTCTCCATTAAAAAAGTAAAATAAACTTCCAGGCCTTTTCTCACCCAATTTCTCCCCGGCCATAAAAATAAATTTTTGGCGGTTTGTTGGGAAATTGTACTGGCCCCTCTCATTGGTCTCCCCTCCCGGTTCTCTTCAATAGCCTTTTCAATAGCTTCAAAATCAAAGCCATTATGACTTAGAAAATTCTGATCTTCACTGGCCACTACACCAAGCTGAAGATGCAAAGAAATCTCCTCTTGTGGCACCCAGGTATGTCGAATAATCTGTCCGGAATCTTCCAGGTAGCGGATTCCCATCAGCGGGGTAAATCGAACCGGAATCCAGGAATAAAGTATAACCATAAGCACTGAACACAAAATCAGTGTCACCAAGAGTTTCCAGAGAAATCTAAAGATCTTTTTAATCATTTAATAAGCGATGAAAGTTCTTTCCCTATAAGGCTACCAATGGCCACACCCATTCCCCCCAAACGCACACCACAATAAATATTTTCCGAAAGCTGTTTAACAATTGGACTTTTAAGACTTCCAACCCCCATTATCCCGCTCCAACGGTAATCGACCTCAAAATTGTTTTCCGGTAAAATAATAGTACTCAGTAATTCTTCAAGTCGATTTTGAATGAGTTCAGTTTGATTGATCTCGGTGGTTTCCTCCGTTTTAAAATCAAGGTTACGCCCTCCCCCAAGTAAAATTCGGTTATCTATATTTCTAAAATAATAGAAACCTTTTTCAAGATGGAAAGTTCCTTTAATCTTCAGGTTTTGGATAGGTTTGGTAATGAGCACCTGCGCCCGGGCAGGTTTTACCCCCTCAATCCCTAACTTGGAGGCGAAGCCATTGGTTGCGATAAGAAGTTTTTTTGTCTTCAATTCCAACTTCTCTGTCTTTACTTTTACTGAATTTCCAGTTTCCAAAAATTCCTGAACCTCAATATTATTCAGTATTTTGATTCCTGCTTTTTGCACTTTAGCCAAAAGTGCTTCCATCATTTTGCCCGTATTTAATTGGCCTTCTAAAGGATTGTAAATAATTTCCTTTTGAATATTACGGAAGTCAAAAGGGTTCTTTTCACAACTAAAGACTTTGCTTCCAATAATTGGTTTTAACATTGAATTGATACGTGGCAATTCTAAGATGCATGCTTCATACAGAGCTTTGTTTTCTTTTGCGAAAAGCTCGTAACCTCCATATTCTTTATAACCTATTTTAGCATCTCCAAGATTTTGCCTAAGTAGTTGAAGTCCTTTTATACGCTTTTTGACTAATTGAACCACCTCTTCTTCAGAGTGATCTTTAAGATCATCAATTATTTCAGAGAGACTTCCAAAACAGGCAAAGCCTGCATTTTTAGTACTGGCCCCGTTAGGTAGAAGACCTCGTTCCAGAACGAGTATACGGGCTTTTGGAAAACGGTTTTTGAGATCAAGCGCACAATTTAGACCCGTTATTCCACTTCCAATTATACAATAATCTATTTCTGAAAACCAGGTTTTGGTTTCCCAATAGGAAAAATTCATCAGCTGTCTAATTTTCTCTCAAATTACAGAAAGTTTTGGATAAAAACTTACCGCTTTATATAATTCAACTTATAATAACCCAAGAAATAAAATGCAAAAATCCCACAGCTAAAAACTGTGGGATAGTACTTTTTAAGAGAAAATTAATTTCACCTAGTCTTCCATAGGTTTCATCGTAAAATCTTCCATGAATTTTGTCGTATAATTACCTTCAATATAATCAGGATGATCCATAAGCTGCCTGTGGAATGGAATGGTTGTTTTCACCCCTTCAATTACAAACTCATCAAGTGCTCTCTTCATCTTACTTATTGCTTCTTCACGGGTCTGAGCAGTAGTAATAAGCTTAGCAATCATAGAATCGTAGTTGGGAGGAATAATATAACCACTATAAACGTGAGTATCTATTCGTACTCCGTGACCACCCGGCGCATGAAGGTTAGTGATCTTCCCGGGAGAAGGTCTGAAATTGTTATATGGATCTTCAGCATTGATTCGGCATTCAATAGAATGCAATTGAGGAAAATAATTTTTTCCCGAAATCGGTACTCCTGCTGCGACAAGAATCTGCTCCCTGATTAGATCGTAGTCTATCACTTGTTCAGTGATAGGATGTTCAACCTGGATACGGGTATTCATCTCCATAAAATAGAAATTACGGTGTTTATCAACCAAAAATTCTATGGTTCCTGCTCCTTCGTATTTTATATACTCTGCAGCTTTAACTGCGGCTTCTCCCATTTTTTTACGAAGACTATCGGTCATAAATGGAGAAGGAGTTTCTTCGGTTAATTTTTGGTGACGACGCTGGACTGAGCAATCTCTTTCTGAGAGATGACAGGCTTTTCCGCTACTATCTCCTACGATCTGGATTTCGATATGTCGAGGCTCCTCAATGAGCTTTTCCATATACATCCCATCGTTTCCAAATGCTGCCCCTGCTTCCTGACGAGCAGAATCCCATGCATTTTGAAGGTCTTCTTCCTTCCAAACAGCACGCATCCCTTTACCGCCACCACCAGCCGTAGCCTTTAGCATCACCGGAAAACCTATGTCTTTAGCTTTTTTCAGACAATCTTCATAATTTTCCAGGATACCTTCTGAACCGGGAACACAGGGAACACCGGCAGCCTTCATGGTAGCTTTGGCGGTCGCCTTATCTCCCATCTTAGCAATCATATCCGCTGATGCTCCGATAAATTTTATGTCATGTTCCTCACAGATTTTGGAGAACTTAGCATTTTCAGATAAAAATCCATATCCTGGATGAATTGCATCTGCATTAGTAATTTCGGCAGCGGCAATGATATTAGATATTTTAAGATAAGAAAGGTTACTTGGTGGAGGTCCAATACATACTGCCTCATCAGCGAACCTAACATGAAGACTCTCAGCATCTGCAGTTGAATAAACCGCAACAGTGCTAATTCCCATTTCTTTACAGGTGCGCAAAATACGGAGTGCAATTTCGCCCCTGTTGGCAATTAATATTTTTTTAAACATACCTATTGTTTTTTTGACCCAGTGGAAACTCCCTTAAGCTGATTGGGTGTTAATTTATGATGGATCTACTAAAAATAATGGCTGATCGAACTCTACGGGAGAAGCATCGTCAACAAGAACTTTCACTATTTTTCCTGAAACTTCACTCTCAATTTCGTTGAAGAGTTTCATAGCTTCAATAACACAAAGTACATCTCCTTCTTTAACTGAATCTCCAACTTCTACAAAGGTTGGTTTATCCGGAGAAGGTTTGCGATAGAAAGTTCCAATAATAGGTGACTTTATAGTAACATAATTGGAGTTGTTCTCCTCTGAAGCCTTTTTTTCTTCGGTTGAAGGGGCAGGTGCGTTTTCCTGTGAAGGAGTTGGCTGTTGTTGCTGAACTGGCATCTGTTGCGGCATCTGTTGCGGCATTTGATTACCCATTGGTACCTGCTGAACAATTGTTGTTTCCTTTTCGTCTGAGCCTGTTTTGATAGTGATTTTCACATCGCCTGTTTCCAGTTTCACCTCGCTGGCGCCAGACTTGGCAACAAACTTGATTAAATTCTGAATTTCTTTTAAATCCATAATGTTAGGGTGTTGGTTTTTTAAGAATTATAAGCCCATTTCAGGAAAGTGGCTCCCCAGGTGAACCCACCTCCAAATGAAGCGAAAATAATATTATCTCCTTTTTTAAAATTTTTCTCGTAATCGCTAAGTAACAAAGGTAAGGTTGCCGATGTGGTATTGCCATAACGCTCAATATTCATAAGAACCTTTTCATCTTCAAGATTCATGCGATTTGCTGTAGCCCCTACTATCCTCTTATTGGCCTGGTGAGCTACAAGCCAGTCAACATCATCATTGGTTAAATGGTTTCGTTTCATAATTTGCTCACTAACTCCTGCCATATTGGATACCGCAAATTTAAAAACGGTTTTTCCGTCCTGTCTGACAAAATGAAGTTTTCTGGCTACGGTTTGTTCACTAGGGGGCATTAAAGATCCTCCAGCTTCAATATTTAAGGATGCACGTCCTATGGAATCACTTCTTAGGATTTCATCCTGAAGCCCAAAACCTTCGTCATTAGGTTCCATTAGAACTGCTCCCGCTCCATCACCGAAAATAATGCAGGTGGTTCTGTCGGTATAATCAATTATGGAGGACATTTTATCGGCTCCTATCACCAGTACCTTCTTGTACCGACCAGATTCAATATAAGCTGATGCGGTGGACATGGCATATAGAAACCCTGAACAAGCTGCCTGCAGATCATAGCCAAAGGCATTAATAGCTCCAATTTGGGAAGCTACATGTACTGCCGATGCAGCCACTGGCATATCGGGAGTTGCAGTAGCAAGAATCACAACATCGATTTCAGTTGGATCTATACTTGATTTTTCAATTAGATTTTTGGCGGCCTCTATAGCAAGGAACGAAGTACCTTTATTGGGGTCTTTAAGGATTCGGCGCTCTTTAATCCCAGTCCTGGAAGTTATCCACTCATCATTGGTGTCAACCATTTCCTCCAACATTTTGTTGGTCAAAATATCTTTGGGCACATAGGCGCCCACAGCGGTTATAGCAGCTGTGATCTTATTCATACACATCAAAATTAAACACCTTCCTAGCCCTCTTTGGCAAAAGCCGCTAAAGAAATGTACTAAAAATTACTTTAATGGGGGTGCAAATTAAGGTCTTTTTAGGACTTATTCAACTTAAAACAAAAAACTCCCACAAGGTGAGAGTTTCTATAATTAAGGAAGCTCTTTTCTATTAAGCTTCAACTTCTTCAGTGTTGTCAATTAAAACCTGACCGCGGTAGTATAATTTACCTTCGTGCCAGTGTGCTCTGTGGTACAAATGTGCTTCGCCTGTAGTAGGATCGGTAGCAATTTTAGGTACCGAAGCTTTATAATGTGTCCTTCTTTTATCTCTTCTGGTTTTAGAGATTTTTCTCTTTGGATGTGCCATGGCTTGCTATTATTTATCGTTTAATAAGTTTTTTAATTTATCCCATCGAGGATCTGTTTGCTCCTCTTTTTTCTTTTTATCTTTTAAGCTGAATTCCTCCAGTTTATCAAGTACTTCAGATTTCAACGTGCCATCCTCAACACCTGGATGAACTTTCTTTAAGGGTACAGATAGCACGACAAGCTCATATATATACTGTTGTATATTGACTTCATATTCTCCATGAGGCAGAATAAGAAGATCTTCATTTTCGTCGTTATACTCATCCCCGAATTTAATAACCAAAAACAACTTCCCGTCTATAGGTTGGTCGTAAGGCTCATTGGTGAGATCACAATTTACATTCACAGTGCCACTCACGGTAAATGTAAGCTCCATCATTGTTGTTTTCTTTTCAAACAACAGGTCAAGCTTAAGCCTGGCATCATTAAATTCTTCGTACCCAAAATGTTCAAAGAACGTGTTATCTATCTCGTACTCAAACCGGTGTTTCCCCAGCTTTAATCCCACATATGGGATTGTGTACTCAGCTAGTTTCCTCATTTCATCATCAATTTCGAGCGCCTACTCCCTCAGGATAAGGCGGGTGCAAAGATATAAAAATTAATAAATTAACGATGATTTATAAACAATTTTTTGTTTATATCTTTTTACGTTGTTTTTTGAGTGGATTCTTTGTGAGTTCGGCATATTCTTCCCGGCATTTAAAGATTTCGATCGCTTTAAAAACGGCTTCTTTAAACGAATTAATATCAGCTTCTCCTTTTCCAGCAATTTCGAAGGCAGTACCATGGTCAGGAGAAGTCCGAACCTTACTCAATCCTGCAGTATAATTAACTCCATTTCCGAAAGAAAGCGTTTTAAAAGGAATGAGACCCTGGTCATGATATGAAGCGATCACCGCATCAAAATTCTTATAATTTTTAGAACCGAAGAAACTGTCTGCGGAATATGGGCCGAAAACCAGTTCTCCTTTATCCCGAAGCTTCTCCAAGGTAGGTTTCATTATTTCTTCATCCTCTTTGCCAATTACACCTTGGTCCCCACTGTGAGGATTGATCCCCAGTACGGCAACCTTTGGTTTTGAAATCCTGAAATCCTGTTTCAGACTTTGTTGTATTAAACCAATTTTTTTCTCAATGAGTTCAGGGCTAATCACATTGGCAATCTCCTTTAAGGCCACATGGTCTGTAAAAAGTCCTACTCGGAGTTCATCACTTATCATAAACATCAGGCTTTCGCCTTCAAGTTCTTTTGCTAAAAAATCGGTATGGCCAGGAAAATTAAATTTCTCACTCTGAATAGAATGCTTATTGATGGGGGCCGTAACCAAAACGTCTATATCATTTACTTTCAAGGCAGTTGTTGCAGCTTCCAGCGACTTGAATGCATATTCTCCCACTTTCGAGTCTTCCTGACCAAAATTTATATTAACGTTTTCTTTCCAGACATTCAAAACGTTAATCTTTCCGTCTATGGCTTTAGAGGCTTGATCTATTCCCTGGAAATTCAAAGAAAGTTTGAAATGTTTCTTTATAAAATTGAGGGTTTTGGTGTTCGCAAAAATAACCGGAGTGCAAAAATCAAGCATCCGGGTGTCATCAAAGGTTTTAAGGACAATCTCGCCACCAATCCCATTAAGATCTCCAATGCTAATTCCTAATTTTACCTTTTCAGCGTGTTTCATATACTTCCCGGCTTTTTATTTCTATTTTTACAACACAAATGTAACTAATATTCCACAACATGTTTACCGGAATCATCGAAGAAACAGGAGAGGTTATCGCCTTAGAGCAAGAGAGGGGTAACCTCCATATAAAAGTGAAAGCTCAAATTACCCCAGAATTAAAAGTTGATCAAAGTGTGGCTCACAACGGGGTCTGCCTTACGGTAGTGAATATAGAGGGTGAAGAATACACTGTAACAGCTATACAAGAAACCCTGGAAAAATCCAATCTTGGTGACCTAAAAGTGGGTGATCTAGTCAACTTGGAGCGCGGAATGAAACTCGGAGCCCGCCTGGATGGCCACATTGTCCAGGGACATGTGGACCAAACAGGGGTTTGCAAAGATATGATTAAAAAAGAAGGAAGTTGGGAATACACCATTGAGTATGACCCCACACAATCAAATATTACCATTGAAAAAGGCTCTATTACGGTTAATGGCGTGAGCTTAACAGTGGTGAATTCCAAAAAAAATGAATTCAGTGTTGCCATCATACCTTTCACCTATGAGCATACTACCTTTAAAAACCTACAAAAAGGAGACAAGGTGAATCTAGAATTCGATGTTATTGGGAAATATGTAAAACGCCTTAAGGAGCTTGGTCAGTCCTAGCTATATTTTTTCCGGTAAAAATTAAACCGATGAGCATTCCGCCTATTAGCAGGAATGGAATATAATCATCTATAGGAAGACATAGGCCCGGGGGTGGAGGGTTAGGATTATTTGGATCATCCTCAACACTGTCTGCACACGGAACATCACTACTTGTGGTTGACATCTGGGGTTCCGGGGGTGCAGTTTGTGAAATTATCCCAAAGCAAAAGAACAGCAGGAAGACTGGTATAGTAATTCTATATTTAAAATTTACCCTCATAGACGTGCGTAATGTAATACATTCCTTGCAATCACAAAAAAAGATAATAGGGGTAATGATTTTATATTTCGGGGATTTGGGGATCCCGATGACAAAAATAAATTAAAAAGTAGTAGAATAAACCAGCTCACCTAAAATATCAACGTTAAAGTTCTCCTCGGGCTACGCTCAAACTAACAAGAGTAAACTTACAGTATAGGCAGCATATTATCAAAAAAAGTCGTCAAAATTTTAATTTAAGTCGTTAAAAGGTAACTGATTAGGCGGAAAACTACCTCAGTTCATACCATTAGAATCAAAATTGTGCTTTTTGAAAATCCTTTTTTCATAGCCAATCGGTTAATAAGAATAAAAAACGCGTCATTTTTTTAAAATCACGCGTTTTCCTTTTCATTCTTCAAGGTTTCCAAACTTGCCATTTTTAAAATCATTGAAAGCTTCAAGCAGTTCTTGATTGGTATTCATGACAAAAGGTCCTTGAGCAGCAATAGGTTCATTTAAGGGTTCGCCACTTAAAACCAGCACAACGGCATCATCATTAGCTTCAATTCTAAAATTCTCACCATCATTTGCCATCAAAGCCAGATGATCAACAGGAGTTTCATCCTCACCATTAATTGTAATCCCCCCTTCCAAAACCAAAAGAAGGGTATTGTAACTTTTCGGAAAATTAAAATCCGCGCTTCCTCCTTTTTTAAGCCTGGCATTGTACATATTTATTGGACTAAAGGTGGAGGCTTTTCCTGCCGTACCTTTATACTCTCCCGCAATCACCTCAATGGTTCCTGAATTATTTTTTAATTCATACTGTTCGATTTCTTCTTTCTTGATAGCCTGATATTTAGGAGCATCCATTTTATTTTTTCGTGGTAGGTTAACCCATAACTGAACCATCTGAAAATCTCCACCTACCTTACTCCATTCTTTTTCGTGATATTCTTTATGAAGAACTCCCCTTGCAGCTGTCATCCATTGCACATCCCCTTCTCCTATTACACCTCCACCGCCACTACTATCATGGTGGGCTACTTTACCCTTATAGGCTATGGTCACAGTCTCAAAACCTCTATGTGGATGAACCCCGACACCTCTCGGTTTATCAGATGGCGAAAATTTGAATGTGGAATTGTAATCAAGGAGAATAAAAGGATCCATACGTTCCATATCCAACCTAAATCCGCTTGGAATAAAATTATGCACTCGAAAACCGTCCCCAACAAAATGTGGCTCTTTGGGGCTTGCTACTAATTCTACTGTTTTTGTGTTCATATTTTTGAATTTAATAGTGTAAAATTAGGCACAAGGCACATTTTATACATTGATGTATGATAAGAACAATTTTTAAGTCACATGTTCCTATTGGAAAGCTCTCTCCTTACCCGGCTTAAACTTTCAGGGGTAATTCCTAAATAAGAAGCAACCATAGATTGTGGAACACGCATTAAAATATCAGGATACATTTTAATGAATTCTAAGTATCTTTCTTCTGCATTAGCACTCAAAAGCAACTTAATCCGCTTTTGCAAATGACGAATATGATTATGAAGCAACTTATTATTAAACTCAGAAAAGGAATCGAATTTTTCTGAAAGGAGCCTGAAGAAATCTTCATCCAGTACAATTACTCTTGTATCTTCCAGAACCTGTATATAATACTCAGAAGGCTTATTAAAATAAAAACTTTCTCTATCAGTAATAAGCCAGTTTTCCGGAGCAAATGCTATTAGGTGTTCTCTACCTTTATCGTCAATAGAAAACTGTCTTAATAATCCTTGTTCCACAAAGAAAGTATTCCTGCAATATTCATTTGCCCTTAAAAGAAACTCGTTCTTTTTAATTGATTTTTCGCTACAGTTTTCCAGTAAAGATGAAAGCTGTTCTTTATCAACCCCTAAATTGAATAACAAATATGTTTTAAAGTTGGAACTATTCATAGTGAACAAAAAGGAATAGGTTATTTACCCTAACAACAGTATTCCTTCCAATTTTATTTATACAACCACAAATGTACTATATTTAACAATTTGTCAATATTCACCGGTTTGGTAAGGTAATCATTGGCCCCTGCCTCAAGGCATTTGGCTTTATCCTCAGGCATAGCTTTTGCCGTAAGAGCAATTATGGGTAAATTTTTATAAGCTGGATTTTCTCTGATTTTCTTTGTAGCAGTATAGCCATCCATTATTGGCATCATTACATCCATCAACACAATGTCTATATCTTTTTCTTCCTCTAACTTCTCAATTGCCATTTTACCATTATCTGCAATTATCAACTTCATTCCTGAATCATAAAGGGCTTTGGAAAGCGCATAGGAGTTGCGTCCATCGTCATCTACTAACAATACTTTTTTATCCTCTAGAAGATGTTTTGGGTTATGCAAGTCTGCCATTATTCTTTTCTGTTGGTCGGATAACTTACTTTCATAGCAATGTAAAAATAAAGTAACTTCATCCAGGAGCTGTTCGGGGGAGGAAGCAACCTTCATTATTAGACTATCCGAAAATTTCTGCAGTTTTTTCAGTTCCGTTTTTTTAAGTTCAATACCGTTATAAATCACAATTGGTGTAGTATTCCTCTTTTTTTCTTCTCCTAGTTTTTTCAATATTTCAAACCCAGAGCTTTTAAACAGATTAATACCGAAAATCACACAATCGAATCTTTTGGAGATCAGTTGTTTTAAAGCATCCTTCCCTGTATCAATAGTCGATGTTTTCACATCCATATTCTCCAGAACATTGTCAATTGCTTTTAACGTGTCCTGATCATCTTCAATAATTAAAAGCTCTCTGCGATTGGGAGCCTTTAAACTTTCCATTTTTTCAATGGCATATTCAATTTCCTTATAAGAAACCGGCTTCATACTAAAGCCCATTGCTCCTTTCCTAAGTACCTCATGGCTGTGATCTTCTTCTGCCATCAAATACACCGGAATATGCCTGGTCTTTAGATTAAATTTTAAATGCTCAAGCACCTTAATTCCCTCCATATCCGGTAATTGTTCATCCAGCAATATGCCATTGGGCTGGTATTTTGCAGCCAGTTTCATTCCCTCTTTACCATCTTGGGCAAAAAGGAACTTAAAACCATATTTCTGAACTATTCTCTTCACTGTTTGAGCCGAAAATTTGTCATTCTCAATTATCAACAACGAGTATTCCGCAATTTTTAAATTTTCCCTATCATCCGGGAAATTAACCTCAGAATTTTCTGAAGAAAAACCCTTTGTCATCTCCTTTGAACCATTTTTCGGCGAATTAAAGACCTTTGGTTCACTATATGAGGAAATAGCATCATCTATTTCTTTTATTGGAGCACTGGTAAGATCCAGAGGAATAAAGACGGTAAAGATGCTACCTTTTCCTTCTGTGCTCTCGATATGGATTTCACCTCCCAATAATCTTGAAAGCTCCCTTGAAATAGTTAATCCCAGACCCGTACCTCCATATTGACGACTGGTCCCTCCTTCCGCTTGTTGAAAAGCCTCAAAGATCATCATTCGTTTTGCTTCAGGAATTCCAATTCCGGTATCAGTTACTGATATTTCTAAAACCTCAGATTTTGATAAGGTGATTTCACGGAATTTGACCTTTTCATCAGGCTTACCAATAGAAACATTCACAGATCCTTTTTCTGTAAATTTAAATGCGTTGGAAAGGAGGTTCTTTACAATTTGTTCCAACCGCTGTCCGTCGGTTATTATCCTATCGGGTGCATTTGGTTTACATTTTATAGTGAACTTTAACTTTTTAGTTTTTGCAAGAGGTTCGAATTGATCTCGCAGGTTATTTTTAAGGCTATCGACCAGCACCTCTTCCGGATGAATCTGTAATTTTCCAGCCTCTACTTTGGAAAGATCCAGAATATCATTAATAAGATTAAGAAGGTTTAGCCCCCCCTCATAGATAATACTAGCAGATTTTTGCTGATCTTCTTTCAGTAAATTTCCTTTTCTGTTATCGCTAAGATCCTTGGATAGAATTAAAAGGCTGTTTAATGGTGTTCTCAGTTCATGAGACATATTTGCCAAAAATTCCGATTTATACTTACTTGCGAGCTCCAGTTCCTTTGCTTTTCTTTCAACTTCAACTCTACTGAATTGCAGATCCTCTTTCTGCATTTCCAAATCTTTCGTCTTGGATTCAAGGTCCTCATTGGCCATTTGTAGTTCCTTACTCTGGATTTGAAGTTTTTCCTGTTGTTTCAACAATTCTTCGGATTGTCGCTGTGACTCTTCCAGTAAATCTTTCATTTTTTCGCGATCGAGGGAAGAATTTGTAGTGATGGCAATATTTTCCCCTACCGAGCGTAATAATTCCAGTTGATTATCATTAAAGGATTTAAATGATCCAATTTCGATCACTCCTTTTACTTCACCATCTATAATAAATGGCTGAACAAGAATATTCTGGGGTTTTTTCTCTCCAAGCCCTGAAGTTACACTGATATAGTCTGTAGGTATGCCTGAAAGGACGATAGGTTCTTTCTCCAGAGCCGCCTGACCCACAAGACCTTCTCCGAATTCGAAGACCGTTTTGAGCGATTTTCGTCGGGTAAAGGCATAGGAACCAGTCATTCTTAATTGTTTCTTTTCGTTATTGTGTTCGGCCAAATAAATCACACCCACATGACCGTCCAGGTATTTAGTCAGGTAGGAAATAATATTTTTAGACAAAGTCAAAAGGTCTTGTTCTCCGCGCATTCTATCGTTAAGGCCTGCCTGTCCAGTCTTTATCCATGCCTCATTTTCATTCTCTTCTGAAATTCGCTTAAGGTTCTCGGTCATTGTATTCAAAGCAATTCCCAATTGATCTGCCTCACTTCGAAGGGGCATCTCAATTGAAAAATTCCCTTTTGCAATGGTATTGGCTGCCTTAACAATAGTAGTAAAACTGTCTACCATGGCATTGATATTATTCTTAAGTTCCTGTACCTCTCCCTTAACTTCCACATCAATTTTTCTGGAGAAATCGCCCCTGGCAAGGGCAGTTGAGACCCCAGCGATATCACGTACCTGTGAAGTTAAATTACTCGCCATTTGGTTTACATTATCAGTAAGATCTTTCCAGGAACCGGCCACATTTGGAACTTCGGCTTGCCCACCAAGAATACCTTCCGTTCCCACTTCACGGGCCACATTGGTTACCTCGTCCGCAAAAATGTTAAGAGCATCCACCATGATATTGATGGTGGTAGAAAGTTCTAATACCTCTCCTCCTTTTCCCTGTTCGGAAATTTTTTGGGAAAGATCCCCATGCGCAACTGCCGTTGTTACCGAGGCGATCTCCCGCACCTGGGTAGTCAGGTTACTTGCCATAGTGTTCACATTATCGGTCAGTCCTTTCCAGGTACCTGCAACATTGGGCACTTTTGCCTGCCCTCCAAGCTTACCTTCGGTTCCCACTTCCCTGGCAACCCGAGTAACTTCAGCTGCAAAAATATTCAGCGAGTCCACCATCTGATTAATTGTGGCTTTTAATTCAGCAATTTCTCCTTTTACGTCAATGGAAATCTTTTGAGAAAGATCTCCATTGGCTACTGCCGTTGCTACATTGGCGATCTCCCGCACCTGACTTGTTAGGTTACTGGCCATGGTATTCACATTATCAGTAAGGTCAAGCCACGCACCTGCCACATTAGGAACTTCCGCCTGACCTCCCAACATCCCTTCAGTACCTACCTCACGGGCTACTCGCGTTACCTCGTTAGAAAGAATGTTCAGGGAATCTACCATCGTATTGATTATAGTTGATAATTCCAATACCTCTCCTCCCTTTTCCTCTTCAGAAATCTTTTTAGATAAATCACCGTTGGCTACCGCTTTGGTTACTGAGGCAATTTCCCTTACTTGTGTGGTGAGGTTGGAGGCCATAGTATTTACATTCTCTGTAAGTTCCCACCATGCACCACCAACATTGGGAACTTCAGCCTGACCTCCCAAAATACCCTCAGTACCTACCTCACGTGCTACCCGGGTAACCTCATCAGAAAAAATGTTCAGGGAATCCACCATAGTGTTAATGGTTTCTTTTAGTTCTGCAATTTCACCTTTAGCTTCAATGGCAATTTTTTGCGCTAAATCACCTTTTGCCACTGCCGTTGCCACATTGGCAATTTCTCTTACCTGGGTAGTAAGGTTCGAAGCCATATAATTCACGTTATCGGTGAGGTCTTTCCAGGTTCCAGCTACATCGGGTACCTTAGCTTGACCCCCAAGAATTCCTTCAGTTCCTACCTCACGCGCTACGCGGGTTACCTCATCAGAGAAAATATTTAAAGAGTCCACCATTTGGTTAATAGTGTCTTTAAGTTCAGCTATTTCCCCTTTTACATCAATTGATATTTTTTGTGAAAGATCTCCATCTGCTACCGCGGTAGCCACATTTGCAATTTCCCGAACCTGGGTAGTCACATTGCTAACCATAATATTAACATTGTCGGTAAGGTCTTTCCAGGTTCCGGCTGCAGTAGGTACAGTTGCCTGACCTCCCAGTTTCCCTTCAGTTCCCACCTCGCGGGCAACACGTGTAACCTCAGCCGCAAAAAGGGTTAATGAATCAACCATGCTGTTAATCGTATTGGAAAGCACCAGGACTTCTCCTCCTTTGCCTTGTTCTGAAATTTTCTGAGATAGGTCCCCCTGAGCTACCGCTGTAGTTACCGAGGCTATTTCCCGCACCTGATTGGTAAGGTTGCTTGCCATGGTATTTACATTGTCTGTCAGGTCTTTCCATGTTCCTGCTACATCCGGAACTTCGGCCTGTCCTCCTAACTTTCCCTCTGTTCCTACTTCCCGTGCAACGCGAGTCACCTCATCGGAGAATATATTGAGAGAATCCACCATTTGATTAATGGTATCCTTTAATTCTGCTATCTCCCCCTTTACATTTATGGATATTTTTTTTGAAAGATCTCCATTTGCAACCGAAGTGGCTACACCTGCGATCTCCCGAACCTGGGCTGTAAGATTGGAAGCCATCGTGTTTACATTGACAGTAAGATCCTTCCAGGTTCCTGCAACGTCTGGCACATCTGCTTGTCCTCCTAACTTTCCTTCTACCCCAACTTCACGGGCTACATTGGTTACCTCCGCAGCAAATATATTTAGAGAATCCACCATTCTGTTAATAGTAGTGGACAGTCCAAGAACTTCCCCTCCCTTTCCTTCCTCTGTAATTTTTCTGGAAAGATCTCCATCAGCAACCGCTGTAGTTACCGTTGCAATTTCCCGTACCTGTTCTGTTAGGTTGCTAGCCATGTGATTTACATTATCCGTAAGATCTTTCCAGGTTCCCGAGACATTGGGAACGCTTGCCTGTCCTCCCAGTTTACCTTCCACTCCCACTTCACGCGCCACCTGGGTTACCTGTTCCGCAAAAATATTCAAGCTGCCTAAGGTTCGATTGATAACATCGGCCATGGCCCGAAAATCCCCGGTTACCGTAAGGCTAAACTTATCATCCAGTTTTCCTGCTGCTATGCTGTTAAGAATCCTACTTACCTCCAGTACCGGTTTAGCTATAGCTTCAATAAGAATATTAATATTATCTATCATATCCTTCCAAACTCCACTTGAGGCCTTAAATTCCGCCCGGGCATCCAAATTCCCTTCGATACCTCCTACCCGGGAGATTCTGGAAACTTCGGTACTAACACCCCCGATCATTTCAACCATGGTATTATAAGCTTCGGCCAAATCTGCAAATTTATCGTTTCGTTCCTTTGATAATCGAACGGAAATATCGCCTTCTCTAAATGCTTCAAGTGCAAATATTAGTCGATCCAATTGTTCATGAACATAATCGCTATCCTTAAACATTTCCTTATGTGGAACTCTTTTAGAATTCTTAACTAAGCGACGTTTAGTTGATGAACTTTTTTTGGAAGTAGTTTTGTTTTCTGCTTTGGAAGAGGTGGTGGTATTTTTAGACATTCGGATAAAGTGTTTTGGAAATTTTTAAATAAATGAAAATGAAGGTTTTTGTGAAACATAAATTAACAACCCATAAAAAAACCACTTTAAAAATAAATAATATGTGAAAATTTTGTGAAATGTTTAAACTTGAGAAATGCTTAAATGGAATCGAAGAAAAGTTCTTGGATGGCTGTATTATCAGGGATTTAAAAAATAATCTGCTGCCCCTTTGAGGTTTTTTAGTTAAAAATTACAACTTAATTTTAAGATAATAGTTACGAGTTGAAGGGGATAGGAAGAAATACGTCCTTATTATGTTAGTTTTATTTTTACTTTTGGGACACCTTAGTCTTATGATTAAACGTAATACCTCTTTCGATTGATTGTGCTAAGGTGTATTACAACAAAAGTTAAAAATTTGATATAAATCTTTAATAGAAAGGATTCCAGATATTTACCTTCGAGTTAAAATGATATTTTCAAATAAAAAGAATAAAGATGAATAAAATTTTACTTGTTGAGGACGATTATCACTTAGGTCTTATACTGAGGGATCAACTTGAAATGAATGGATATGAGGTGAGTCTTTTGCGATATCCAAACAAAACAATTGAAAACCTTTTGGAAGATGATTTTGATTTAATCATAATGGATAAATTGTTGAGTGGAATTGACGGAACGCATATATGCTCCGAAATAAGAAATACAAGTTCTATTTCAAATATCCCGATTCTAATGATGTCTGGATTCGACGGCGCCCGGAAAATTTGTTTGGATGCTGGAGCGACTAATTTTATTGCCAAACCTTTTGAGATCGACAATTTTTTAAAAGCAATTAAAGCTACAATAGGAGAGGAAAATGAGATTAAGAATTGAATTTTAATAGATTCCAAATAACTACCAACCTTCGATGGAAGAAAAACTAAAATTTATTTTTCCCAGGAAAAACCCGAGCGCTTATAACCTTCTTATTCTTTAAAATTTCATAGTATTCATACCAATACAAGATTCGGCAATTTTCGCAATTAGAATCTATGATGGGGCTATAACCACCTCTTCATTATGCTGAGGTAGCATTTCTCGATCTTTATCCTCAAAATTCTCCTCGGTATAACCTTATCTATCTTATCAAAGCCTTCTGTTAGGGCTAAACCCGTCTTTTTACCGATTATGCCATTGATATTTTTTATAAAGCAAAAGCTAAAGAGAGGTACCAATCTTATCTTAATGAAGATTCAAAATTACCCATGATGTTTATTCTGGGTGCTATTCGAGCAGCGATAGAGTTTATGTCCGCACCAGTTGAAAAAATTAAAACTCGTACCTCTTACAATATTTCCGAAATAAAATTGATTTCCGACAAAAAATCGCAGATAGTTGGCCAACTAGCTTAGATGACCAAGTTGCCAAAACGGGATGGAACTGGACACCTAAATTCAATCTTAAGGGAATAACACAGGACATTTAGGAGAATATAAGTTGAAAAGAGTTAGAGCCATATTACTTATCTCGATTGCAAATTTAGAACAAGAGAAAGAGAGAGGAATAGTTGTCCGTGAGCTTAGTTTTAAACATCCTTCGCGGTGAAACGACCCAGAATAACCTCAATCTGGATCCAATAGCGGATATAATCAATACAGTAGATCAAGATCTTGTTGCAATTCAGGAAGTAGGTTTTAAAACGGTACGAGTGACTAATCATGATATTCGAGCTATAAGATTTACTATTACCTTAATCATCATTTCTTTATCTCGTGGGTTGCTTTCAGCAATTAATAAGGTCAATGCTACCAGGGCATTGTCTGGGATTACCTTATTTCCGGTGTGAGTGTAGAGTATCTGGTTCCGGTCTAAAAACCAAACAAATAAAAATGCGGCAATTCTTTTATTCCCATCGGAAAAGGAATGATTCTTCACCACAAAATAAAGCAAGTGAGCTGCTTTTTCTTCGGTTGTGGGATAAAGGTCCTCCCCACCAAAGGTTTGGTATATATTTTCTAAAGATCCTTTAAAAGAATCGTCCTTTTCCCGACCGAAAAGGCCTTCGAATTTTGTCTGTCTTCCTAGTTCATCTATTGCTTTTCTAGCTTCATTGTAGGTGATTTGAAAAACTTCACGACTACCTTCTTCTGGTACCACCAACCGTTGGTGATCAAAATCATCTAATAAATCCAGCGCACGTGAATATTGAGCAATAATTTTTATTAATCCTTTAGATTCATCTGTATTAAGATCGTGTTCAGAAATAACTTTTTCCTGCAAGCGTACTACGTTTTTTAGTTCTTCGAACTGGCGAGATTTTTCTCGAAGTAATTTTTCATTTATTGAATATCCTTTTAATAGAAATTCTTTTAAAACCTTATTTGCCCAAATCCTAAATTGTGTTCCTCGATTGGATTTTACACGATATCCTACTGAAATAATAACATCCAAATTATAATAGTTTAAATTTCGGGATACCTTTCTTTTACCTTCCGTTTTAACTGTCAAGTAATCCTTGACAGTTGAATTTTCCTCCAATTCGCCTTCATTATAGATATTACGAATGTGTAGACTTATATTTTGTTTACTTTGATCAAAGAGTTGAGCCATTTGATTCTGGCTTAGCCAAACCGTTTCATCTTCCAGTCTTACTTCAATTTGGGTTTGACCGGTCTCTGTTTTATAAATAAGAATTTGATCTTGCTGTGATTCCATGACTGCTCCACAATATTTAATTAATTTTTTCTCCTGATTTCAAAATGAAAGTTAAACATTTAAAAAATGAACATTTCCTTGTTCAAGTTTACAGACATCCTTAAAACTTATTCGGTTGCTTTATAATAATCTGGTCTATAAAATCACCTTTTTTAGTTCCTATATATGCTTAGATGTGGATTTACTAAGGGATGCCCACGCGTTGTATATGCTAAGTGCATTTAGTGAGTGCTCTAATCAGCCTCACCTTGCGGGTGTACAAGCACCCTCCTAATTAACTAATCTATTATAAGTTCAATACCGGCTTTCTCGGCCTTGTACTTTATTTTGGTCATAAGGTCATAATAACTCCAGTTCCTTATAACAAAGGCTTCCTCTTTGGCTATCTCTATCTTCTCCTCCTGGTCCAATAAAACGAGCGTTCCTGCCTGGTGTTTGATGCAGAAATCGATGAGCTTTCTACTATACACATGCAGTCGCTGGTTGACATAATTACGCTCTTTATCCCTAAACCTGGTCAATGCTTTGGTTTTTCGTTTTGTCCCTTTTCCCGACCTGGCATATTTTACCCCCTCCCGTATCCTTCTACAAGCGGCCTGTATCGCTAACCTTCGGTATAAAAACTCTTCCCTGCTGCCAATTGTAAGCTTGGCCTTTCCGATCTTTACCACGATTGGGTATTCCAGGGACAAGCTTGCTTCTGCAACTACTCCCGGCCGTAATTTGTGCTTTTCCTTCTCCAGTTCAAAGGTGGCCAGCATAAAGATCTTGCCGTCTTTTAATTTGATATGGGAAGTACGCATTTTGGTTTTTCCACTAACCAGCTCATGCATCAGTTTCCATTTGTCGTTAAATTCCCTGCCTAAATAGGTTTTTACGGGAATGGAGAAAAAACGAAAGCAGAAAGCCTTCTTATCAGGATTGAATTCCAACCCACACACGCCCTCCATATCAAAGGGAAAAGCCATATCCCTTTTAAAATTGTGTAAGGAACGCTGGCCTGTCCAATACTGCTCCCTGTTTTTCCTGAAGGATCTCAAAATAGAGCTATTGAGGTTGGTTAAAATGTTGGTGGGCATTTCTCCTTTAAAGCGATCGGATACCATCCGGTAGGTGGTATTGATCCGGGAACGGTTGAAGATACCAAGATCATCCTTCTTTATATCCACCAGTTTATACTTTATGCCTTCCGATAGATAGAAGAACTCCTGGATCATCTCCTGAACATAGAGATGGGATACGATTAGGTTTGCTGCCTTGTAGGTTCGGTAACGCCACCGATATAGTTTCCCCATGGCCTCCTCCCGTTCTTCCTTGGTAGGCAGATCGATCAACAGCTGGATCCTGCGGGTGAGTTTGATCGTATTCTTTCCCATCACTAAGCCGGTTGTTGTTCGTGTTTGAGCTGCATGAGCTTATAGGCGGCCATAAATTCCTGGTGGACTTCCTTTTGGGAAAGGTTTAGCTCCCTGGCAATTGCAGCAAAGGAGTATTGCCTTTCATTGCGAAGTTGCAAGACCGTTTCCTGTTCAGGGGTTATTGCGCCTTGCATTTCTACGGCCAATGTCAATACCGGCTTTGGTTTTGTTTCCAGATTACTGCCCTGGTGGAGAATGTTTTTAATATCCTCGATGGCTTTTTTTACCTCGTTGCTGGTATGGGTGATACTGGTGCCCATCATCTGGGCAATAACTTTATACTGAAAGTTATATTTTAAGCAGAGTTCTATAAGGCGCTTTCTTTCGCTGCTAAGCAATGGGAGCACATTTCGTATCCTATCGAAAGCTTTTTGTTGGGCCTCTTGATCTTTTTGGTATTGGAGCGCTTCTTTAGGATCATATCCAGCTAAATAGTCCTGGTAGTCCTGGTAACTTTCCAGGGAATTGACGGTCCTGAAAAACTTGTTTTTAGGGCGGGTATAATAGGTATAGCATTCCCTTTTCATTACCAATCGAAGGAAGTAGTAAATGTGTTCGGATCGCTTTATCCGGTCTCTTTTCTCCCATAGTATGAGAAAGGTGTCTTGAACCAGGGTTTCTACGGCAAAATCATCATCCAGGATTTGCCGGCCCACCCAGAAGATATTGGGGTAATACCTTGAATAGATAAGTTCCAAAGCATCGGGATGCCCTTGCTGTAATAATTTAAAAATACGCTGTAACATAAGCAGTTAAATTTAAACTTTTATACTATGTAGGGTTTTTCAGATCATTAGGAAGAACTTTTACAATATGACTGAATAAAATGCTTACAAGTCTTCTAATAACACTCAAATATAATAAAACTTCACAACTAATGGTACAGGTACCTTTGTTAAAAATTTATTTATGTTTCTAATTGTAGCCTCGGAACGTAGCTCGTGGCAAGTAAAATTGAAATCTATATTATTGAAAAGGTAAGAGATAAGAGAAGGGAGAAAGGCTTATCTCAAATAGCTCTTTCCCAAAAATTAAATTTAAGTGATAGTTTTGTTTCCCATGTGGAATCAAAAAATAGAAGAGCAAAATACAACCTTAACCACTTAAACGAAATTGCTTTAATTCTGGAATGTTCTCCCAAAGATTTTTGGCCTGAAAAGCCACTTTAAATAACGTAATTATTGAGTTGATTTCTTTTCATTACGGTTTTCCGCATTTTTCTCTTATTGTATTGTTTTATCTTTAGCGAAACTGTGTTTATCCCAGGGATGTATTTTTAAAAAGTATTTTACGGGGATATAACACGTTATGTGGACTGCTAACCAAAAAATATGATTCAAAAAATTACCCTCGACAGTATAGCGAGTTATAAAAGCTCTAAAGTTTTAGAAACAGATAAAAAAGCAAATCTCATTTATGGATTAAATGGCACTGGAAAAAGCACAATTTCTAATTTCCTTTATAACCAAAATGATCAAAACTACGCCAAATGCTCCATTGAAGGGCTTAGTGATGAAAATGAAGTGTTAGTCTACAATCAAAAATTTATCCAAGAAAATTTTTACGAATCAGAGAGTCAAAATGGTATTTTCACTTTATCTAAAAGAAATCAAGAAGCTGAACAAAAAATTCAAAATGCTAGAAATCAGATAAAAAAAGCAAAAGGTTCATTTGATCAAAATGAAAAATTAATAGAAAGCGTTTCATCTGAAAGAAAAGATGCTTTAGATGGAGCGAAGAAAAAAATCTGGGAAATAAAGACCGAATATACTGGTGGTGATAGAGTTTTCGAGTTCTGCCTAACGGGGTTAAAAGGTAATAGTGCTAAACTCTTCGAGCATATAATCCAAATTGCTAAACCAGAAGCTAAACCGAGTAAAAATATTGAAGAATTAAAGAAAGAAATTCTATCAATAACTGGAGATGATGCTAAAAAATTAACTTACGTTCCAAAATTAAATTTTATAGGTTCAGAAAACGAAACAGATGAATTACTATCTAAAATAATAGTTGGAAGTGATAATAGTTCAGTGGGAGCATTTATCACGGATTTAGGTAATTCCGACTGGATTAAAACTGGTTTAAATTATTTACCTGATAATGTAGAAAACAAGGAAAGGTGCCCATTTTGCCAAGGAAAAACAATTACTAAAGATTTAATTGAAAAACTAAAAGGATATTTTGATGAAACCTACGAGAAAGATATTTCAAAATTGCAAAAAATACATAGTGAATATATAAATGCCGTTTCTTCTATTCCTTTTTTATCGCAATATGAGGAAAATCCAAAATTAGAGGTTTACAAAAAAGAATTTGATTCCAAATACAAGGAATTAGAAGCTGTGTTTTCTAAAAATAAAACACTACTCAAAGATAAAATAGATTCTCCAAGTCAATCAATAAAATTAAATTCAACCTCAAGCCTAATTATATCAATTAATCAGATAATTGATAAAGTAAATGAAGAAACAAAAAAACATAATGAAAAGATAGAGAATATAGAGAAATCACTAAATGACTTGAAATTGCAGTTTTGGAAGATTATGAGGTGGGAATATGATCAGACGATTTCTGCCTATACTTCAGCGAACAAAAAATTATCAGAAAAAATTGAAGGCTATAAAAAAACAGAAAAAGAATTATTAGACTATTTAAAAACTCAAAATGAAATAATTGTTGAACAGCAAAAGTTAACAGTAAATGTCGAAGAGGCTATCAAGAATATTAACAATGGTTTATTAGAACTAGGAATTCAGGATTTTAAGATAGAAAAGCACTCTGAGAGCTTCTATAAAGTAAAAAGAAAAGATGATAATGATGAAGTTTTTAAAAGTCTGAGCGAAGGTGAAAAAATGATAATTAGCTTTCTTTACTTCATTGAAATGTGCAGAGGTAAAAAAAGTATAGACCAAGCAGATAAAAAGAAAATTATAGTAGTCGACGACCCAATATCAAGTCTTTCACACATATACATTTTTAATATTGGACGTTTAATACACGAAGAGTTTTTAAGAAGTGAAAAATATGAGCAAATTTTCATATTAACACATAGTTTATATTTCTTCTACGAATTAACAGATACCAATCATACACGTAGAAAAGAAAATCAAAATTTGTACAGATTAATAAAAAATCAGGATGGAAGTCAAATTCTGGATATGAAATACGAAGAAATTCAAAATGATTATCAATCCTATTGGCAAGTTATTAAAGACGAACAACAATCACCTGCTCTTATTGCCAATTGTATGAGAAACATAATTGAATATTTTTTCAATTTTGTTGAGAAAAGGGATTTAGGAAAATTTTTTCAGAAACCCGTTATGAAAGAGACTAGATTTCAATCCTTTAATAGATATATTAACAGAGAATCTCATTCTTTAGGTCAAAACATTTTTGATATAAAAGAGTTTGACTATACCGATTTTAAAGATGCATTTAGGTTAGTGTTCGTAGAAAACAATTACGAAGAACATTATAAACGAATGATTCGATAAAAGCACTGCACACAACAATCGGTTATAGCAAATGGCGGTTTTGCCGAAAAAATGTAATCTTAGATACCAGAAAAGAAAATAGTTAATTTGAAGAACAACATGGAAATACTTGTTATTTTAGGATTACCAGAAAAAGGTGTAAATTAAAAATAGGATTTAACAGTATAACCTGCACAATCCGGTGAAAACGGACACCCATTCCGCTGGAAAGCGGACAGTGATTCCGGAATAAAGCGGACACCCATTCCGGGGCAAAACGGACAGTGATTCCGTTTCAAAGCGGACAGCTATTCCGGAGCAAAGCG